>JBHAZV010000020.1:0-145561 GCA_041781135.1 Acidaminobacteraceae bacterium
AAATTCAAAATTTATCTTGAAATAAACTTTGAATTGATGTATATTTTTTGTAGTTACTACTAAAGGGGGACTTTTATGGAACTTAATTATGGTTGGTTGTCAATTATTCCACCACTGATCGCGATTGTCTTGGCAATTGCTACAAAAGAAGTTTTATCGTCGCTGCTCTTCGGTATTGTTACAGGTTTGGTGATTTTTGTCGTAGGATATCCTGACCCTGCAGCTTTCCCGGAAGGCGGTTTATTGGCTGTCATCAAGCAGCTCGGAAATCTGATCGGTACTCAGATATCGGACAATAGTTCGATGCTGCTCTTCCTGAGCTTGCTCGGATGCTTGGTCGTTGTTGTGACAAAGGCGGGCGGCTCTTTTGCTTATGGCGAATGGGCTTCAAAAAGGATTAAGAACAAAGCCGGCGCTCAGCTTGCAACAGCTATCTTGGGCGTACTTATCTTTATCGACGACTATTTCAACTGTCTCACCGTCGGTACTGTAATGAGACCTGTTACTGACAAATACAAGGTTTCCAGAGCAAAGCTTGCGTATATTATCGACTCGACTGCTGCTCCGATCTGTATCATAGCTCCGGTGTCGTCTTGGGCTGCTGCGGTTATCTCCACGTTCTCCGACGAAGGAGTAGAGGGCGGTATGAGCCTGTTTATCAGCTCGATTCCTTTTAACCTTTACGCACTTTTGACGATCGGTATGGTTTTGTATTTCTGCTTCTCTAAACATGAGATCGGCCCTATGAGAGATCACGAAGAAGTTGACTCTTCGCTCGATGCAGGTCAGCAGAAAGAACTTGATGTCAAGGTTTCCGACAAGGGTACAGTGTGGGATCTTGTGATTCCGGTGCTTGCGCTTATCGTATTCACTATCTTCTTTATGTATCACACAGGCTATATGTCAATCACAGAATCGGTTGAAAATCCGACTCTTACTGAAATATTCGGCGATGCGAGCACAAACCTTTCGCTCGTATTAGGAGGATTGCTGGCACTGTGCGTTGCTTTCTTAATGTATATTCCAAGAAAACTTCTGTCTTTCAAAGATTTTATGGAATCTATGTTTGAAGGCGTTAAATCAATGGTTCCTGCTATGATGATTCTCATTCTTGCATGGTCTATCGGTGCGGTTACAAAGGATGAGTACCTTAATACAGGTAAGTTTATCGCCTCGCTTATTGAAGGACAGAATGTAGCTGCAATGCTTCCTCCTATTCTCTTCTTGATCGGTGCGGTCATGTCATTCTCGACAGGTACTGCGTGGGGAACATTCGGTATTCTAATTCCGATTATTATTCCTATTGTGAGAGAGCTCGGCATAGAGCACATGTATGCAATTATATTCGCTGCAATCTTTGCGGGTTCGATCTTCGGAGATCACTCTTCTCCTATCTCCGATACAACCATACTTTCTTCTGCCGGCGCAGGCTGCAGACATATTGAGCACGTAAGAACTCAGCTGCCATACGCTATAACAGTTGCAGTTGCTTCGTTTATCGGATTTATTGCCGGTGGTATTACAAATAACGCTATTATTACATTGGCTGTCGGTTTTGCAACGCTCGCTGTGCTGATTTATGTACAGAAAATAATTACAGAAAAGAGAATTAAGGCGTAGCCTCCTTATTAGTGTAGTTTATACTGCTCGCAGACACAAAGCGACTTCGGTCGCTTTGTGTCGTTTTGAATGTGTAAATTTTTGATACATATATGTGAATTTGTTTTTGTTTGGAAGTACATCTGCTATAATACAAAATGGAGGTAGTATGGAATTTTTTGAAATTGTACTAAAAGAAATAAAAAAAGAAACCAGCGATACATATAGTTTTATTTTTGATATACCTGCGGGGTATACATTTGCTGCAGGTCAGCATGTCGCCTGGAAGTTCGCGGATCATAGGGTCGATGATGGCGATAGGGAAACTCGCGTCTTTTCGATTGCTTCGGCACCGGAGGACGGGTTTTTGATGTTCACAACTCGAATTGCCGAGCAGCATACGAGTTATAAGGAAATACTTTTGAACAAGATAAAAGTTGGGGACAAAATGCTTGTGGCGACTCCGCGAGGTGATTTCGCGTTCCACAAGGAGTATGGAAAAACCTTTGTAATAGCTGGTGGAATCGGCATAACTCCAATAAGATCGATACTCAAAAAATGGTCGCATAATAATGACGAATCACATCAAATTGTGGTGTTGTATTCGGATGACAGGGGAGAGTTTGCTTATAAAGAAGCGTTTGATCAGATAACCAAGGCGATGCCTAATTTGGATCTCAGATATATTTCGCAGCGAGATGAATTTATCGACAGCGTGGATAAGTACGCTGCCGAAAACTTGAATAACTCGGAATATCTTGTCGCCGGCTCACCCGGAATGAACAAAGCTTTTAAAGAGAAGCTGATGGGAATCGGCGTGGCTGAGGATAATATTAAATTGGATAATTTCGTCGGATACTGATGTCAAACTATAAGCAATAAAGCGCTTGTCAAATGGTTTGGGTTTGTACTGAAAACCTCTGTTCGCATATGTGGACAGAGGTTAGTTTTTTGGCAAATATTTTGCTTATTGTATTGCTATGATATTTCTGTGTCGGGGATGAGCACCGGGACGCCGAGTTCGAGCGATTTTTTTATATCTATTATTCTTTGATTTTCTGAGCCGCGAAATTTTAGGCGAATATTTTTTAGTTCTTCAACAAATCGCCCGTCGACCAACACATTGCAGAGAGTAAGCAGTTTTTTGCGCGCTTCGTCCGCAAGTATTTCTTCGAATGTGTAGCCCGAATAAATCCATATCGGTTTTTCCGACATTCCTGATTTTGACATTTTTTCCTTTAGCTGCGTGAGTATTTCTGTGAGCGCGACCGCATTTTGGAATGGTTCGCCTCCGAGTATGGAAAGACCGGCTATTATATTTTCTGCAAGGCAAGCTGCTACTAAATTTGTTTGTTTGTCTGTCCACAGTTCGCCGTAATTGAAATCCATATACTGCTGATTGAAACAACCTTTGCAGTTATGAGTGCAGCCGGTGACAAATATGCTCGTTCTGATGCCCGGACCGTTTGCTATATCATATTTTCTTATTTGACCGTACCTCATATTCCTCCAAATAATTGTTTTTCGCTTTTTTATTTAATTATAGCATTCTTTGTGTGCTTCGGCATTTGACACTTTTGTCAGCATAGTGTAAATATTGAGTTGAATTAAGCAACGATTGGACGGAAGTGTAAACAGCGTAAATTTGCGGAGGCGGACGTGAATACTTATGAATTCAAGGCGGTGACTTCAAAGGGAGAGATGATTATGGGCTTGTGTTTCCCGGTAAGCCTGATATTTCCAAGTTTAGCAATATATCTTACATTGTTTTACTCCGGAGCGTATGATTTTTTAAGAGAGCGCCCTGAATTTGCGTGGATTGCATTTTTGCCCGGAATATACATAACATATTTCCTTTTGAAAAAAACGCGGAAGTATGCGGCAAAGGATTTTTTTGTCCGGTTGAATGGGCGCAATGTAAGTGTTTGGGAAAGCGGAAATGAAATTTTAGCCGGAGATGTCTTATTCTGCAAAATAAAGGCGGAGCATGACAGAATGGTACAAGTGGAAATAAGTACCGAAGAAGGGAGTTTATCGCTTAAGGCACGTCCGGCAGAATATAAAACAATCACGGGCAGCTTTTCTTTTAATCCGTTTGGAGTAAGCAGCACATCTGATATGAAACAATTAGCGGCATTAGGGAGAGAACTGGATCAAAGGCTTGAGTCTGCATGATTTAGATATGCAGTACTCTGCTTTTGATTTCTTTTGTTCTGCCCTCGTTCCAGAAGTTTTCGCCGAGGTAGCCGCAGGTTCTTCTGGTGACATTCATCTTGGATTTGTCCTTGTTGTGACATACAGGGCATTCCCAATCGCCGTCATCGTTTATTATTATTTCGCCGTCGAATTTGCATTGGTGGCAGAAATCCGACTTGGTATTGAATTCGGCATATTGTATATTGTCGTAAATGAAGCGTATCATCGATTCGACAGCTGCTATATTGTTGTTCATATTTGGGATTTCGGCATAGGAAATCATTCCGCCCGTCGACAGTTTTTGGAACTGCGCCTCAAATTTGAATTTGTCAAACACTGAAATGTTTTCGCGAACATCCACATGGTAGCTGTTTGTATAGTAGCCCTTATCGGTTACGTCCTTTATGCTGCCGTATTTTTTGGCATCTATCTCGCAGAATCTGTGTGTGAGGCTTTCTGCAGGAGTTCCGTACAGTGCGAATCCAAGTCCGGTTTCGGCTTTCCACGCATCTGTCGCAGCTCTCAATCGCGCCATAAGCCTTAGCGCAAATTCTTCGCCGATCGGGTCGGTATGGCTGACGCCTTTTACAAGCACGGTAGCTTCGTAGACTCCTATGTAGCCGAGAGAGAGTGTGGAATAACCGTTTTTGAGGTATTTCTTGATGCTTTCGCCCTTTCCGAGTCTGCATATCGCTCCATAAATCCAATGGATAGGCGATGAGTCGCTCGTGACATTTTCCAAAAGGTGGTGTCTGATCATCAGCGTATTTTTTATGAGGTCGAGACGTTTGTCGAGCATTTTGAAGAATCCTTCTTCGTCTCCGCGGTTGAGTATACCGATCTGCGGAAGATTTATAGATACTACTCCTTGGTTGAACCTGCCTTCGAATTGATATTCTCCTTTTTCGTTTTTCCAAGGTGAAAGGAAACTTCTACAGCCCATAGGAGAGAATACATTGCCAGCATAATTTTCTTTGAGCTGTTTTGCCGAGATATAGTCGGGATACATCCTTTTTGCGGTGCATTTGGCTGCAAGTTGTGTGATGTGGTAGTACTTTGTGCCGGGGTCGACATTATTTTCGTCTAATACATAAATGAGTTTAGGGAACGCAGGCGTGATATACACCCCAAGCTCGTTTTTTATGCCGATATATCTTTGATTCAGTATTTCTTCTACGATTCGGCGAACTTCGTCTTCGTATTCGTAGCCGTCTTCAATATGCATAAACAGTGTGACGAATGGGCTTTGACCGTTTGTTGTCATGAGTGTGTTTATTTGATATTGTACGGTTTGGATTCCGGCTTCTAATTCCTTTTGTGTGAGAGCTTCGGCGATTTTTTTTGCCTGCTCTGCATTTCCCAGTTGGGTAAACGCCAGATTGTAGTGCTTGTCATAGCTGCGCCTGAGGTATTTTCCGAGATGCTTGATATTTATGCTCTGTCCGCCGTACTGTCCCGATGCAACCTGAGCTATAATTTGTGTCATTATTGTGCAGGCGACCTGGAACGACTTTGGAGATTCGACCATTTTTCCGTTTATAACTGTGCCGTTGTCGAGCATATCCCCGATATTTACGAGACAGCAGTTGAACATTGGCTGTATGAGATAGTCCATATCGTGAATATGTATCGCGCCCTCGTCGTGAGCTGAGACTATGTCGACAGGCAATATTTTGCGTCGAGCAATGTCTTTGGATACCTCGCCGGCTATGAGGTCGCGCTGTGTGGATGAAAGTATCGCGTTTTTGTTTGAGTTTTCGTCCATTACATCTGCGTTTGTCTTGTCGAGAAGACCGAGTATACTGCCGTCAGTCGTGTTTTCCTGACGTTTGAACGCCTGGACTGCTTTGTAGTTTTCGTATGATCTTGCAGTGGCTGCATTGCCGTGTTTTATCAGATTGTAGTAGACATGATCCTCTATTTCGTAGATGCTCATTGTCTTGCCCACAGCCTGCGCAAACTCCATAATTTCTTTTGCGATAGCTTCCGCCTGCCCCTCGACATATACTCCGGTGGCGCTGTTCATCGCTTTTTTTATCGCTATAACTATTTTAGATTCGTCGAAATCGACGAGGCTTCCGTTCCTCTTTGTAACTTTTAACAAGGTCTTCTCCTTTTGGGTGTGCTCCCTTTGTTTTGCAGATACAGTATACCAAACACAATATGTTGTGTCAACATCAAATTTGGCTACTATATATTGGGGTTGACTGTAGAGCACAATGTACTTAAATTCATGCTTAAAAACAAAAATTTTGAGTAAGTATTATGATATAATTCTGAATCAGAGAGGTAGTATTGACAAAATTCAGCAAGGATCTCGTGTGGCTATACACATGGTTTCAGTTAGTGACTAAGGGTGTTATCGGTGTTTTGGTTGTGCCGATTTATTCTTTTGCGGTCAGGCAGCTTATATATTCTACAGGCAGGGTCAGTATATCGAGCGGAGATTTTATATCGTTTCTGTTCAGTGCGCACGGGCTGGGGATGCTTGCGCTTACTTTTGTTATGCTTGTGCTGGTCACAGCTTTTGATATAAATTCTTTTATAGTAATGAGTTCCTTGATTAAGGAGAAAAAACTGAAATTCAGTTTGAGGAGTATGCTGTCTGTGTCGCTGAAATCGGCGAAGACATTTTTGAATGTCGGCGGTGCGGCATTGCTCGCGTATGTCGCGGTGTTGGTTCCGCTTACCGGGATAGGTATAAATCTTTCTATAACGAAGGATTTTAAAATACCAAATTTTATAACTTCCGTAATACATGAAAATCCTGTGTATCTGGCGCTTTATTCGGCGGTTCTGGCGGCTCTCACATTTGTGAGTATAAAGTACATTTTTACATTTCACTATGTGATAATAAAAAATGAGCGAATCGGAAAAGCAATGAAAAAATCCGCTGCGCTTTTGAGGGGCAGATGGAGGCGGTTTCTCATGGACTTTTTTGTCAAGAGGACTCTGGCGCTTTTCGTGATTGCTGTCGCGGCTGTGCTGCTGCTGTTTTTTGGTACGGCATATGTTTTTGAAACGGGAATGCCTTTGTTTGCGAAGAGAGCAGTGTCGATATTTTTGCTTTTATTGGCGACGGGAACTGCGACATATGTATTGTTTATGTTTGTGCCGTTTCTGTTTACCAGATTGACCGATTTCTTTTATATGTACAGCGAAGAACGCGGAGAATCTCCAATATTCGAAGCGTATAGAGATACTCCGTCATCTGAAAATTTCACCCGAATAAAATTCAGGACCAAGGCATTTATAATGTTTATACTGGCAGGAGCCGTTATTTTGGACGCAGTTTATGCCTGTATTGTCGCGTATAATTTTGAAGAGTTATTTTATACCCCGAGAACTATCGACATCATAGCCCATCGCGGCGGCGGTGACCTGTCTGCGGAAAATAGCCTGGATGGGCTTCAAAAGGCGATAGAGCATGGGGCTTCGTGGAGCGAAATAGATATTCAGCGCACTAAAGACGGGCATTATATTATAAATCACGACAAGGATTTTAGCAGGCTTGCCGGTGTGTCAAAATCATCGGAGGATATGACGCTCGCCGAGATAAAACAGCTTAGCATAAAGGATCATTTTGACAACAGCAGGCAGGCTCAGGAGTTTGCTACTCTTGAAGAAATGCTTGACGCCGCCAAGGGCAGGATCGGCCTTTATTTGGAGCTTAAAGGAAGCACCGCTGACAGCAAAATGGTAGATGATGTGGTAAAGATGGTCAGAGCAAGAGGCATGGAGCGCGAGGTAGTGCTGCTTTCGCTGGATTACAATCTGATTAGGTATATCGAGGATAAATACAGCGATATGGCATCCGGCTATCTTTATTTTTTCTCGATAGGAGATACCAAAGACATGGCGAGCGACTATCTGATAATGGAAGAACGCGAAGCTACGGAAGATAATGTCGCTGAGATCCTCGCCGCTGGAAAGAAAGCGGTCGTCTGGACTGTAAATACTGAAGAATCCATGAAGCGCTTCTTATACTCGAAGGTCGATGGAATCATTACGGATCATGTGCCGCTGCTCAAGTCTGAAATCGACGCTATGAGCCAAATGACAGATTTTGAGATAATTTTGGGTAGATTTTTTGGATTTGAGTCATAATGGATAAGTGTAAATTCAGAAAAATGTACCTCGTCACAGGAGCTTCGGGGCATCTCGGCAGTGTCCTCGTGAGACGGATACTTGAAGAAGGAAGCTCAGTGCGCGCGCTTGTGCTGCCCGGCGAGGAAAAGTTTGTGCCGCCGGGAGCAGAGGTCTTTTCGGGCGACATAACCGACGCATCATCCTTAGCAAGATTTTTTCCGGAGGGCGCAAATTCGGATATTACGCTTGTGCACAGCGCCAGTATAGTGAGTATTGCCTCCAGAGAACATCCTCGGCTATGGGAGGTCAATGTAAACGGAGCAGAAAATGTGTTTAGGTTTGCGAAGGAGCGCGGAGTAGGAAGAACTGTCTATGTAAGCACAGTACACGCGATACCCGAACGTCCGCATCACGAGGAGATAAGCGAACCAAGTGTTTTTACGGAAAATGCGGATGGAGTCGTTGGAGGTTATGCGAGGTCAAAGGCTGCCGCAACGGCGCTCGCGCTTCGTTTTGCGCAGGAGGGACTGAATCTCAGCGTGGTTTTTCCGTCGGGAATTATTGGTCCGGGTGATACCCAAAAAAGGAATCTCAGCGTGCGTTCGATAAGGGCGATGGTTTCCGGCAGGATACCGTGCGCAGTGCGCGGAGGATATGATTTTGTGGACGTTCGCGATGTTGCTGATGGAATACTGACGGTTGCGGAGCGCGGAATCAGCGGAGAGGGTTACATACTTAGCGGACGATATGCGACTATTGCGGAACTTTTCAGTATTGCACGGCGATTTGCGGATCGCATCAGGCTCGGTAAATCCGGAGCGACCGAAAATCAGGTTTGCGACGCGAATGGTTTGGGAACTGCCGCCGCAAAGCGCGCTTTTTGTATTCCGTACTGTGTCGCTAAGTTTATGGCGCCGGCGGCAGAGTTTTTTGTCAGGCTCACAGGTGGAGAGCCGGTTATCACTCCATATTCGGTGTACACTTTACAGACGAACGCGAAATTTTCGAGAGCAAAGGAGGAAGCGCTCGGCTACTCGCCCCGAAGCATAGAAGAATCAATATGGGATATGCTGCGCGAGGAGTTTGGGAATTTTTTGTAAAGTTGCAAACAACATATAAATAATTAGAAAAACATTAAATTCTTTATCGGCATCTTGATAGGAATGCACCTTTATGATAATTTGCACACAGATAGGTACCAGGAGGAGGTACAAGAAATGAAGAAAATCATTTTGCTGGTGCTGGTGCTGGCTCTTATGACATCCGCAGTGTATGCCGAAGATTATAAAGTAAAAAAAATTGATATTTTTTCCGATTTGGATATAGATCAAAGAGTTGGGGAATATTCTGACAGTTCCTGCCATATCACTGGAATTTCAGAGGAGTAGAATTTGACAAGCAGAGCTTGATAGAATGCAAAACTGTAAAAAGGGGCGAGAGAACGCCTCTTTTGCAATTTTTGCCGAAATATTTGATTTTGTTCACCTTGAAATGTTTTGACTTTTGAATTACAATGTTCTGAAGAGGTTTTTATGGAGAGAAATTACGATCCTATTTCGGTAGAAAAAAAGTGGCAGAAGCACTGGGAAGAAGTGCAGGCGTTTAGGGCGGAGGATAAGAGCGATAAGCCCAAATTTTATCCGCTGATAGAGTTTCCGTACCCTTCGGGAGCCGGGCTTCATGTCGGGCATCCGCGCCCTTACACGGCAATGGACGTCGTAGCAAGAAAGCGCAGACTCGAAGGCTATAATGTCCTGTTTACAATGGGTTGGGACGCTTTTGGGCTTCCGACGGAGGATTATGCCATAAAAAATAAGATCCATCCTAAGATAGTTACCGAGAATAATATCAAGCGGTTTAAGGAACAACTCCATTCGCTCGGTCTTAGCTTTGATTGGAGCAGAGAGGTAGACACTACTGATCCGAACTACTATAAGTGGACACAATGGATAGTACTCAAGCTCTTTGAACATGGGCTTGCGTATAAAAAAACTATGACTATCAACTGGTGTCCGCGCTGCAAGGTTGGGCTTGCAAACGAAGAAGTGGTTCAAGGCTGCTGTGAACGCTGTGATACCGAGGTTGTGCAGAAGCCAAAAGAGCAGTGGATGCTCAAAATTACCGATTATGCCGAAAAGCTCTTAGAAGGTCTCGATGAGGTCGATTTTATCGAACGCGTCAAAGTCCAGCAGCGCAATTGGATAGGGCGATCTGAAGGTGCGGAGATCGATTTTGAACTATACAGCGAGTCGGGCAACCCGCTCAGTGAACTGAAGATATTTACGTCGCGACCGGATACGATCTATGGAACTACTTACATGGTAATAAGTCCCGAGCATCCGTTGATAAATGAGCATGCGGATGAGATCAGGAATCTTTCTGCGCTTGAAGAATATGCTGAAAATGCAGCGAAAAAATCTGATTTTGAACGTTCGGAGATGAATAAAGACAAGACCGGAGTCTGCATCGAGGGCATTTATGCCAAAAATCCTGTTTCGGGCGCGCATATGCCAGTGTTTGTGTCGGATTATGTGCTCATGAGTTATGGCACAGGAGCGATAATGTCTGTTCCTGCTCACGATGAAAGAGATTTTGAATTTGCAAAGAAATTTGATCTTCCAATTATAAGAGTAATAAAAAACGATACTCCTGATGGCGAGTTTGACGCCGGTGAAGGAGGAGTGCTTATGAATTCGCCTCTTATAGACGGTCTCAGCCCTGATGAGGCAAAGCGAAAAATGATAGAAATATTAGAGGAAAGAGGAATTGGCAGGCAAAAGGTAAATTATAAGCTCAGAGATTGGGTGTTTTCAAGACAGAGGTATTGGGGTGAACCGATGCCGCTGGTGTACTGCGATGTCTGCGGGTGGCAGCCTGTGCCCGAAAGCGAGCTGCCTGTGCTGCTGCCGGACGTTGAGAATTACGAGCCGACAGATAATGGCGAATCGCCGCTTGCAAAGATGACGGATTGGATAAATACGACCTGTCCTAAGTGTGGCGGCGCTGCAAGGCGAGAGACGGACACCATGCCTCAGTGGGCCGGTTCGAGCTGGTATTATTTAAGATACTGTGATCCTCACAATGATAAAGTGTTTGCCGACAAGGCGCTTATGGATTACTGGCTTCCTGTCGACTGGTACAACGGAGGCATGGAACACACGACTCTGCATCTGCTCTATTCGCGCTTCTGGCACAGATTCCTTTACGACATAGGAGTTGTCAGTACGAAGGAACCTTATATGAAACGCACATCTCATGGGTTGATACTGGCTCCGGGCGGTGGCAAGATGTCGAAATCAAAGGGGAATGTGGTTAGTCCGGATCAGTATACGACTACTGTCGGAGCGGATGCACTCAGGATTTTTGAGATGTTCATCGGCGATTTTGAAAAGCCGAATCCTTGGAACGACGATGGGGTAAAGGGTGCTAAACGTTATCTCGACAAGGTTTGGCAGCTTCAGGATATGATAGTTTCGGGCGAAGGCTATCTGCCCGAATTGGAAGGTCTGATGCACAGGACAATTAAAAAGGTTTCATATGATTTCGAAAACCTTAAGTTTAATACGGCAATAGCGCAGCTTATGACTCTGCTTAATGAGATTAGGGGCGTCGGAAAGCTGACGGACGATATGCTAAAAACCTACCTCATATTGCTTAATCCCGTCGCGCCTCATATTACCGAAGAAATTTGGGAGCTTATGAACTACGGCGGAGAGATCAGGAATCAGAAGTGGCCTGCATATGACGAAGCAAAGACAGTCGAAAGCACTTTCAAGTTAGCTATATCGGTGGGGGGCAAATTCAAGCTTGCGATAGAGCTTGAGGATGGAATCTCGGAAGCGGAGGCCGTTGAGCGTGCGAAAGCAGAAAAAAAGGTTGCGGCAGCGCTCGAAGGTAAAGAGATAAAGAAGATCATATATGTAGAAAAGAAGATGGTCAACTTTGTGGTTTGATATGCGTTGAAACCATCTATCGCTATTATGACAATGCGGCGTTTCGTGCCTTGGGGTGCGGATGCGGAAAGGAGCGGAATATGAAAATAAAGGTCACGGGAATGTCTTGTGGGCATTGCAAACTCAGGGTCGAAAAGGCTCTTGAAGGTATTGGTTATAAATCTGTCGTCCGACTCGAAAATGGAGAGGTGGATGTTCAAGCGGATGAGGACCAAAAAAGCAAAATAATAGAAACAATAGAAGATCTTGGGTTTGGCGCGGAGTAAAATATGCTTGATATTAAAATTCTCAGGAGTAATCCGGATTTGGTTCGGGAGAATATTCGTAAGAAGTTTCAGGATGATAAGCTCCCGTTAGTTGATAAGATTCTGGAACTTGACTCTGAGTACCGCGCGGCAAAGACGCGGGCAGATGAGCTCAGGAGTCGGAGAAATGCGCTGTCAAAGCAGATCGGAGCGTATATGTCAAAGGGTGAAAAAGAGCAGGCGGAGGAATGCAAAGCGAAAGTAGCTGCGATAACAGCAGAGCAGAACGCGCTCGAAGAAAAAGAAAAAACTCTTGAACCCGAAGTGTATAGTCTGATGCTCAAAATACCTAACATAATCCTTCCGGAAGTGCCGGTAGGCAGGGATGACAGCGAGAATGTAGAGCTTGCAAGGTTTGGAGAACCGAACCTTCCTGACTTTGAAATCCCGTATCATGCAGAGATTTTGGAGCGTGTCGGAGGTATAGACCTCGATTCGGCGAGGCGCACTTCCGGAAATGGCTTTTATTATTTAAGGGGCGACATTGCACGGCTGCACTCCGCTGTGCTCTCGTATGCGCGGGATTTTATGATAGACAAGGGATTTGAATATTTTGTGCCGCCGTACATGATACGTTCTTCGGTCGTCGATGGGGTTATGAGCTTTGAAGAGCGCGACAATATGATGTACAAAATAGAAGGCGAGGATTTGTACCTGATAGGTACGAGCGAGCATTCGATGATAGGGCGCTTTATGGATACGATACTTTTGGAAGAGGAACTGCCTGTCTGTGCTACAAGCTCTTCGCCGTGTTTCCGTAAGGAGGTCGGCGCGCACGGCATCGAGGAGAGAGGCGTTTACAGGGTTCATCAGTTCGAAAAGCAGGAGATGATAGTACTGTGCAGACCCGAGGAATCGCAGGCATGGTTCAAAAAAATGTATACATATACTGTCGAACTTTTTGAAACGCTCAATATTCCTGTCAGATTGCTCGAATGCTGTTCGGGTGATTTGGCGGACTTGAAAATACGAAGTCTTGATGTAGAAGCTTGGTCTCCAAGGCAGCAGAAATATTTCGAGATAGCAAGCTGTTCGGATTTAGGCGAGGCGCAGGCTCGAAGACTTAAAATAAGAGTTCGCGGCGAAAACGGACTTTATTTCCCACATACGCTCAACAATACGGTCATCGCGCCGCCGAGAATGCTCATATCATTTGTAGAGAATAATTATCGCCCTGATGGCAGCATAGACGTGCCGGAGGCGCTGCGCCCTTATATGGGTGGCAAAACTATTATTCAGCCGAAAAATTAGGGATTTTTAATACAGCAGTTCGTTCAGCGCGTCGATGTAGCGCAGTGTACCGTCCGGTGCAAGCTCTATTCGGACGCATTCGTCCATTGCAGAGCGTGGTATCCCGGACGCTGCACAGTCGCTATAGTAGCGGTTCAGTATTTTCAGCGGCACAAGAAAGTATTCGTCGAAACGCTTAAAATGAACTATTAGAAATGACAGACCTCCCTGTGCATCTACATCGTTCATAAAATCGACTTGGTGCGGATGGATGTTTTTGAGCGGAAGTGATTCCAGCGCTGTTTCCTTTGCATCGAATGCGACAAACACCCCCTGAATGATCCCGACAAAATCTACTGTGGATTTTTTTTCAAAATATCCTCTTGTAATGACGCCGCCTGTGATTTCCAAGACTTTTACAGGTGTAGCGATTTTATCCACTCGACAGAGACCATCGGAATTGTACTTAGTATTTGTGTATTCTATAAGTGATTCGAGCGTCGAACCTCGTGCAAAGCCAAGCCGCATACTTCCTCCGACAACAGTATATCAAAGTTTGGCGTTTAATCAAACTTTGTTAAATAATTGTTTATATGTGATTGGCAATAACAGGTTATAATATCAAAAACAAATCAGGAGGGAATATGAAAAATGTAGTTGTTTATTCGAGCGATTCGTGCGGCTACTGCACAATGGCAAAGGATTTTCTTAAATCCAAGGGTGTCGAATACACCGAAAAGAATGTGTCGACAGATATGACTGCAAGGCAGGAGCTTATGAAAAAAGGTTTTATGGGAGTGCCTGTGATCTATGTTGACGATACCGTGATTCACGGCTTTGATAAGGCAAAGCTTGAGGAGTTGCTCGGATTATAATAACTTAAAAAAATCGGGCTTGGGAGTGAAGGGCAGATGTTCGCACTCCCATTCTTTATTTTGGAGGGTCAAATGTTTGATGTAATGTTTTCCGGAAAGCCGCACAGAAAGGATCGCCGTACTTGGAAGGCGATTTTGCCTTTGGTGCTGATTGTCCTCGTTTTCGCTTTGTACGGTTGTTCCGGCACAGAGACGACAACCACTGAAACAACGACTGAACAGCGTACTACAGACGCTTCGGGACTTGGGCAGTACGGACTTGTCGGCGCGATCAATGAAGAAGTAAGCTTCGGGCTTGCGGATTTTACAATTCATGGAACGCTGAGTATTCCTGATAAATCTCGCGAAAAATATCCAGCAGTGGTGCTTGTGGGAGGTTCGGGGCCCACAGATAGGGATGAAACCATCGGCGCAAACAAGTTTTTCAAGGAACTTGCACAACAATTGGTGGATGCAGGAATCATAGTGCTCAGGTATGACAAGCGAACGCTTACTCATGTGGATGCATTTTCGTCAAACCCTGACAATTACAAGAATATGACTATTTACGACGAGGTGGTCGACGATGCGGTGTATGCCGTAAACTATCTTTTGAACGACCCACATGTAGATAAGGAAAGGATTTTTGTAATCGGACATTCGTTTGGCGGTTACCTTGCGCCTGAAATTGCAAACAATGCAGGTTCTTCAAAGCTTGCGGGTATCGTAATGCTTGCCGCCAATTATACCTCCATTCTCGACCTGATGGTGGAGCAGTTTGAGTATATATCAGCAGTGGACGGCGTGGTGACTCCGCAGGAGCAGACGGCGATTGACCGCGTCAGGGCGGCAAGGGACTATATACAGTCGCCGGATTATGGGGAAAGTTCCGATTACAGTCAGAGTCTGCAAATTTATCCTCCGTACTGGCTGAGTCTTAATAATTATGACCCTGTCAAAGTAATCGGCGGACTTGGCGGAGATGTCAAAATAATGATAGCGCAGGGCGGAAGGGATTACCAGGTGCCGGCTCGCGATTTCGAAGCCTGGAAATCAAGTATTGGCGAGCGCGCGGAATATCGCTACTACGAAGACCTGAACCATTTGTTTATTTCGGGAACAGGTGCATCAGTGCCTGCCGAATACTTGGTGCCGGGCAATATCTTCGAGAAGTTGGTTGATGACATAATAAGTTTTATCAAAAATTAAATTTTCTGCTTGGTTGGACTATGAGAGATAAGATAGAGATGATTGTACTTGATCTCGACGGAACGGCGATCACATCTTCCGGGGTGGTCGCCGATTCGACTGTAGAAGCTCTTGATTTTTTTAGGCGGGCGGGAGTGCGTATTGCAGTTGCGACCGGACGTTCTAAAACTGGTGCGCAGCCGCATATCGCAAGGATTAAGCCTGACATTGTGATTCTTTCGGGAGGTGCCTACATTGATTGTTTTGGCGAAGTGCTTGCCGATATGCGCTTGAGCTCCGATATAATATGGCGGATTATAGAAGAATACCGAAATCGAGGCTGTAAGAAGTACATACTTACCGGAACCGATTATTCATATATTTCACATGACGTGGATCTGCCCGAAAGCAACCCGAAAATACATAATTTTTCTGAGAGAATAGATGATGAATTCAGCGAGATTAGCTGCAATCATGCCGATCCGGAACTGGAAAGACTTGTGCTCGCAATGGATCCTGATATCGAGATGACTTTGTATTCACTCGAAAATTGGAGGCGTTTTGCGCACAGGAACGCCAACAAGGGATTTGCACTGAAGCTCGTCGCTGATAAGCTGAATGTGAATATCGATAAGGTTATTGCATTTGGGGACGATTATAATGATATAGAAATGTTTAAGCTGGTGGGTTACTCTGTCGTTATGAAAAATGCGCGGGACGATGTAAAAAAGCACGCGAAGTATGAATGCGGTTCGAATGATGAACACGGCATACACGGCTTTTTGATGGAGCGCGCCGCACAGTTTTGTTTTTAAGTTTTTGACGCATTTAGTTAATATTTTGCTTGTTATTTGTCAAAAAGTTTTGCAGTATAATGGCGGCGGAGGCATTAGTATATGTTGACAAGAGAGGAAATTCTGTCGGTAGATCCCGAATGTGGATTGACGAGCGAAGAGGCATCTGAGAGATTAAAGACATACGGGAAAAACGAGCTCATCGAAAAAAAGGGGAAATCCATATTTGCAATGGCGTTCGAACAACTTAAAGACCATCTGGTTATCGTGCTGATAATTGCTGCGATTATTACATTTCTTATAGGGCACGGAACAGATGGTATTATTATTCTGATTGTCGTGGCTATAAATGCCGCGATAGGTGTGTTTCAGGAGCACAAGGCGGATCAGGCTGTGGCTGCCCTAAAAAAGATGTCGTCGCCAAAGGCGCTTGTGAGGAGGGACGGCAAATCGATAGAAATCGATTCGAAACACATTGTGCCCGGCGATGTGCTGATACTTGATGCCGGCAGATTTGTGCTTGCAGATTTGCGTCTGATAGAGACGCATTCGCTGCAGATTGAGGAGAGCTCGCTTACAGGAGAATCTGTTCCGACTGAAAAAGATGCTTCTGCGGTGCTTGACGACAATGTGCCGCTTGGCGACAAGGTCAATATGGCATTTATGTCCACGATGGTCACATACGGCAGGGGAATCGGCGTTGTCGTGGCAACCGGCATGAATACAGAGATCGGAAAAATCGCACAGATGATTTCCGATGAGGAAGATTCAGAGACTCCGCTTCAGAAAAAACTTTCTAAGCTGGGTCAGATGCTCGGCTATCTCGCTATGGGTGTGTGCGCGCTCGTAATGGTAATCGGTATTTTCCAGAAAAGGGAAATTTTCGATCTTTTCCTGACAGCTATTTCTCTTGCGGTGGCTGCAATTCCCGAAGGGCTTGCAGCGATTATCGCAATTGTACTCGCTTTGGGTGTTACACGTCTTACTAAGAAGAATGCGATAGTGAAGAAGCTTCCTGCTGTTGAAACGCTCGGTTCAGTGAATATTGTGTGCTCTGATAAGACCGGCACTCTGACTCTCAATCAGATGACGGTTCAGGAAGTATTTACTCAGAATGGAACGGAAGAAGAAAAAATAATGCTTTCCGCCGCCCTTGCGCTCTGTTCTGATGCGACATTTGAAAATGGCGAAGCTACCGGAGATCCGACGGAAGTTGCGTTTATAAAGCTTGCTATAAAGGAAAATATCGGTCTCGAAAGGATTAAGGCTGAGCAGCCGCGTGTGTCGGAATATCCGTTTGAATCTGACAGAAAGTTGATGTCTGTACTTAATAGCAATCCGAAATCGCCGGGCGGCTATACCGTATATACCAAGGGTGCGATCGATAATCTTATTACAAAATGTACACATATACAATCCGGCGATGCCGTAATTCCGATAACCGAGGAGCACAGGTTGAGATTTTTGAAGCGGGCGGAAGAATATTCACGCGATGCTCTCAGAGTGCTCGCCGGCGCTTACAAGAATACCGACAGAGTGCTGAAACCGAGCGAAATGGAATCGGATCTTATATTTGTCGGATTGGTCGGCATGATAGACCCTCCGAGGGATGAAGTAAAGGCTTCAGTTGCGCTTGCAAAAAAGGCGGGAATTACTACGGTCATGATAACAGGTGACCATATAATCACAGCTTTTGCTATCGCGAAAAAGCTTGGAATTGCGGAGAGCATGGAGCAGGCCGCGGCAGGTTCGGAAATAGATTCCATGAGCGATGATGAACTTGCGAGGTTCGTCAGAAATATCAGGATTTTTGCGAGGGTTTCTCCGGAGCACAAGGTTCGCATAGTCAAGGCTTACAATTCCAATGACAATATAGTTTCGATGACCGGCGACGGCGTGAATGACGCGCCTGCGCTGAAGGCTGCAGATATTGGTGTTGCTATGGGCATTACGGGAACGGATGTATCCAAGTCTGCTGCGGACATGATTCTTACGGACGACAATTTTACGACCATCATCACCGCTGTCGAAGAAGGCAGGGGAATATATGAAAACATAAAGAAAGCGGTTTATTTTCTTTTATCCTGTAATTTGGGCGAAGTTGTAACAATATTGTTTGCGATGATATTTTCGTGGCCGCTGCC
Organism: Acidaminobacteraceae bacterium; assembly: GCA_041781135.1. Lineage (GTDB taxonomy): Bacteria > Bacillota > Clostridia > Peptostreptococcales > Acidaminobacteraceae > JAUMXJ01. Next base: position 18,353 of record JBHAZV010000020.1, read on the forward strand.
GCTTGTCGCCACACAGATACTTTGGATAAATCTGATTACCGATACGATTCCTGCTATTGCGCTCGGAATAGATCCTGCAGAGAAAGGTATAATGAATCGCCCTCCGCGAAAGGGGGACAGCTTCTTTTCGGGCGGAGTTATCTGGTCGATATTGCTTGGCGGAGTTCTGATAGGCGGATTGACATTGTTTGGTTTTTACTACGGGCTTGTCGCAAAGGGCTATACACTTGGAAGTCCGAATATTCCGGAAGATGTTATGGCACATGGCAGGACGATTGCCTTTATCACCCTTGCATCTTCGCAGCTGTTTTATTCGCTTTCCAAACGAAGCGATACTGAATCGATATTCAGGCTTGGGCTTGGAACAAATAAGGCGCTCACATTCGGGGTTATCGCAGGGATATTCCTGCAGCTGATAGTGCTATACATACCTCTGCTGGCTGATATGTTCAAGGTGCAGCCGCTTTCGATTCCGAATTGGCTGCTTGTAGTGCTGCTTTCGACGACGCCGCTGTTTGCTACGGAGGTGTACAAGTTCTTTAAGAGGCGAATGGCTGCCAAGTAACTGCAATATGATAGATGAGGAGTATTATGATTAAAACAGTTAAATTGATATTTGTAATTATCGCAGCGGCTCTGATTTTTGTGTTTGCGGCTGTTACGCCTTTGTTTGCTTGCACCGGAGTGATTATAGGCAGCGATCTTACAGAGGATGGCAGGGTTATTTTCGGAAGGGTAGAAGATTATGATGTCAATCACAATAAAGTATATAAAATCGTAGAGGCCGGTAAGTACAAGAAGGGCGAAATTATAAAAGATGTATCCCGCGGCAAAGACGGTTATGAATATGAATTCCCGCATGATTCGTACCGTTTTACTGCGGTGAGCGACACCACTCCTGAGTACGGAATTTTTGATGAAGCCGGATTTAACGAAAAAGGGCTGATGGTCGATATGACAGTCTCGGCGTCGGCAAATTCGGCCGTCAAGGAGGTCGACCCGTACTTGGATGGCAGTTTTGGAGAGAGGTGCGGAATCAACGAGGCGATTATGGCGACAGTTGTCCTGGGAAGCTCCGACAGTGCGAGAGCGGCTGTTGAATTGATTGCGAATGAAGTGGCTGAGAAAGGTGCAGCCGAGGGAAACACATTTGTGGTTGCCGATAAAGACGAAGTCTGGTATATGGAAATCTATACCGGACACCAATTTGTGGCAATGAAGTACCCTATGGATAAGTTTTCGGTTTTTCCAAATACATATTGGCTGGGAGAAACAACTCTGGATATCGGATTGGAGACGCCGAATTTTAATGTTTCTTCTGATGGAAATTACATATATTCAAACGAGATTTTCGAAGTAGCGAAAACTGCGGGCACATTTGCAGGAAATGAAGCTGCAAGGATTATAAATCTTGCCGCATCGTACGCGCCGGAGGAGCTTACAGGAAATAACAGGTCGAGGATCTGCTCCGGGATCATGCATTTTAAGCCTGAGGCCAATATCGATGAAAATGCTGATTCATTTGATTTTTTGCACGAAAGCTTAAAGAAAATCAGTCTTGAAGATGTGTTTACATTTACATACAATCGCCTTGAAAGTATTGGGAAAGTGGCGGACGACTTTTCAGATGAGTTATATCCGATTGGTAACAGGAATTCGCTTGAAGCACATGTGTTTGTGGTAAATAAGAATGCTACCGAAGAGTATCCCGGCGTAATGTACCTCGCGCTCGGAAGTCCGCAGGTATCTCCGTTTGTGGCGTATTATCCGAATCAAACGGATGCGATACCTCAGGCGACCAACGAAAGTAATTCTTTTAATACGGATTCAGTATATTGGACTGCAATGGATATTATGCATATGGTCGAGCTCAATCGTGGCGAGTTTATGAAAGTTGTCGAAAGACGCAGGAACGAGGCTCAGGCGCGGCTGGTTAGCGGGGTTTTTTATACTCCTGCCGACGCCGAAGCGACTACGAAAAAAAATATGGAAGATGCCGCTTTGGCTTTTGAAACACTCCAAAAAATAAGGGAAGAATTAAAACCGATGTATGAAACCTACCTGGCCAATAATGATGTAATTTGTGATTTGGGCTTTGGTGACGGCGAATTGATTCAGAAGAAAGGTGCCTATAACAGGAAATTGTCTCCGAAGCTCTCGGATGGCGGAAGTATCATATCTTTTGAAAATGAGTATGGGGAGCCCGTTGAGAAATTACACGGAGAAGTTGAGCTGAAAATTTCTGTCGGGACGTACGGAGAAGGAGCAAGGTTTTTTGCCGGCGACAAAGAGATTTCGCACAGTGTAGAAGATGGATTCTATGTTGTAAAAACCGATGCATCGAGGCTGGAAGTGGAATTGTGCGAAGATTTGTCGGAGCGGAAAAGCGATGCCGGCGAAGCATCGGGTCAAAACCTGATGTTTGTGTTTATAGGGATTGCGGCGCTGCTATTAGTCGCCTTTATTTTCAGAAAGAAATAAACTATTTACTGCATTATTCTGTTGGATCAGGGTCGGGTTAGCGATCGGGGACCATCACGAGATATTAAAGGTTTGTGGTGTTTTCGCAGAAATGCACAAGCTTTTGGACATCAATATAATGGGTGGATGACTCAATAGATTTCTAAATTGTCTTTTAGTTTACACTTTTTAACAGCTTTTCTTATCAAAAAATCAACCAATTTTATTATTGATTTGCCAGCCATAATTGGCTTATCATTTTTTGTCTCTTTTATTGTAAAATACATACACATCTTCCAGACCTTTGAGATGAATTTCTAAGCGGGGTCTACCATTTTTTCAAAGTAAGCAAATGCAGATGTTAAATCAGCTGTCAGAATACGTATAATATCTTCGTCTTGAACAATATCTATAAAATCCATATGATCTCTATTAATAGCATCAGTATGGAGTCTTTTCATTTCATTTTATATTACAATCGCCGACATCTCTATTTTGAAAATAAGTATTGACAATCCAAATTTGTATGCCTATAATGTGAGGGCATGTTGCGATGAGGCTTGAAGTTACTACCTTGAGAGAATTCAAGCGGAGCATTGCCCGAACAGGATTCGGGCGGCATTTTTATGTGTCAAACGGAAGCGGAACACCCGGAGCAGTTGAGCACTTGGCAGTCGCTGACACCGCTGAAAATGATTGCGTACAAGGAAACTATGCAAATGGAGGAAAAATGGCAAAGGAAAGAATTCGAATCAAACTTAAATCGTTTGATCACAGAGCGCTCGATGCGACAGCTCGCAAAATTGTCGAGGTCGCAGAATTGACAGATGCGGAGGTCAGCGGCCCTGTACCGCTTCCTACAGAAAAGGAGATCGTTACCATCCTTAGGTCTGTGTTCAAACACAAGGATTCGAGAGAGCAGTTCGAGGTGAGGACTCACAAAAGGCTCATCGACATACTTTCGCCAAATCCAAAGACGGTCGACGCGCTTTCGAAGCTCGAACTGCCTGCGGGTGTGGATATCAATATTAAACTGTAATAGGCGCTAAGTAATTTTGATAGTTTGCTTAGGATGATTGTTAAGACAATCCGCTGTAAGAAAACGGAGGAAAAATGATAGGAATTATCGGAAAGAAAATCGGTATGACCCAGGTATTCGATGCGGACGGCGTCGTTACACCGGTCACCGTCATCGAAGCTGTTCCAATGCAGATCACTCAGCTCAAGACTGCAGAGAACGATGGCTATGTGGCTGTACAGGTAGCTTCGGGAGAAGTGAAGGAAAAGAACATTAACAAACCGCTTAGCGGCCATTTCAAAAAGGCTGGCGTCGCTCCAAAGAAGTACATTCAGGAATTCAGGGTAGACAGCGTATCTGAAATGAAGCTCGGAGATACAATAGACCTTGGCATATTTGCAGAGGGTGACATAGTCGATGTAACCGGAACTTCAAAAGGTAAGGGAACTTCCGGCGCTATAAAGAGGCACAATCTTTCGAGAGGACCTGAAACACATGGTTCAAAGTTTCACAGAGGCATCGGTTCGATGGGCAGTGCGGCTACTCCTTCGAGGATTCATAAGGGTCAGACAATGCCTGGAAGAATGGGGCACGAACGCGTTACTGTCCAGAATTTGACAGTTGTCAAGGTGGACAAAGAGAGAAACCTCATTCTTGTCAAGGGTGCGGTGCCCGGACCAAGAAAGGGAAAGGTTGTCATCAGAAAAGCTATTAAGAAAGGTTCTAAATAAAGGAGGAAGCAGTGCCTAAGCTAGATATATTTAATATGTCAGGTCAGAAAGCGGGTACGATCGAGCTTTCGGAGGAAGTGTTCGGCATAGAACCAAACATTCCTGTGATGCATGCGGTCGTCAAGAATATTCTGGCGAATAGAAGACAGGGAACTCAATCGGTCTTGACCAGGGCCGAGGTGAGCGGCGGCGGAAGAAAGCCGTACAGACAGAAGGGAACTGGTCATGCAAGACAGGGCTCTATAACTGCTCCTCATTATGTCGGCGGCGGTGTGTCGTTTGCACCTAAACCTCGCAGCTATAGATACACTCTGCCTAAAAAGGTCAGAAGGCTCGGTATGATCTCGGCGTTTTCTGCGAAGGTAAGAGACAATGAAATGAGAGTGCTCGACGATCTGAAAATCACTTCGCCGAGTACAAAGGATATGGTGAAGATACTCAAAAACATCGAAGTCAGCGATAAAAAAGTGCTTATCGTCACTGCGAACGCCGATCAGAATGTGGTGAAATCTGCAAGGAATATCTGCGGAGCAAAGGCTACGTTTGTCGGTGAGATCAATGTTTATGATATTCTCAACCACGATATTTTCCTCGTTACTGCGGATGCGGTGGCAAGACTTGAGGAGGTATATAAGAGATGAGAACCTCGTACGATATTATAATCAGACCTATCAATACAGAGAGAGCATATGCGGATGCCGCTTCAAAAAAGTATACTTTCGAAGTTGCGAAGGATGCGACAAAGCATCAGATTAAGAATGCAGCTGAAGAAGCGTTCGGAGTGACTGTGGAAAAGGTCTACACCATGATGGTGAGGGGCAAGAGAAGACGCCTCGGCAGAAACGTTGGAACAACACGAAGCTGGAAGAAAGCAATTGTAAAGGTAACGCCGGACAGCAAGACTATCGAGTTCTTCGAAGGCGTATAAGAGGAGGACAAAGTGGCTATAAAAAGTTTTAAACCGACTTCTCCGGCGATCAGACAGATGACTGTCTCGACTTTTGAAGAAATCACCAAGAAAGCTCCTGAAAAGTCGCTCGTCGCTCCGCTGAAGAAGAATTCGGGAAGAAATAATCAAGGCAGGATCACAGTCAGACACCGCGGCGGCGGCACGACTGTAAAGTACAGGATTATCGATTTCAAGAGAAATAAGGATGATATTCCCGCAAGAGTGGCGGCTGTCGAGTATGACCCTAACCGCAGTGCAAATATCGCGCTTTTGGTGTATGCGGACGGCGAAAAAAGGTACATTTTGCATCCGAATGGATTGAAGGTGGGCGATACAGTTATTTCGGGCGTTCAGCACGATATACAGATCGGCAACTGTATGCCTCTTGAAAATATGCCTGTTGGTACTCTTGTCCACAATGTGGAAATGAAGCCGGGCAAGGGCGGACAGCTTATAAGATCGGCTGGAAATTCAGCTCAGCTTATGGCAAAGGAAGGCAAGCTCGCTCTCCTTAGACTCCCGTCCGGGGAAACCAGGTATGTACCTGCGGTTTGCAGAGCTACCATCGGCGAAGTAGGTAATCTCGACCACGAGAACATCACGATCGGTAAGGCGGGCAGAAGCAGAAGAATGGGTATCAGACCGACGGTCAGAGGCAGCGTTATGAACCCTAATGATCACCCTCACGGCGGTGGCGAAGGTAAGGCGCCTGTCGGACGTCCGGGTCCTGTAACTCCTTGGGGCAAGCCGGCTCTCGGTTACAAGACCAGAAAGAAGAACAAGGACAGCGACAAGTACATTGTCAGTAGGAGAAAATAGGGGGTTAAATGAGCAGATCATTAAAGAAAGGGCCTTTTGTGCATAAAGGACTTCTGAGAAAAATCGATCAGATGAACGAAAAAAATGAAAAGAAGGTGCTCAAGGTATGGGCGAGATCCTCTACGATTTTTCCTCAGATGGTCGGACATACAATAGCTGTCTATGACGGAAAAAAGCATGTGCCGGTGTATATCACAGAAGATATGATTGGACATAAGCTCGGAGAATTCTCTCCGACAAGGACATTCAGAGGTCACTCTGGAGATAGAAAGAGCAAGTAGGAGAGTATATGGACGTAAGAGCAATAGCAAAATATATGAGAATTTCTCCTCGCAAAATGAAGCCGATTGCTGACTTGGTTCGAGGCAGAGACGTTAAAGATGCACAGGCCATATTGAAGTTTACGCCGCGAAAAGGCGCGAAGATTTTCCTCGACGTTCTGAATTCAGCAGTGGCAAATGCCGAGAATAACCATCATTTGGACAAAAGCCTTCTGTTTGTAAAGGAAATTTACGCAAACCAGGGGCCGACTATGAAGAGATACAAGGCTGGTTCAAGGGGCAGCGCGAAGCCGATACTTAAACGCAGCAGCCATGTCGGCGTAGTAGTCGCAGAGAGAGAATAGGAGGAAAAATGGGTCAAAAAGTCAGTCCGCATGGTCTTAGAGTAGGTGTTATTACAGACTGGGATTCAAGATGGTATGCTGAAAAGAAGAATTTCGGTGATTTCCTCGTAGAAGACTACAAAATTAGAAAATATGTAAAGAAAAGGCTTTTCACAGCCGGCGTCTCGAAGATTTATATCGACAGGACCGCCGACGGCAAGATAAATGTGAATATCTTTACTGCAAGACCTGGTATGGTCGTCGGTAAGGGCGGCGAAAACATCAAGATTCTCAGAGAAGAGATCGAAAAAATGACAGGTAAGGTCGTTCAGCTCGACATCTCAGAAGTCGACGATGTAGATACAGATGCTCAGCTCGTGGCTGAAAACGTTGCGAGCTCGCTCGAAAAGAGAATATCTTTCAGAAGGGCGATGAAGCAGGTTATCGGCAGAGCTCAGAAGACAGGCAGGATTCAGGGTATCAAGGTTCAGACATCCGGCAGGCTCGGAGGAGCCGAGATTGCGAGAGCCGAATGGTATTCGGAGGGCAATGTTCCTCTTTCGACACTCAGAGCGAATATCGATTACGGCTTTGCAGAGGCGGATACTACATATGGAAAATTAGGCGTAAAGGTTTGGATCAACAAGGGCGAAGTGCTTCCGACTGCTGGCGAAGACAGGGGTCTGCTCAGAAAGGAAGTTCGCAAAGCGGTCGACAGAAGACAGCAGCGCAGACGCCCTGAGGGCAGAGGTCCGAGAAAACCGAGAAATAATTAGAGGAGAACGACGCTATGTTGATGCCAAAAAGAGTTAAGAGAAGGAGAGTCCACAGAGGAAGGATGACTGGTACTTCTCAAAACGGAAATTCAGTAACATACGGCGAATACGGCCTTGTCGCACTTGAACCTTCTTGGATCACTGCGAATCAGATAGAGGCTGCGCGTATTGCAATAAATAGAAGAATAAAGAGGGGCGGTAAGGTTTGGATTAAAATCTTCCCTCATAAACCGGTAACAAAGAAGCCTGCCGAAACACGAATGGGTGCCGGTAAGGGTGCTCCTGAGTACTGGGTAGCAGTAGTAAAACCCGGCAGAGTGATGTTCGAACTTTCGGGGGTTAATGAAGAGCTTGCGAGAGAAGCGATGAGACTCGCTGCGAATAAGCTTCCGGTAAAGTGCAAGGTTGTTGTAAAGAACAACGAAAAGGGTGGTGAGTAGTTTGAAGGCAGATAAGCTAAGGGATATGACTGCGGCGGAACTTAACGAAAAGATGATAGAGCTCAAGAGCGAGCTTTTCAATCTCAGATTCCAGCTTGTAGGCGGGCAGCTCGAAAACCCGATGAAAATCAGAAGCGTCAAACGCGATATTGCAAGGGTGAACACAATCATCAAGCAGAAAGAGGGAGGTAAGTAATGGAAAGAGGAAGAAGAAAAGTCCGTATCGGTTTCGTTACAAGCGATGCCATGGACAAGACGATCGTAGTCTCTACCGAAGATTTCGTTATGCATCCGCTCTACGGAAAGCGCGTTAAGAGAACTAAGAAATACAAGGCTCACGACGAACAGAATCAGTGCGGTGTAGGCGACAAGGTGAGGATAATGGAAACAAGACCTCTTAGCAAGGGCAAGCACTGGAGACTTGTAGAAATTATCGAAAAAGCTAAGTAGCAAGGAGGAGAAATGATACAGAACGAAACCCGCCTCAGAGTTGCAGATAATTCGGGCGCAAAAGAATTGGCGTGCTTCCACGTGCTTGGCGGAACTCATAGAAAGTATGCTAACATCGGCGATATAGTTATTGCTTCGGTCAAAGATGCGACGACCGGCGGTGTTGTAAAGAAGGGTGACGTAGTTAAATGTGTTATAGTCAGGAGCGTTAAGGGTATCAGACGAAATGACGGAAGTTATATAAAGTTTGACGAAAACGCAGCTGTAATAATAAAGGATGATCTCTCACCTGTTGGAACGCGTATTTTTGGCCCTGTTGCAAGAGAGCTTCGAGACAAGAAGTTCATGAAGATAGTCTCGCTTGCACCTGAGGTACTATAAGGAGGACAGTGTGCATATTAAGAAAGATGACACAGTAATAGTAATTGCTGGTAATGATAAGGGCAAAAAAGGCAAGGTTCTCAGCGTAGACAACAAAAATCAGAGGGTTGTAGTTGAAAATGTGCGAATGGTGACAAAACACCAGAAACCTTCAATGAAAGTTCAGCAGGGCGGAATAGTGCATAAGGAAGCGCCTATTCATGTTTCGAATGTCCAGCTCTATGACCCGAAAGCAAAAGCGGGTACTCGCATCGGTCACAAGGTGCTCGCTGACGGCAAGAAAGTCAGAGTCAGCAAGAAGACTGGCGAAGTGCTCGAATAATTGGGGGAAAAATGGCAAGATTTAGAGATAAATACAACAACGAAGTTGCTAAATCTCTCATGGAAAAGTTTGGATATAAAAATGTGATGCAAATTCCAAAACTTGAGAAGATTGTTGTCAACATGGGACTTGGCGATGGCAAGGACAATCCTAAGATAGTCAAAGCCGCTACCGAAGAGCTCGCCCTCATAACAGGACAGGCTCCTATCATAACAAAAGCAAAGAAATCTGTTGCGAACTTCAAGGTGCGTCAGGGTATGTCGGTCGGCGCGAAGGTCACGCTGAGAGGCGATCAGATGTACGAATTCTTCGACAGGCTCGTTTCGATAGCTCTTCCGAGGGTTAGAGACTTCAGAGGCGTAAACGGAAATTCGTTTGACGGCAGAGGCAATTACACAATGGGTATAAAAGAGCAGCTGATTTTTCCTGAGATCAACGTCGAGAGAATAGAAGTGGTCAGAGGAATGGATATTACTTTCGTGACCACTGCAAAGAGCGACGAAGAAGCTAAGGAACTCCTGAGGCTGATGGGAATGCCTTTTGCGAGATAGGAGGTAAATGTGGCAAAAACAAGTCAAAAAGTGAGACAGCAAAGAAAAGCTAAGTTCTCAACAAGAGAATACAGTAGATGCAGGATTTGTGGCAGACCACATGCGTACCTGAGAAAATACGGCGTATGCAGAATTTGCTTCAGAGAACTCGCATACAAGGGACAGATCCCTGGTGTTAGAAAAGCAAGCTGGTAGAGGAGGAATTTATGGCAATATCAGATCCAATCGCTGATCTACTTACTCGCATCAGAAACGCGAACATGGCTAAACAGCCGACTGTAAACGTTCCTGCATCAAATGTGAAGAAGAAGATTGTTGAAATCCTTCAGGAAGAGGGCTACATCGGTAGTTACGAAATTGAAGAAGATGGAAAACAGGGAATAATAAAAATAGAGCTCAAATATAGCAATGACAAAGAGAGAGTAATCACCGGACTCAAGAGGATCTCAAAACCGGGACTTAGGGTGTATGCACAGAAAGCGGACATTCCTAAAGTACTGGGCGGGCTTGGAATGGCGATAATCTCTACATCAAACGGAATACTGACTGACAAGCAGGCGAGAAAACTCGGCGTTGGCGGCGAAGTCATCTGCTACGTTTGGTAATTAGGAGGAAAGATGTCAAGAATAGGAAAAGCACCTATAAACGTTCCTGCTGGAGTAGAGATCAGGATTTCTCCGGAGAATGTAGTAACAGTAAAGGGTCCGCTTGGCGAGCTTTCTGAAAAGATCGACAAAGACATTTTAGTTAAGATCGAAGATGGCGTACTTACAGTCGAGAGACCAAACGACAACAAGAGGGTGAGGGCGCTTCACGGACTTTCAAGATCTCTTATAAACAATATGGTTGAGGGAGTGACAAAGGGCTACGAGAAGCGTCTGCGTATCGAAGGTACCGGGTACAAAGCTTCCAAATCCGGAAAGACGCTCAATTTGCAGCTTGGATTCTCGCATCCTGTCAATATGGACGATCCGGAAGGAATCACCACCGAAGTTCCTACTGCTGAAGAAATTATCGTAAAGGGCATAAATAAACAGCAGGTCGGCAACTATACTGCGGAGATCAGAGCGTGGAGAAAGCCTGAACCTTATAAGGGCAAGGGCATAAGATATGCGAATGAAAGAATCATCCGCAAAGAAGGAAAGACAGGTAAGAAAAAGTAAAGGAGTAGTGTATGGCTTCCAGAATAATAAATAGGAAAGCTCGTCAGACGAGAGTGCGCAAAAAGATTCATGGTACTGCTGAAAGGCCGAGGCTAAATGTCTTCAAATCCAACAGAAATATTTTTGCGCAGATTATAGATGACGAAAGTGGAAGAACTCTCGCAGCTGCTTCTACATTGGAACCGGAATTGAAGAAAGGCCTTGAAAACACAGGCAACAAGGCTGCTGCAAAGGTTGTCGGCGAAGCGATAGGAAAGCGCGCTGTCGAAAAGGGCGTAGAGAATGTAGTGTTCGACAGGGGCGGATACCTCTATCACGGCAAAGTGAAAGAACTTGCTGATGGAGCAAGAGCTGCGGGCTTAAATTTCTAAGGAGGATAGATGACCAGACAAATTATAGATCCGAGCAAACTCGAACTGACAGAACGAGTTATAAGCATTAAGCGAGTCACCAAGGTCGTTAAGGGCGGCAGGAATTTCCGTTTTGCCGCACTCGTCGTTGTGGGCGATGGCGATGGTCATGTTGGAATTGGAACAGGAAAGGCTAAGGAAGTTCCTGAAGCTATTTCAAAGGCAGTAGAAAATGCAAAAAGACATCTGATGTTCATCCCGAGAGTCGGTACAAGTGTTCCTCACAATGTAGAGGGAATGTTTGGTTCGGGAAGAGTGAGGATCATGACCGCAAAGGAAGGTACCGGAGTTATTGCCGGAGGACCTGTAAGAGCGGTTCTTGAACTCGCGGGGGTCAGAGACGTTAGAGCAAAGTCGATCGGCAGCAATAACAGCCGCAACATGGTAAACGCTACTGTGGACGGTCTTATGAAGCTCACTACGATCGAAAAAGTCAGCAAGCTCAGAGGCCTCAGCAAGGAAGATATTATCCTGGGTAGGAGGCGTTAATGGCTACAATTAAAGTAAAGCAGGTTAAGAGTACGATTGGAACATTGCCGATACAGAGAAGGACAATGGAGGCGCTCGGACTTAGAAAAATCGGACAGATAGTAGAAAAACCGGATAACCCCCAGATGCGAGGCATGATTGAAAAGGTTAGCCATTTAGTGAAAATTGTAGAGTAGTAGGAGGTTATGTGAGATTACATGATTTAAGACCTGCTCAGGGGCAGTCAAAGTCAAAGAAGAGAGTCGGTAGAGGTACCGGTTCCGGACTTGGCACAACTGCCGGCAGGGGTATGAACGGACAGAATTCTCGCTCAGGCGGAGGGGTAAGACCTGGATTCGAAGGCGGACAGATGCCGCTTTTCAGAAGGATACCAAAGAGAGGATTCAAAAACTACTTCAAGAAAGATTGGGCGATTGTGAACCTCGGCGATCTCAATAGATTCGAAGACGGAACAAATGTAACACCTGAACTGCTTTTAGAAAGCGGACTTATTAAAAAAACGGGCTATGGAGTAAAAATCCTTGCAGGCGGCGAGCTTGAGAAGAAGCTGAATATCAAAGCAAACAAATTCACTCAGGCTGCTGTCGATAAAATCCAGGCGGCTGGTGGAAGCTCAGAGGTGATCTGATGTTTTCGACACTTAGCAAGGCTTGGAGAATAACGGATATCAGAAAACGCATCCTTTACACTCTGCTGATGGTGCTGATTTACAGATTCGGTTCGGCGATCCCAGTGCCGGGCATAAACACAGAGTATCTTAATCAGTTGTTTTCTGCAAATCAGGAAGGGTTTCTGGGTCTGTTCAATCTCATGAGCGGTGGTAACTTTAGGAGCTTTACGCTCTTTGCGCTCGGTATCGGGCCGTACATCACTGCGTCTATTGTTCTCAATTTGCTCCAGATGGCGATTCCGTCGCTTGAGGCGCTTGCGCGCGAGGGCGAAGTTGGCAGGAAGAAGATTGCTCAGTATACAAGGTATCTCACCATAGTGCTTGCCGTGATTCAGGGCATTGGCTTCAGCATCGGTATCTTTAGAGGTGTTTTCACTTCATACGACTTCGCTTCGGTGTTTGTCGCAGTGATTACGCTTACTGCGGGTACGGCGGTAATGATGTACCTCGGAGAGAAGATCACTGAAAAAGGCATCGGGAACGGCATATCGCTGTTCATCTTCGCGGGTATTGTGGCGTCTATTCCGGAGTCAATTCTCAGTACAACTCTCAAGGTTAAGGAAGGCGTTGTCAGCATATTTGCCGTTATAGCGTTTATTTTAGTCGCGGTAGCGGTAATTGCCGGAATAGTGTTTATACAGCAGGGCACTCGAAAAATCCCTGTACAGCATGCTAAGAAGGTCGTTGGAAGAAGGGTTTACGGCGGGAACTCTACTCATATTCCGCTCAAAGTCAATCAGGCGGGCGTTATTCCGATAATCTTTGCCGTCTCAATATTGATGGTGCCTATGACAATAGCAAGTTTTTTTCCGGGCTCCGGATTCAGCAATTTTATAAACAACTATTTTGGCGCAACTTCCATAGCGTATAATATTGTGTATGTGCTGCTGATAATCGGTTTTACATACTTTTATACAAGCGTCACATTCAATCCTGTCGAAATTGCGGACAGGCTCAAATCTAATGGCGGATTTGTTCCCGGCATAAGACCGGGCAAGCCTACATCTGATTTCCTGTCAAAGACTGTCGGCAGAATTTCTTTCGCAGGTGCCATATTCCTTGCTGTAGTCGCGCTTATTCCAAATATTCTTGGAATAGTATTCCCACAGATGAGTCTCGGTTTTGGCGGCACATCGCTGCTGATTCTTGTGTCTGTAGCTCTTGAGACTATGAAGCAGATTGAGGCGCAGATGATGATGAGGCATTACGAGGGCTTCTTAGATTGATATGAATATAATTTTACTTGGGCCGCCAAGTTCGGGCAAGGGCACGCAGGCGGCTTACATAACCGAAAAGTACCGTATCCCGCATATATCCACCGGAGATATACTCCGGCAGAATATTCGGGAGGGTACTGAGCTCGGCCACCAGGCAAAGCAGTATATGGATGCAGGTAATCTGGTTCCCGATACGCTTGTAAACGCGATGGTCGCAGATAGGTTGAAGCAGCCTGACTGCAGCGGTGGGTTTCTGTTAGACGGATTTCCGAGAACGCATGAGCAGGCGATAAAACTTGATGAACTTCTCGGCGGTAGTGCAGTAGATGCTGTCATAGAGATCAATGTTGACCGGGAGGAGCTTATATCGAGGGCGGTGGGCAGGCGAGTGTGCCCAAAATGCTCAGCGTCGTACCACATAAAGAATAATCCGTCCAATCGCGGATCTCAGTGTCAGAATTGCGGCACAGAGCTGGTGCACAGGGCGGATGACGAAGAGCAGACGGTCAAAAACCGCATAGAGGTCTATGAAAAAATGACGAGCATGCTCGTGCAGTTTTACAAGGATCGCGGAATAGTGCATACTGTATGCGGAAATGCTCCCGTATCAGAGGTGCGGGATGAGATAATCCAAAAGCTGAATGATATATATAAAAAATGAATCCGAAATAGCAAAGATGCGAGCTGCCGGAAGGCTGTTGGCAAAAGTGCATGAGAAAGTAGCCGAAAATGTGCGTCCCGGCATTACGACAAAGGAACTCGACGAGATAGCGTACAACACGATCGTCGAAGGAGGAGGGCGCCCGTCATTTTTGGGTCTGTACGGATACCCGGCGACTATAAACGCTTCTGTAAACGAGGAGGTCATACATGGGATACCGAGTGGCAGAAGATTGAAAGAAGGCGACATAATCAGCGTGGATATAGGCGTTATTTTGGATGGATTTCACTCCGATGCTGCGAGGACTCATGCGGTCGGCAGTATATCGGAAGAGGCAAAAAGACTGATCGAGGTTACGAGGCAATCGTTCTTTGAGGGGCTTAAGCACTGCGTAGTCGGCAAGCGCATAGGCGATATATCAAACGCTGTGCAGACTTACTGCGAAAATGCGGGGTATGGCGTGCTCAGAAATTTTACAGGTCACGGCATAGGCAGAGCATTGCACGAGGACCCGGCAGTTCCGAACTATGGTTCGGCAGGAAGGGGCCCGAGGCTTGCAGCCGGGATGGCGATAGCGATAGAGCCGATGATAACTCAAGGGACGCACGAAAATAGAATCCTCGATGACAAGTGGACGGTTGTCACCTTAGATGGCAAGCTTGCGGCACATTATGAAAACACGGTAATCATAACTGAAGGCGAGCCGGAGGTGCTCACTCTGACAGAGGATGAGCTTATGGAAGCAGGACAGGGCAATGATTAGAGTGGGCTCGGTCGTGATATCCAAGGCAGGCAGAGACAAGGGTAAAAAGCTGATCGTGGTCGAAATGGAGAGTGATGAATATGCGCTCGTGGCGGATGGGGGGCTTCGCAAGGTGGAAAAACCCAAAAAAAAGAAGCTGAGGCATCTGCAGTCTACACAGGAAGTTTACGGCGGCGAATTATCAAATAGTTTCATAAAGGATTATCTCGGAGGTGTAATAATTGGCTAAAGGTGATACAATAGAGCTTGAAGGCATTGTTGTAGAGACGCTGCCCAATGCGATGTTCAAAGTTCAGCTCGACAATGGACATATAGTACTTTCCCATATTTCCGGGAAGCTGAGAATGAATTTTATCAGAATACTTCCGGGAGATAAGGTTACATTAGAGTTGTCGCCGTACGATCTTACAAGAGGCAGGATCACATGGCGAGAAAAGAATTAAGGAGGGTTTCATGAAAGTAAGACCATCGGTAAAACCAATGTGCGAAAAATGCAAGGTTATCAAAAGACACGGAAAGGTTATGATAATCTGTGAAAACCCTAAGCACAAGCAAACACAAGGTTAAACAAAATAAAGCGCGGCTGATAATCTTTAGATTGTTTACCACTTACAAAATGGGAGGTGTCATTTAATGGCAAGAATCGCGGGTGTAGACCTGCCGAGAGATAAGAGGGTTGTAGTCGGACTTACCTATATTTTTGGTATCGGCCGTACTACATCTGAAAAACTTCTGAAAGAGGCAGGCATCAGTGAGGATACAAGGGTTAAGGATCTCACTGAAGACGAGATCAGCAAAATCAGACAGCTTATAGAAAGCAAGCTCATGGTGGAGGGCGACCTCAGACGTGAAATCGCTATGAATATTAAGCGTCTGAAAGATATTGGCTGTTACAGAGGTATCAGACACAGAAAAGGTCTGCCTGTAAGAGGACAAAAAACCAAGACAAACGCAAGGACCAGAAAGGGCCCTAAAAAGACAGTTAGCCGCAAGAAGGCAAAAAAATAAGGGGTAGGATATGGCAGCAGCTAAAAAAGGTAGAAAAATCAGGAAAAGACGCGAAAGAAAAAATATTGATCGCGGTCAGGCGCATATTCAAGCCACTTTTAATAACACAATCGTCACTATCACCGATAACGAAGGCAATGCGGTCGCTTGGTCAAGCGCCGGCGCGCTCGGCTTTAAGGGTTCTAAAAAATCGACGCCTTACGCTGCGCAGCAGACTGCTGAGACAGCGGCAAAGGCAGCGATGGAGCATGGCTTAAAATCGGTTGCAGTATTTGTAAAAGGTCCGGGTTCAGGACGCGAATCGGCTATCAGATCCCTCAATACAGCAGGTCTCGATATTACGGCTATCGCGGATGTCACGCCTATCCCACACAATGGCTGCAGGCCACCTAAGAGAAGAAGAAATTAGTTTGGAGGATAGAAATGGCAAGATATAGAGGACCTGTACTCAAGAGATGCGCTTCTCTTGGACTTGCACCCGAAGCTGTCGGCGTGTTCAAGGAATCAAACAGGCGTAAAGATAAAAGACAGAAGAAGCTGAGCGAATACGGCACGCAGCTTCGTGAAAAACAGAAGGCAAAATTCTTCTACGGCATGCCGGAAAAGCAGTTCCGAGCGTTTTTTGACAGAGCTTCAAAATTGCCGGGACAGACAGGTGAAAACCTTGCAAGGCTGCTTGAGCTCAGAATGGACAATATCGTGTACAGACTTGGATTTGCGTCTACAAGGCGCGAGGCAAGGCAGATGGTAGTTCACGGACATTTCCTTCTGAACGGCGCGGCGCATGATGTTCCTTCAATGTGCCTTAAACCGGGCGATGTTATAGAAGTCAAAGAAGCTTCCCGCAACCATCCGCGCATGAAAGAAAATCTTGCGGCAAAATCGGTGGGTGTCGTCAGATGGCTCAGCATAGATCCTGAAGCGATGAAGGGAACTGTCGTGGAAAATCCAATCAGAGAATTACTCGACTTTGAATTAGAAGAACGTCTTATTGTGGAGTTTTACTCGAAGTAATAATCCGAGGAGGATTTATGATAGAAATAGAAAAACCAACCATAAAGACCTTGGAATTATCTGCGGACGGCAGGTATGGAAAATTTGTCGTCGAGCCGCTTGAGAGAGGCTACGGAATAACTCTGGGAAACAGCCTTAGGAGGGTTTTGCTTTCGTCACTTCCTGGTTTTGCAGTAAAATCAGTAAGAATTCGCGATGTACTTCACGAATTTACCACTGTTGACGGCGTAAAAGAAGATGTGGTCGAGTTGATCCTTAATCTTAAGAATCTCCATGCAAAGATTCATTCGGACGAGATGACTAAGCTCCTTAGAATCGATGTCGATACTCCGGGCGAAGTAACTGCCGGCGATATTATCGCAGAGGGAGATGTCGAGATCCTTAACACCGATATGCATATATGCACAATAGAAGATGGAGGATCGCTGAATATGGAAATTGTTCTCAGCAGGGGCAGAGGATATGTTCCTGCCGAGAATAACAAGGATCCGGAAGCGCCGCTTGGCTGGCTGCCGGTCGACTCTATTTATACGCCGGTGGAAAAAGTGAATTTTACGGTTGAAAAAACGAGAGTTGGCAAGGTTACAGACTATGATAAGCTGTTCTTAGAGATATGGACCAATGGCACTATTCTTCCGGATGAGGCGGCTTCTGTTGGAGCGAAGATTCTGATAGAGCATCTCAATCTCTTTGTCGAAATTTCTGATATGGCACAGAGATTCGATATTATGGTCGAAAAGGAAGATGACAGCAAGAGGAAAATGCTGGATACGACTATCGACGATCTTGAGCTTTCTCCAAGGGCTTACAACTGCCTCAAAAGAGCGAATATCCACACCGTGGAAGTACTGGTGTCAAAGACGAAGAACGAACTCAAAAAAGTGCGTAACTTTGGGGAAAAATCGCTTGATGAGATAATGAAAAAGCTCGACGAACTCGGACTTGAGCTCAGAAAAGATGACGAATAAGGGGTAAGAAAATGAGAAAGTATAGAAAGTTAGGTCGTGTATCTTCACATCGAATAATGATGTTCAGGAATCTTACGACTTCACTGCTCAAAAATGGCAAAATCGAAACAACGGTAACAAGAGCGAAGGAAATGCGAAAGTTTGCCGAGAAAATGATAACTCTCGGCAAGAGCGGCGATCTTCATTCCAGAAGACAGGCGCTTTCGTTTGTCACAGAGGAAGCTGTGGTCAAGAAGCTGTTTGATGAAATCGCTCCTAAGTATGCCGAAAGAAACGGTGGATACACAAGAATGGTCAAAATTGCGCCGCGCAGAGGCGACTCGGCTCCTATGTGCAGGATCGAGCTCGTATAGGCGACCATTAGTAAGTTAAAACAATCTAAAAAAGGCGACCCGCATGGGTCGCTGTTTGTTTGCTTTTTCTGACAGTTTTTGTGGAGTGATTACACGAGTATTACAGGCAGGAAGGCTAAATTATGAAAACATTGCGCGTATGTCGTCGAGACTTGCGCCGCTGCCCAGCGCGAGCATCAATTTGATTCGGGCTTTTTGGCCGTTAAGGTTGAAGCCGAAAATAGCTCCTGCATTTTTTAGAGTCCTGCCGCCTCCTTCGTAGCCGTATGAATCGAGAACTCGTCCCATAGGGCAGCGCGAAACAATTATTACGGGAATACCGCTGTCAGCTGCACGCCTGATTCCGGGGAGCGTCTGCGGAGGCAGATTGCCTCTTCCCATCGCCTCGATTACAAATCCCTTATATCCCGCATCTATGCAGTGATTTATCAGCTCCGAATCCATTCCGACATAGGATTTCAGAAGCATTACTTTTTCTTCTACTTTGTCGGTGCTTATTATTTCGTGTTCTACAATACTGCGGTAGTATATCACCTCGGAGCCGTCGATTATGCCGAGGGGCCCAAATTCCGGTGATTTGAATGTGTCGAGCGAAAGAGTATGTGTCTTTGTAGCCTCTCTTGCGGAGTTGACCTCGTTGTTAAGCACGATCAGAGCTCCTTTGCCCTTCGAGTCGTCTGATGCTGCTGTACATATTGCAGCTGCAAGGTTTGCAGGGCCATCGTTTCCGAGCTCGGAGTTGTTTCGCATCGCCGCGACAAATACTACAGGCTTTTCGTTGTCGATTGAGAGATCGAGAAAGTAAGCGGTTTCTTCGAGGGTGTCCGTGCCGTGCGTTATAACGACCCCGTCTATATCATTCCTATCGAGAGTGCGCCGCGTAAGCCTTGCAAGGTCGAGTATCATTTGCGGTGTCATATGCGGTCCGGGAAAAGAACCGAATGTAATCTCCTCTACATCTGCAAGAGTATCTATATTAGTTACCATCGACATTATTTCTGAACCGGACAGCGCAGGTATTGCAGCGGCAAGGCGCTCGTCGACCTTCATCGAGATAGTGCCGCCGGTGAAAATGACAGCTATTTTTTTTCGCATACTTCCTCCGCTAAAATTATATCACAAAATGTAATTCCAATGGCTGCTACTTGTGTTATAATTAAAAATCAGTACAGCGTTGGAATGGAGGGAGCAGAATGGACTGGAATGAAATATTGTTCTTTTTTGTGATAATTATTGCAAAGGTAGTAGAGGTATCTTTCGGCACGCTCAGAATAGTGATGATAGCGAAAGGCGAACGCAAGCTCGGCACTATTCTGGCATTTATCGAAATTGTAATCTGGTGCCTTCTCATAGGAAATGTACTTACAAACATTACTCAGTATCCGCTCAGAACGCTTGCATACGCAATCGGTTTTGCGCTCGGCAACTATGTCGGAAGCTATATCGAAGAGAAGCTTGCGATAGGGCTGAGCGAGATTAAGGTAATACTTATGGAAAAAGACAGCATGAGGGTTGCTGAGGCGCTTAGAACTGCCGGGTTTGCGGTAACTCAGATCAAGGCGCAGGGAAAAAATCATCCGCGCGAGCTGCTCGTAATGTATATCCCGCGTGCAAAGATACGGGAGTGCGTTACTACAATACGCAGCAACGAAGAAAATGCAGTAATTACAATCTCTGATACCAAGCCATTGCTCGGCGGGTTTGGGCTTCTTAGAAAGTAACGATAAAATAGAAATAATGAAAAAAATAGTAGAGATAGATTATACATCGGGTGGCGAACATAAAACACTTGCAATAGGCGGCGGAGAGCTCGTTATTGCTGCAGGACCGTGCTCTATAGAGAACAGGGGGCTGTTGATCGAGATTGCAAAGAGGGTCAAGGCTGTGGGTGCAGTCTTGCTTCGCGCAGGGGCGTTTAAGCCGCGAACTCGGCCGTCGTCGTTTCAGGGGCTTGGATTGGAAGCGCTCGAGTATTTGAAGGAAGCCGGCGCGCTGTGCGGTCTTCCCACAGTTACCGAGGCTGTTTCGGTCGAGCTCGTCGGGGAAGTGGCCGCGCGTACCGACATGATTCAGATCGGTTCTCGGAACATGTATAATTATCCTTTGCTAAGGGCTGTCGGCAAGACTGGCAAGCCGGTTTTGTTAAAGCGGGCATTTTCGGCGACTGTCGACGAATGGATAGGTGCAGCGGAGTACATTGGACATGACAAAGTCGTGTTCTGCGAGAGGGGTATACGCTCGTTCAGCGATGTGACGCGCAATGTGCTCGACCTTGCGTCGGCAAAGGTGGTCAGCGAGATTACGGGGCTGCCCGTGATAGTCGATCCGAGCCACGCCACCGGCAGGCGCGACCTTGTAAAGTCTATGGCGCTTGCGGCAGTGGCCGCCGGTGCGGACGGTCTCATCATTGAGGCGCACATCGACCCTCCGTCTTCGGTTTCCGATGCAGACCAGACTGTATACATCGAGGAATTGGCGGATATAATCGAAAAAGCTCAAAAGGTGCAGAGCGCAGTAACAAATAGCGGATGCAAATGATTATAAATTATATAGGGGGCAAAATGCAGGAATTTGAAAAGAGATACGACGGGCTTGAAGTCGAGAAACAGATGCAGAAATACTGGGAGGAGAATAAAGTCTACGCCTTTGATCCGAGCCACAGGGGACAGATATACTCCATAGACACTCCGCCTCCTACGGTTAACGGAAATCTTCATATCGGACATATTTTTAGTTATACTCAGGCGGAGATGATAGCGCGTTATCGCAGGATGAGCGGTTACAATGTGTACTATCCGTTTGGATTTGACGACAACGGGCTTCCGTCGGAACGTCTTGTTGAAAAAGAACTGGGCATAAAAGCGAAAGATCTTCCTCGCAGCGAGTTTTGTCAGAAGTGCATAGAGACGACGTCAAAGTACGAGGATGAGTTCAAGGCGCTGTGGTCAAGTATGGGGTTTTCGTGCGATTGGAATCTCGTATATACGACTGTCAGTGCGGAATCTCAGCGTATTTCTCAAAAATCCTTTATTGAATTAGCTCAAAAAGGCCATGCATATATAAAGGAATCTCCGGTTCTCTGGTGTGTAGAATGTCAGACCTCTATCGCGCAGGCGGAGCTCGATAATCACGAGGCTGACTCGACTTTTAATTTTATCCCTTTTGCACACGCTTCGGGCGATGGGCATATACTTATTGCGACTACTCGCCCCGAGCTTTTGAACAGCGTAGTCTGCGTATTTGTAAACCCTGAAGATTTGCGGTACAAGGATTATGTCGGAAAAAATGTAAAGGTGCCGCTTTATGATTTTGAAGTGCCTGTCATTGCAGACGAAAAGGCTGCGATAGACAAGGGAACGGGCGCTGTAATGTGCGCCACCTTTGGAGATACTACGGATGTAGAGTGGGTAAGGGAGCATGGGCTGCCTTACAGGAAAACCTTGCTCGGAAATGGAATGATAGATGCAGATGTTCCTTTTATCGGCGGCATGTATGTAAAAAAGGCGAGAAAGGAAATTATCAGACTTTTGGAGGAGCGTGGACTGCTGCTTAAATCTGAACCGCTTACACATATGGTGGCGACTCATGAGCGCTGCGGGACAGATGTCGAGATCATACCTTCGAGACAGTGGTACATCGACGTTCTCTCCAAGAAAGAGGAACTTCTTGCGGCGGGCGAAAAGGTAAACTGGTATCCAGCTTCTATGAAAAATAGGTATGTCACATGGGTAGAAAATTTGAAATGGGATTGGTGCATATCGAGGCAGAGGTATTTTGGGGTTCCGTTCCCTGTGTGGTATTGTAAGGCCTGCGGCAAGGTCCATTTTGCTAAAATTGAGGATCTGCCTGTCAATCCGTTGGAGACGCCGTATAATGGAGTATGTGAATGCGGCTGTTCCGAGTTTTTACCTGAAACTTCGGTATTTGATACCTGGGCTACATCGTCCATCACGCCGCTTCTTAATGCCGAGATCGCAAAGAGCAAGGGTGTGGAGCAATTAGCGCCTATGGCGATGCGAACCCAGGCGCATGAGATTATCAGGACATGGGCGTTTTATACTATTACCAGAAGCCTTTACAGTACAGGCGATATCCCTTGGCGTGACGCCATGATCTGCGGTTTTGTTCTCGCAAAACCGGGGGAAAAAATAAGCAAATCAAAGGGAAATTCCGCTCTGACTCCTCGGGGTCTTATTGAGGCGCATTCAGCGGACGCAATCCGCTATTGGGCCGCTAACGCAAGGCTTGGCACCGATACATACTTTGATGAAAAAGAGATGCAGGACACTTCAAGAAGAATAATTACAAAGCTGTGGAATTCTTCTAAGTTTGTGCTTTCTCATCTGGAAGATTTTGACAAAAGCTACATTCCAAAGAAAATTTTGCCGATAGACAGATGGATTATTGAGAGAACAGACAGCACTTTCAGAGAAGCGAGCAAATGGCTCGATCAGTACGAGATAGGGATGGCGCGCAAAGCGATAGACGATCTGTTCTGGAAAGATATATGCGATGACTATATAGAAATTGTCAAAGAGAGGCTTTATCAGCCGGAGGTACATGGCGATGAGGAGAGAAAGTCGGCACAGTACGCGATATACTACGCGCTGCTTTCGGTGCTCAAAATGTATGCAATATATATGCCACATCAGACAGAATACATATATCTGAAAGGCTTTAAGGATTTTGAAGGCGAAATTTCTATCCATAAGACACTTTGGACCGTACCCGGCGAGGAAGATGCAAGTATTTTGAAGTTTGGCGAACAGGTGAAGAATGCTGTTTCCGCAATGAGAAAATACAAGTCGGACAATTCGCTCTCTATGAAAGCTGAGATGGAAGTATTCGAAATTGAATGCTCGGAGGAACTGAAACCCCAGTTTATGGAAACTGAAAAGGACTTGATTGCATGTTCGCACGCAAAGCAAATAGTATATAAATCAGCGGATTAGTCACCGGTAAAACTTGTTTGCAAGAGTTAATATTATTTTTATTCGGCGGCTTCTGAAGTCGCCTCTTCTTCTTTGAAGCCTTCGTTTGGATCGGTGCTGTAAAACAGTCTCATAAGAGCTTTTTTCTTGGCGTCGTCGTGAAACCAGAAAGACAGTCCGCCGTACATATCGTGGTTGCCCTCGAGAGTGTAGAATTTGACTCTGTCCATAGGCATATTCTTGATTTTTGCGGCATATTTCAGCACTTCTTCAAGAGGCATATCTGTCGTAACATATTCACCCTTGACTATTGTAGTTAGTACGGGAACTATGTCATTGGCGAGCGCTTTATCTATCATCGCTTTTATAAATTCTTTCTGTCTTTCGATGCGCTGAACATCTCCCTCGGCGATGGTTCCGTCGTTGCTTTTGCGGAACCTTAGATATTTGAGGGTTTCGAGTCCGTCCAAATGGTGCCAGCCCGCATCCAGTGCGATGTGCAGCGGAGGGTAATCTGTCGGGTCATCATAGTACATAGGATAGGGCAGATATACGTCATATCCGCCGAGCGAATCTACTATTGCGATGACTGAACTGAATTCGACTTTTACATAGTAGTGTACAGGAATTTCGAGGAGCTTGGAGATCTGTGTCTTCATGCCGAGCTCGCCGCCGTCTTCGCGATATGTGTAGACCGAGTTGATTTTGTGCTGCCAAAGCTCGTTGTAGCCTTCGACTTCAAAGTATGTGTCGCGCGGAATGCTGAGGACTCTGAGTGCGTTTGTGCCGTAGTTATAGCTGAAAAGGACTATGGTATCTGCAAGCCCGTCATTAAGACCGAACGCGAGGACATTTATGACCTTGTCGCCTTTTTCGTCTTCTGTGGGAGCTGTGGTGGTTTCGATATCGCTGCTGTTGCCTGTAGTAGTGGTATGTATCGGGAGCGCTGTATCGCCGTCAGAAAAAAGGCCCGCCCCGTAAAAAACGCCCATGAGCAGCAGCAGGGTTAAACCAAATGCTGACAAAAATGTTATAATGTACTTTTTATTCATTTTTCCTCCCCTCAAAAAACAGCAGGTGTATTGCTAAAAGTATTGCACCTGCCGTAACACATAAATCAGCTATATTGAAAACAGGGAAACTGATAAATCTCAGTTCCAGAAAGTCTACTACGAAACCGCCGCGGAACAGTCTGTCTATGAGATTGCCCGTTGCTCCGCTGACAATTGCAACTATTCCGCACCTCAGGAATTCTGTGCCTGAATCCATGGTACTCAGCATATACCATATGAATACAGAAATCGATACAACAGGCAGCATGGTAAGTATAAGCGTTTGACCGCTGAGCATTCCCCAGGCTGCGCCCGAGTTTTCGACATAACTGAGCCCTATGAGCGGCTCGATAATTGGAATTGCGGCTGCGCCTTTCAGATACTGAATTGCTAACAGCTTTGTGCATTGATCCGCAGCTACGAGCATGGCAAACAATAGCAGATATGCCGCCAATTTCCGCGTATTACCGGATTTGATTTTTTCTTTTTCGCTCATCACACAAACATATGAGGATTTTCGCTCCACTTTTGGAGCAGTCCTCTGATCTCTCCTGAGATTAAGCCGGTTTCTATCCCGATCTCCAATACTTCGTGATACCCTGTGAGCGAAGAAAACGGTATGCCGATATTTGCGAACGCCTCGGCTGCAACATCAAAGTTGTAGCTGAAAATGGCAAGACAGCCGAGCACATCCGCGCCTTCTCCGATCAGTGCATTGACAGCGGAGACAGAGCTTTTTCCGGTCGAGAGCAGGTCTTCGATAAGCACAACCTTTGCTCCGGCAGGCAAGACGCCCTCTACGAGTTTTTTTGTACCGTGATCCTTAGACGCGGATCTAACATAGACCATCGGTAGACCGAGAATATCCGCGACCCAAGCTGCGTGCGGAATTCCGGCTGTGGCAGTGCCCGCGATGATTTCAACATCCCCGAATCTTTTTTTGATCTCTTCTGCAAATTTTGACGCGACCAATCCGCGGACTTCCGGGTATGAAATTATAAGGCGGTTGTCACAGTAAATGGGCGACTTTATCCCTGAAACCCATGTGAACAGTTTGTCCGGAGTTGTAAGCTTGACAGCTCCTATTTCAACTAATTTTCTTGCAATCTCTTTCATAGTTTCACCAAATGATTATTATACTATATTATGCAGCTTTTTCAAAATATGCGCTGCCTATTTGACGACATCGTATTCGTAGGCGTTGTGAGGATTCCAGAGCAAGTATTCATCTATGCCGTTATCCGCGAGCGCTTGTATCTGTGCCTGAACTTCCTCTCGTCCGTATGCAATATAATCTACTCCGTATGTTCCAAGGTAGCTTGCCGTAAAATACTGAATCCATGGTCGAAGTATTGCCGGTTCCAAGACATTGCTGTTTCTCGATATACAGTCCTTTATTGCAAAATCTATTGTTCGGTAAGGTTCGAGGTCGGGCGCCGGTATTCCAAAATTTCCCGGGCCGTAATGGCTTGGATAAACCATCGGGCACATATAGTCTACGACATTGGTGAGTGCCTCCCAGTGGTGACCGATGCCGACATCGTCCAGCGCGGTTGCGGCCCAGCCAAAAATATCGGCTGCCAGATAGGCTTTTTTTGCATTGACGCGCTCGTGAGCATATTTCAGGAAGCTTTGAATCGCATAGGTCTTGGAGTGATCTCCGAGATCTTTATAGAAAAATTCCTGAGATAACGGAACTGTAGGGAATCTGACATAATCGAACTGAATTTCGTTAAATCCGAGATCGATTGCCTCTTCGGCAAGACCGATGTTGTATTCCCAGAGATTTTTGTCCATTGGAGATGTCCAGAGGAGTATGCCGTCTTCGGTAAAAGGCGTGTTTGTACCAGCGTAGGTTATTATTCCTTCTCGATTTTCTTTTGAGTAAATAGGCGATTTGAAAGTGACTATTCGTGCTATGAGGTAGATTCCTTTGTCTTTTGCAAGTTTTATGAGCGGTTCGATATCTTTTTTGTCTGCGTTTGCAAGTTTATTCGCAGCGGGATTATACTCGGACGCAGAGTCCGATGTAAAAAGCAGCTGTTCGCTGTCATCCTTTATATCTACGACGATGGCGTTAAGGTCTGTCGAATTGATCAGTTCAACAATATTTTTGTATTCAGAGCCGAGAAATGTCGGAATCGTAACATATACGCCGCGAACCTTTATGCGCGGATTTTCTTGGAAATTCGGTATCGAGCGGACGTGTTCGTATTCGCAGTCCTCTTCCGGAAGCTCGATAAAATCCATTGGTGACAGATGTACAAAGCTCTCTGAAATATAGCCGAGCACTTCGGTATCATAATAGTCTTTTTTGACTTCGTAAAACCCGTCTTTAAGTCCGAGCGAATAAAGAGACATTTTGTCTTCTGCGATAAGTATTTCTTCGGATAATTCCGTATCTTTGAATATTCGCGCGCCTTCGGCTATGTATATTGTGTTGTCTCGTATGTGCTGTTCGAGTTTTCGACGTTCTTCTTCCTTCGCGCGTTTGAGCGCTTCTTCGTCGACAGTCGTCGCTGTTGTTGTAGTTGGAGTGGTGGTCGGGGATGTTGGTTCGAAAATCGTCGCTATTGGCGAGTCGAGCCGGGAAACTATGTATGCGAGCAGAACCATTATTGATGCAAGTAGTACTATTATTGCCAGAAATTTGCCTTTTCTCATTTAATCTACTCCACTATATGCAGCCGATATCTGCGCTCAGTGCTAACTGGTATGCACCGTAGATAGCGCTTAAAGCGCCAATATTTGACAATTGGAATTTTGTGTCGCCGACGAGCTTGACATTGCTGTACATAAGTGCGTATTGCTTTATTTTTATGAGAGCTTCTTCGCCGAAAATGGAAAACAATTCTCCGCCGAAAACTGCGGCTTCGGGGCGCAGTGTATTGAGAGCGTTGCAAAATGCAAGAGCAATGTAACCCAGAGCCCGGTCGACGGCTTCTATGGTAACTGCGTCGCCTTTGATGTAAGCGCTGCCGATGCTCTTCATCATCATTGGGCGTTTTCGGGCTGCGGATTCGCCGACCATGGACAGTCTGCCTTTTTTGTGCTGTTGCGCTATGTACTGCTGTATGGCGTGTTTTGAAGCGTATGCCTCAAGACAGCCATAGTTCCCACATTTGCATGGTGCGCCATCGTGAACGACCACCATATGTCCGAGGTTTGCGATATCCGTCCTGTTTGAGAAGAGCTTTCCGTCTACTATGAGAGCGCCTCCGGCTTCGTCACCTACAAACATACTTATTACATTTTTGTCGAAAATCTCGGCGTTTTTATATACGCCGAAGATTGAACAGTTGGTTTTTGTATTTACTATGATGCCGCAGTTGAATTTCGCGCGCAGTCTTGTAACGATCGGGAGTTTTTCAAGTTCGTCAGCATTGAATTCATCCTCGTTGATGGCGAGTCCGATAGCTTGTAGTTCGAATATTTCGGTGCTCGCAAACTTTTCTACGACTGCAATCGCTTCGTCGTAGAAATCCTCAAGATCCAGATTTTGCCTGCGTTCGATCTCTATTGTGTCAAGTTTCTTGCCATAGACATCGAAAAGCGCCCCCGCGACCTTGTCGATGTCGAGGCTCATTCCGACGAAAACTCTCATTATTCCTCCTTTTTGGCGGTAAGCGCTGTGCCCTTTTTAAAATCTCCAATGAGCGGAAAGGCATAGTCTATGAATTTTTGAGTGACATTATTTCCTTCGGGATTTATGAATGAATCGTCCATAAGCTTTGTCTTTGCAGCTATATCAGTCAGCGGCCTCGTTTCGAAGCGCACGCTGTATGTGCTGCCGGCGTTTCGAAGCATTACTACGGAGAAATCGTCGGAACTGCTGTCGACCATGGCCTGTTTGACACCGAATTCTCCGGCTTGGCGCGCCTCCGCTGCATCTGTCTCTGATGTCACTCCAAGGAATGACCTCTGCAGGTATCCGAGTGTATCCGCACGCACTCTTTTAATACCGGTTTTTGCCTTTATTTCTTCGGCAAGCAGGTCGCCGAGGGCGCCTGTGCCTGAAAGCTGAACGTTTCCGTGCGCGTCGCGCTCTACGTCCTGCATAAGCTTTGTGACTATCGGTGTGCCCGCATTGTCTGAAATGCCCTCGGAAACGGCTACGACGCAGCGCCCGTGCCTTTTGTAGACCGATTCTACATCTTTTGAAAATTTTTCTATGTCAAATGTCCTTTCGGGCAGATAGATCAGGTGCGGTCCCGCTTCGGAATCGGCTCTGCCGAGTGCGGCGGCGGCAGTCAAAAACCCCGCGTGCCTTCCCATTACGACACCTATGTAGACGCCGCCGAGCGAGCGATTGTCAAAGTCTACCCCGGCAAACGCAGAAGCCACAAACCGGGCGGCGCTTCCGAATCCCGGAGTATGGTCGTTTATAACGAGGTCGTTGTCTATGGTTTTTGGAATATGTACCGCCCTGAGCCGGTATCCGTCATTTTTGGCGTGCTCAGAGACTATCCTGACCGTATCTGATGAATCGTTGCCGCCGATATAGAAAAAATATCGGATATTTCGCTTTTTGATGTTTTCGAACATTTTCCTGCAGTATTCGGCGTCGGGTTTGACCCTTGTCGAGAAAAGCGCGCTGCCGGGTGTGGCGGCGACATCGTTGATATGCGCCTCGCTGAGACCGGACAGCAGTACGAGATCGTTGTTTGCTATGCCCTCGACTCCTCGCAGTGAACCATAGATATTTTCAATATTGTCGCACTTTATCGCTTCGAGTATGATTCCCGCCAGCGATTGATTTATTACTGCGGTGGGGCCGCCTCCCTGTGCTACGAGCAGATTGCCTTTCAGCATAATTCCTCCTTAGATTCGGACTCCGCATCCAGATATAATCCCGCTGCGAACAAACTTGAAGCGAGGACAAAAAGATTGCGAGCCTGCCTGCGCAAAATGCAGACACTACATTATATCACAATAATAGTTTCAAGTCCTATTTCTGCAGCATGTATTCCATTTTGCGGACGCGCTCGGTAAATCCGAGGCTTTCAAAAAAGGAAATGGCGTTTTTATTAAAACTCCACACGCCGAAATCGATCATTTTGCAATTTTTCTCTTCGGCTATCTGCCGGCAGCGCTCTATTAATTTTTTGCCTATCCCCATTTTTTGATGAGATTCTAAGACACATAAATCTTCGATGTAGAAGCAGTCGAAATCGGAGTAAACAGGATGGTTTCTCTGAGAAATCACCCAAGCAAAGGCATAGCCTGCCACAATTCCGTCGTCGGCTTCTGCGATCAGGACGGTATGCTTCGGATCGTTTATCCTTTCTGCAAATGCTTCTTCTGTGAAAAAACGCGCTGTTTCTTTGAATAAATCTGGTCTGTTGCTAAAATGCAGCTCCGCAATTTCCCGTTGCAGCGGACGGATGCGTTCGCGGTCTGCAATTACTGCATTTCGTATG
The DNA here is from genome assembly GCA_041781135.1 of Acidaminobacteraceae bacterium. Classification (GTDB taxonomy): domain Bacteria; phylum Bacillota; class Clostridia; order Peptostreptococcales; family Acidaminobacteraceae; genus JAUMXJ01. The sequence goes on from JBHAZV010000020.1 coordinate 47,973, forward strand.
ATTATATTTTTCATCTTTGTCTCCTTAATTTTAATATCGCCGTGCCTTTTTCGTGTTTGCAGCCGAAAGGTCTTGTGCGCGTTTGCAGCCGTTAACTGCGTGCGGAATCAGACTTTCATTTCTCTGATTGCTTCCACAGGGAGTTCGTATGCTTCTTTTCTAACAAGTCCATCGATTTTGCACCAAGACGAATACTGTGCAGAACAAAGTTTATTGATTCTTCAATTTGTTCATAGATCGGTCCGCTATATTCCCTCTTATCCGGAAAGGTCACACGCTCAGTCCCCTTAAAGACCGCGCACTGAGTTTTGGAAAACTGAAAATAACTCGACATTTTTCGATTCGCCGCGGATAATTTCTTCTATCGCCATCTAATTCTCCATACTTGTATTGTATATACTATCATACATTTTCGGGCCTCTACAATATTACCTGCCCTGTCGATATAACCCCGTTTTTATCTTTGCCAACTCAGCCAACATTTTATATAATATGTGCGTGGATTATGGCAGAGATTACAAATAATTTGGAACAGCTTCTAAAGGCGCGTTTTTTTGAAAAGCTGGCATATGCGGGCGCAAAGTCTCCCGAAGTGCGCAAGGTGGCTGCGATAGCTGCTAATAAAAAGGGCAGCGCTATCCGGCAGATAATAGCCGAGGGGATATGGCTTAATCAGCTTGTCATCAGGCACGATCTTGATGTGGATTTTTTGCTCGTATGCCCGGATGAAGTCAGATCTCCGGAGGCGGAGCATCTGCTCTTTGAGCTCGCTCAGCGCGCGGGAAGGGTACTTATCATATCGGCTCGCACTTTAGAAAGTATTGCCGAAACCGGCAGCAGCGCAGGCATAATATCGGTGTGCGAACATCGCGTTCGAGGGCTTGACGATATTAGACCGGCGGACAATTCGCTTGTGCTGGTGCTCGACGGACTCGAGATTCCGGGCAATGTCGGCACCTTGGTGCGCTCGGCCGATGGCGTAGATGCCTCGGGAGTCATAATTACCAATAAAAAGACGAGGCTGACTCATCCAAAGTATATACGGAGCAGTCAAGGTTCTTGCTTTCGCGTGCCGGTGGTTGAGTGCGAAACGGCACAGGCTTTGTCGTGGCTTGCAGAAAATGGATTTAGGCTGCTGCTTGCCGACACTGACGCTCACAAAAATTATTACGAGGAGGACTATTGCGGAAGGGTCGCAGTAGTGCTCGGCAGCGAGCGTTACGGAATCAGTGCGGATTATTACGAATGCGGCGGCAAGTACGGCTTTGCTTCGCGGCGGGCGGATGGTATGCCGGCAAAGATAGGCATACCGATGTTCGGCGACTGCGATTCCCTGAATGTAGGTATTGCCGGGACAGTAATACTCTATGAAGCGTCACTTAAACAAAAGGGAATGATAAAGAGATAAATGCATGGCCGCAAAGCGAAATTTCGGCAGAATTTTTTACGGAACTTTTTGATGCAATTTAGTGATTGTGCGGATGTCTGCGGACAACGCAATTTATATGAAAAAACCGTAACAGTGGGGCTTAGCGGCGGTGTGGACAGCGCCGCCGCTGCTTTGATGCTCAGAGGCAGGGTTCGGCGCATCTGTGCGGCGACTATGTACCTTTACAATGGACAGGAGCGGGAAATCGAGAAAGCCGCCGAATGCGCGGCTCGCCTTGGGATAGAACACAGGATTTTTGATTTTCGCGCTGAGTTCGAAAAATTAGTAATTTCCGAATACGCGCGACGATACGAGCAGGGGCTTACTCCCAATCCGTGCATACTGTGCAATATTTCATTAAAGTATGGCTTGTTTTTGGAGTCGATCGATACTGACTACCTCGCTCTTGGGCATTATGCCAAACTTGTGCGTGTGGGGGAGGAATTCAGAATTTTTAGATCCTCTGCGGCTCGTAAGGATCAGAGCTACAATCTTTATCATCTGAGGCAGAACCAGCTTGCAAGGCTGCTTTTTCCTGTAGGAGAATTGTCCGATAAATCCGAGGCGGTTGCTATGGCATCAAAATTCGTAGAAGTCGGCGGCGAATCGATGGGGGCGTGTTTTCTAAAGAGCGGCTCTCGGCTCGAATTTTTCAGAGAGCGTGGGCTTTTGTGTTCGCAGCCGGGTGCGGTTGTGGATAAATCCGGCGCCTTTATTGCGTGCCATGACGGCTGCGCGGGCTATACTATAGGTCAGAAGCCAAAAATAAGAAAGGCTGCGGGCGCAGCCGGTGCAGAGAAAGCCTGCATTGAAAAATGCTGCACAGCAAAAACTGTTGTTGAAAAGGCAAGCTTCAAAAGATTCGGCGCTGAAGGTCCTTACGAAATTATCGGCACAGTGGTTGCAATAGATCCTCAAAATCGGACAGTGGTGGTCGGAAGCGAAGACGACGTAATGAAGCAAAGTGTGAAGATGTCGGATGTGAATATAATATCGAATATCAGAAGAGAGGAGCTCTTATTAGGAATAGAGGTGTCGCTCCGGCTCAGCCAGTGGTCGGAGGAATACTATGGCTGTGCAAAGCTTGACGGCGGCGCGAACTTGACATTTGAGGGCAGAAAGCCTATGCGAGCGCCTGCGCCCGGGCAGGCGGCCGTTATGTATATAGGAGATGAACTGATCGGCGGCGGGATATTATCAGCAGATTTGTGATTAGAGCCAGTCTGCGCCTTTGGGATTAAATCCATCTGATGGGCTCGGAACCTGAATCTGCCAAAAATTTATTGATTCTGCCAAATGGTGCGGATCCGAAAAATCCGCGATGCGCCGATAACGGGCTTGGATGCGCCGATTCTATTACAAGTCTGTGCGGATTTGTGATTAGCGGCTTTTTTTTCCGCGCGTCATTTCCCCACAGTACAAACGCTATCGGGCGGTCGAAGCGGTCAATTTCCTGCAAAATACGATCTGTAAATATTTCCCAGCCTCTACCTCGGTGCGAACCGGCGCTGTTTTCTCGCACTGTGAGTACCGTGTTCAGCAAAAGCACGCCTTGCTCTGCCCACCTGACGAGATTGCCCTGCCAGATGCCGCTGTCGGCTGAAATCGGATTTTGCAGAGCTCCGTCAGCGGCGGTGTGCTGGCTTTGGGCGAATTTTAACGCTGCGTTGTCGCTCTGTAATTCTTTGTATATGTTCTGAAGCGATTTGGGAATGGTAATTCCGGGTTTTACCGAGAACGCAAGACCGTGCGCCTGACCTCTGCCGTGGTACGGGTCCTGCCCTAATATTACTGCCTTGACTTTGTTTGGCGGCGTAAGTTTCAGCGCGCTGAATACCTCGTTAGCAGGAGGAAATATTTCTTTGCAGGCAGCGCCATCTGATGTGCTGATAGCTTCGGCTTCATCTTTAAGAAATGCCTGCAGCCTGATGAAATATTCTTTTGAAAATTCTTTGTCCAGAAACTCGCGCCATGCGCCGGTTTCCGCGGCAAGAGCATCTGGCGAAGCCGCGCCGAAATCGCGGTAATTATTTATTTTGTTTGTCATATTGAGACAATTTTACACTATGCGCTTCCGCCGTTCAATCGATGCTATAATTTTTTGATGCTATAATTTTTTTAGGAGGGCATTTATGGATTTTAGGTTTGCGGAGCGCAGGGACACAGGGTTAATACTGAAATTTATCCGCGAGCTTGCGGAGTATGAAAAACTTCTGAGCGAAGTAGTTGCTACAGAGGAGCTGCTTGAGGAATGGATATTCGACAGACAAAAGGCTGAGGTCGTATTTGCGCTTGAAGACGGCATAGAGGTGGGATTTGCGCTGTTTTTTCACAATTTTTCCACATTTCTCGGCAGGGCGGGCATTTATCTCGAGGATTTGTTCGTGCGACCCGAGCATCGAGGTAAAGGTTACGGAAAGGCGCTGCTTCAAAAACTTGCGCAGATCGCTGTCGAGCGTGGCTGCGGCAGGCTCGAATGGTGGTGTCTTGATTGGAATAAAAGCAGCATAGATTTTTATATTTCACTCGGCGCTGAGCCTATGGATGAGTGGACGGTATACCGCTTTGCCGGAGAACGCCTTAAAAAGCTGGCGGGAGAGTGCTGAAAACTCGCGGTCTAATTTGATTATGCGCATTTTGGCACAATTGGGTTACCAAACTGTGTCTTTTTAGTGAAAAAATATTGACAAGGCGCTCGCTTGAATGGAATAATATATGTGTGGCATTGTATCAGAAAATATTTGTTCAGCAGTTTTAAGATAATCAAGGTATCAGGGGCCCGGGTTCGGACTCTTTTACAATAAAATAAAGGAGTGTATGTCAATGACAGAAAAAGTAACAGGAGTTCGCAAAGCTAAGTTATACGAAGCGTTGATCTCCTTCATAGGTCTAATAGCGGTAATGGCTATCGGCATCGGAGTTTATGGAACGGATCCACATATTCCAATGCTTGTCGGTGTAGTGATAGCTGCGGTTATGTCGCTCAAAATCGGCTACAGCTGGAAGCAGATTGAAGCGTCAATGATCGATGGCATTTCAAAGGCGATGCAGTCGATTCTCATCCTTGCGATAATCGGCGTGCTTATCGGCATTTGGATGTTGTCGGGAGTGGTGCCGTCGATGATATATTACGGGTTGTTCATTCTTACTCCAAAAATATTTTTGCCGGCAGCCGTTATTATTTGTTCAATAACCTCGCTTGCGACAGGTACATCCTGGGGTACTGCCGGAACAATGGGTGTTGCGCTTATGGGCATCGGGCACGGCCTTGGAATCCCTGCGCCTATAACAGCCGGCGCGGTTCTTTCGGGCGCTTATTTCGGAGATAAGATGTCGCCTCTTTCCGATACTACAAACCTGGCTCCTGCAATGGCCGGAACTGATGTATTTACACATGTTAAATATATGCTCAACGCAACTGTCGTCACATATATAATCACATTGGTTGCTTTTACTGTAATTGGTTTGAATTACGGTTCCGGAGCAGCTGAGCTCGGCGGAATCGAACTCATTCAGAACTCGATTTCCAGCCAGTTTAATATAACACCGCTGCTTTTGATACCTCCGATTGTGGTAATAGTGCTTATAGCGTTCAAGATGCCTGCAATACCCGGACTTTTGATCGGTATTATAATAGCTGGCGCAATGTACCCGATATTCCAGTCGAATGCGGATTTTGGAAATATTTTCAGCGCCGGAATGGATGGTTATGAGAGTACGCTCGCAGTCGGTGCAGTGGAATCGGCTCTGCCGGAGGGCGCGGAAATAGATGCTGCGTCTCTCGAAACTCTTTTATCCTCTAATGAAGATCTCGAAAGTTTGAAGAACTTCCTGCCTGAGGGTACAGATTATGCGGCCTTAGAAAAGTTTGTGGAAAAGAAGGGCGATTTTGAGGCGATAGACGACCTTTTGACAAAGGGCGGATTAAACGGCATGATGTTCTCTATTTCGATGACTATTATAGCGATGATGTTTGGCGGTATAGTTGAAATGACAGGTCAAATGGAAATTATTGTAAAACAGATACTTAAGCTTGTTAAATCCGACGCCGGACTTGTTGTTGCAACAGAGGCAACCTGTATATTCAGTAATGCTACGATGCCGGAGCAGTATATTTCTATCGTCGTTCCCGGAAGGATGTACGCTCAGGCATATATCGACAGAGGGCTTCATCCTAAGACGCTGTCCAATGCGCTCGAATCTGCCGGAACAGTTTCCGGAGTGTTTATGCCATGGCATACATGCGGAGTATTTATGGAGGGCGCTCTTGGATGTCCGGCTTGGGGACCTGGCGGTTACGCGGTTTATGCGATCTTTAACTATGTTCAGATCGTCGTCACCGGTGTAATGGCTTACATGGGTCTCACAGTTGCCAAGATGACAGAAGAAGAAAAGAAAATTTTGGCAGAGACCGGCACAGTTTCGTAGGTGTTTACTCTAAAATATTGATTTGCAAATGTTTCTCCCGCATCGCGGGAGAACATTTGCTTATAAAAACTTTCAAATAACGGGGGGTACCAAAACATTTGCCTTTCGTTTATAATATAGCTTGAAAGCATTTTAAGGAGGCTAATTTAATGATTAGATTTTCGATGATCGGTGCTGCGAGCAATGCAGGGGGCGAACTTCTCCGAATGATGACCCAGCATCCGCAGGCAAAGCTTGCGTATGTTGCGGACGGTTTTTCTGCGGGCGCGAAGCTTACGGACATCCATGCGGCTGTGCAGGGTTTTTATGATCCCGAGACAGTCCTTCTCTCTGACAGCGACGAAGATGTCGAGAAGATACTTGCCGGTTCAGACGTACTGTTTTTAGCGGTCGATCCGGGAAAGGTGTTCCCGCTTGCCGAAAAGGCGCTTGCAAAAGGCGTTAAGGTTATCGACTTTGGCGCAGATATCAGGTTCAGGGATTCTTCTGTCTGGGAAAAGTGGTACGGCGTCAAATGCGACTACCCTCAGATGTGCCGCGATGCAGTTTATTCTATTCCTGAGATATGGCGCGACCAGATCAAGGGCAAGAGTTTGATTTCAAACCCGGGGTGTTATCCGACAGCTTCTGCGCTCGGTCTTTATCCTTTTGTAAAGAACGGCCTTATCGAAAAAAATACTATTATTGTCAATGCGATCAGCGGAACAACAGGTGCAGGCAGAAAGCCTGATTTCCCTAAGCTTCATATGGTTCAGGACGGTAATTTCAAGGCTTATGGCGTTGCAGGGCACAGGCATACTCCTGAGATTGAGCAGAGTATAGAAATGATTGGCGGAGAAAAATCAACCATTATTTTCCAGCCGCATCTCGCTCCAATGCCTCGCGGTATTCATGTCACAATTTACGGCAATCTTAAAAAGCCTTTGACAAACGATGAGATTTACGATCTTTACCAGCAGTACTACAAGGACGAACCTTTTGTGATCGCGCATAAGGCAGGGGACTGGCCAAATACAAAATGGACTACAGGCACAAACTTCTGTCATCTGGCTGCAGCTTATGAACCGCGAACAAACAGGATAATTATTTGTTCAGTTATAGACAATATCGGAAAAGGCGCTGCGGGTCAGGCTATTCAGAATATGAACATAATATTCGGTCTTGACGAGACCACGGGTCTGCTTGTTCCGCCGCTATATCCATAAACTGTAGAAACGGTGCAGGGCGCCTGAAGGCGGGCGCTCTGCTGATTATTTAATATTTTTAATGGAGGTTCAATGGGAAACTGGAATGTTATAAATGACGGCAATATTTTGTCGCCTCAAGGCTACAAGGCTGGGTCAAAGTATGTCGGCATAAAGAGCAAAAAAACAGAAAAACCGGATATGACGATAGTTGTTTCAGAAAGAGAGGCAACATCGGCAGGCGTTTTTACAACAAATAAATTTGCGGCTGCTCCTGTTATTTATTGCCGCGAAGTGCTTAAACACGGCAAGGCGCGGGCGATAGTCGTAAACAGCGGCAACGCGAACGCAGCTACCGGCGCGGAGGGCGTAGAGGACGCTCGAAAACTCGGAGCTGCTGTAGCGGGGGAGCTTGGGCTTAAACCCGAAGAAGTATTTGTATGCTCTACAGGCGTCATCGGCGTACATCTGCCTATGGAAAAGATGCTTCAGGGCATAAAGGAAATTATTCCGCTTATAGGAAACACTGCGGAGCACGGTCATCTGGCGGAAAGAGCTATTATGACTACAGACCTCGTGCCGAAAGAGCTTGCGCTTGAGCTCGAACTCTCCGGCGGCAAGGTTATTCTCGGCTCTATGGCTAAGGGCTCGGGTATGATACATCCGAATATGGCTACAATGCTCGGTTATATTACAACCGATGCCGAGATTTCGTCTGAGCTTATGCAGAAAATGCTTAAAGAAGCGACAGATAACAGCTACAACATGCTCACTGTAGATGGCGATACAAGCACGAATGATACGCTAATAATGCTTGCAAATGGCATGTCCGGCGTAAAGGTCGAATCCAAAGAGGATATCGAAAAATTTGCTGCAGCTGTCAATCACATTTGTACAGAAATGGCTAAAAAGGTGGCGGCAGATGGCGAGGGCGCTACTCATCTGCTTATTGTTGAAGCTAAGAACATGCCTTCTGTAAAGGATGCAAGGCTTGTCGCGCGTGCGGTTGCTGCTTCATCACTTTTTAAGTGCGCAGTTTTTGGCAAGGATGCAAACTGGGGCAGGGTGATTTCTGCTGCGGGATACTCCGGAGCTGAGTTCAGGACAGATCTTATAGACGTAGTTATGAAGAGCTGTGCAGGTGATATTGAAGTGATGCACGCGGGTTCCGGACTTAATTTTGACGAAGAAAAGGCGGCGAAGATACTCAACGAAAAGGATATAACAGTCGTGCTTGATTTCCATGACGGCGATGCCTGTGCGACAGCATATGGTTGCGACCTTACATATGACTACGTCAAAATTAATGGAGATTACAGAAGTTAGTCGAGGTGGACGTGAATATTCAAGAAAAAATCTCCGTGCTGTTTGAATCGCTCCCATATCTCAGAAAATACCAAGGCAAGACTGTGGTGGTAAAATTTGGCGGAAACGCTATGATCAACGATGAGATAAAGCAGTCGGTGCTTGAGGATGTCGTGATGATGCAAGCGCTCGGCATAAAGATGGTGATATCGCACGGCGGTGGTCCGGCTATAAATCAGATGCTCGAAAGGCTTCAGATTACCAGCGAATTTGTTAACGGTCTCAGAGTTACGAGCAAGGAGGTCATTGAGGTTGTAGAGATGGTTCTGGCCGGTAAAGTCGGCGGAGAGCTTGTGCAGAGAGTCACAGCAGCAGGCGGAAGGGCGGTCGGAGTTTCGGGCGTCAGCGCAGGGGTGTATCTGTGCGAAAAGCGCGGCGGCGAATATGACTATGGTTTTGTCGGCGATGTAAAGTCTGTCGATCCAACGTCGGTCAGGGTTCTTGCAGACGCCGGATTCATACCTATAGTTTCGCCTATCGGCTCAGACGGAAAGGGCAATACTTACAATATAAACGGCGATACTGCTGCGAGCGAGCTGGCGGTGGCACTTGAGGCGGACAAACTCGTCCTTATGACAGATATCGAAGGACTCTGCAACGATATAAAAATCAGAGATGTAATAAGTTATCTCAATATAAAGGATGTCCCTGCATTAAAAGCAAAAGGCACTATCGCAGGCGGCATGATACCAAAGGTCGATGGTTGCGTAAACGCTATAGAGCGCGGTGTCAAGAGCGTGCATATCATAGATGGACGTCAGCCGCACAGTCTGCTGTTTGAAGCGTTCAGCGAGAGCGGGCACGGAACATTGGTCGGCACCGAGCAGGAAAGCGTCGGAATCAAGTGGTAAGCATAGTAAAACAAACAAAATAAAAACAAATAGAAGGAGGCAAAAATGAACGAAAAGTTCACAAGCAATCAGGCTATCGTAGAGGCGGGCAAAAAATACCTGATGAACACATACGGTCAGTATCCTGTCGGCATGGTCCGAGGCAAGGGGCTCTATATCTACGATGCGGATGGAAAGGAATATATCGACTTTCTTCAGGGTGTGGCAGTAAATGCTCTTGGGCACTGCTATCCATCGGTTATGGAAGCTACTATCGAAGCGGCGCAGAACCTCACTCAGTGCGCAAACTATTTCTATATCGAACCGGGCGTTCGTCTTGCTAAAATCCTTGTGGAAAACAGCGATTTTGACAGAGTTTTCTTTGGAAACAGCGGTGCGGAAGCAAACGAAGGCGCGATGAAGCTTGCGAGAAAGTATCAAAAAATGCAGGGTCATCCGGAAAAATATGTGGTTCTCAGTATGAGGCAGTCATTCCACGGAAGAACCTTGGCTACCCTCACTGCAACCGGTCAGGACAAGTCTCATGTAGGCTTCGATCCGCTGCCCGCGGGATTCACATATGCGATGTTCAATGATATCGAAAGCGTAAGAAATGCTGTCGATGCAAACACTGCAGCTATTATCGTAGAGCCTATTCAGGGCGAAGGCGGCGTAATTCCGGCTACAAAGGAATTCCTCCAGGGTCTCAGACAGCTCTGCGATGAAAAAGACATCGTTCTCATTTTTGACGAGATCCAGGTAGGCTGCGGCAGGACAGGTTCGCTCTTTGCATATCAGGAATACGGTGTGGTTCCGGATGTCATTACTCTTGCAAAGGCGCTCGGTAATGGTATTCCGGTTGCTGCATTTGCCGCTCGCGGCAAATTTGCGGATGTGCTCCAGCCGGGCAACCACGGAACTACATTCGGTGGAAACCCAATCGCTACAAATACTGCGGCTGCTGCAATGACGGCAATAATCGAAAATAATCTCCCTAAGAATGCAAAGGAAATGGGCGCTTATCTCCAGGAAAGACTCAGAGAAATGCAGAAAAAACATCCTGTCATTAAAGAAATCAGAGGAATGGGTCTGATAGTGGGCGCTGTTTTGGATATGCCGGATGCGCATGTCATAACTGATCCTTGCTTCGAGAAGGGCTTTATTCTCAACTGCACAGTGGGCAATGTTCTCAGATTTGTGCCGCCGCTCAATATCACAAAGGAAGAAATGGATAAAGCGCTTGCAATCCTCGAAGAAGTCTTCGTAGAAAAGGGATTCTAAGCGGTTTTGTCGCAAGCGCTAACCCTCTCGCCAAGCGGTGAGAGGGTTTTTGTTTGATGTTAAAAAAACTTAAATTATGCCTTGGAATCGGATTTGCACACTTTGCTGTAATGTGTTATAATAACCAAGTTTAGGGAGGTGGTAGTATGGATATGTTTACTATACTGGCTGTAGCGCTCGCTGCAATGATGATATTTTCGATAGTTGCCCAAAGAAAGAGGGTTAAGCAGATCGAGGGTATGCGTTCCGCTATTGAACCGGGAGATACAGTCATTACAATCGGCGGCTTTGCTGGCACAATAGTCGAAGTCGGCGACGATGATTTTGTCATAGACTGCGAGGGCACAAAGCTCAGAATCAAAAAATGGGGCATCAGTTCCAGCACAAAAAGAAGCGCAGCTTCTGAGGAGGTATAATGAAAAAGATCAAGACACTGTTTAAGAAAATGAAAAAGGGTGTGCATACGGGATGCGGCGAATGTCAGACATCATGCCAGTCGGCTTGCAAGACTTCATGCACGGTGGGCAACCAATCTTGCGAGAACACAAAGTAAAAGAAAGGCGTCCCGAAAGGGATGCTTTTTTAACCGGAGGCGAGTATGATTCATAAGTTCTCCAAAGGGGGGCTGAATTTTGTGCTCGATGTGGACAGCGGCGCGATACACATGGTCGAGGATGTCGTTTACGATGTTCTGGATTATTATCCGCAGCTTTCGGCAATAGAAACCATACGTAATCTCAGAGATAAGTATGAAGAAAGGGATATCAAAGAAGCGGTTTCGGAGCTTGACGAACTTATCGAAGAGGGGCTTTTGTTTTCAAAAGAATTGTTTCCCGACGCTTCAAGTTTTAAGCGTACTGTTAAAGCACTGTGTCTCAATGTGGCGCACGACTGCAATATGCGCTGCGAGTATTGTTTCGCATCTCAGGGCGAGTACGAGGGTATGCGCGGGCTTATGCCCCTTGAGACCGGAAAGGCTGCGTTTGATTTTCTGATAAAAAACTCCGAAGGCCGGCGTAATTTAGAGGTTGATTTCTTTGGCGGGGAACCGCTTATGAACTTTGGGGTTGTCAAGGAGCTCGTCGAATATGGCCGCGAACTTGAAAAAAAGCACGACAAAAATTTTAGATTCACGATAACCACTAACGGGCTGCTTCTTGATGACGAAAAAATAGAATATATCAATAAGAATATGTTCAATGTAGTGCTCAGCCTTGACGGAAGGGCGGAGATCAACGACAGGATGCGGCCGCTTCCAAATGGAAACGGCACTCATGAACTGATAATACCAAAGTTCAAGAAATTGGTTGAAAAACGCGGCGGCAGTTACTATATCCGAGGCACATTTACGGCGTATAATACGGACTTTTTCAAAGATATCAGGCATATGGCGGAGCTTGGTTTTAAGAATATTTCGGTCGAGCCCGTTGTCACAGAGCCCGATATGCCGTATGCGCTGCGCGAAGAACAATTGGATGAAATCTGCCGGCAGTATGACGCCATAGCAGAGGATATGGCACACGGAGCGGGTTACAATTTTTTCCATTTTAATGTCGATTTTGAGCAGGGTCCGTGTCTGGCAAAAAGGATATCCGGCTGCGGAGCCGGGCTGGATTATCTTGCAGTAACTCCTGCGGGAGAGCTTTATCCGTGTCATCAGTTCATTGGTAATAGGGAATTTTTGCTTGGCGATGTCTGGAACGGCATATCTGAATCCGCTGCAGAGCGGGTGCAGCAGTTTGCGCGCGCAAGCGCTCTCGATAAGCCGGAATGCAAGTCGTGCTGGGCGAAGTTTTATTGCTCGGGAGGCTGTCATGCCAATGCCTACAACATGAATGGCAATATAATGACGCCATATGCTCTTGGATGCAAAATGGAAAAAAAACGCATAGAGTGCTCGATATATCTCTATGCTCAGAAAAATATAGAAGAGGATAATAATTAATCGCACATAGTTGGAGGGTAGTATGCAAAAGAAAAATATTTTGATCTTCTGTCTTGTGATTTTGCTGACGGCAGCGCTTTACTTTGTATCGTTCAGCGGTCTCAAGATCGGCGGCTTCGAAATTCAAAATGTTAAAGATCAGCTCAAGCTCGGCCTTGATATAAAAGGCGGGGTAGTAGTGGTTTATGAGGCTGCTGCTGAGGGAGATCTTGACGCCGCTGTCGAGCAGACGATCAAAATACTTGACAGGCGTATAAATCAGCTTGGCTTGACAGAGCCGATAATCACAAGGCAGGGCGAAAACAGAATAAGGATAGAACTGCCCGGAGTCGGAAATGCAACGGAGGCAATAAAGGTCGTCGGAAAGACGGCGCAGCTTGAATTTTTGCTCGTTAAGGACGGGTCAAATGCTCTGCCGGGAATGAACAAGAGCAGTTTTGAGCACGAATTGGTCGTTACAGGCAAGAATGTCGCGGATGCCTATGTTGCGCAGAATCAGTACGGAAATCCTGCTGTCGGTTTGAAATTTGACAGCGAGGGCTCGGAACTCTTCAGAACAGCTACAGAGCGCGCGCTCAAAAGAGAAGATGCGAACGGGCAGATAGCTATAGTGCTCGATGGCGAGGTCATATCTGCTCCCGGCGTAAGCTCGGTAATCCCTAATGGAGAAGGGATTATTGACGGAAATTTCACGATTGAGAGCGCTAATAATTTAGCGTTGCTTATAAGGGGCGGTGCTCTTCCGGCGGTGCTTACGGAGGCGTATATTTCTGAGGTTGGTCCGACTCTCGGTCTCGGTGCGTTTAATTCAGCTATTTCTGCGGCTTTAGTCGGAATAATAGCTGTTGCGCTTTATATGATGCTTGCGTACAGGTATCCCGGCGTGGTAGCTTCGATTGCTCTTGCGATATATGCGCTGATCATAATGTACGGTATGCTGTTTTTTGACGCGACGCTCACATTGCCTGGCATTGCAGGTATTGTAATATCTTTCGGTATGGCAGTGGATGCAAATGTAATAATATTTGAGCGAATCAAGGAAGAGCTTGCCAACCAAAAATCCATACGCGCATCGGTGAGCGCAGGTTTTAAGCGCGCGATGTCAACGGTAGTGGATTCCAATACAACCACATTTATAGCCGCGCTGATATTGTTCTACTTCGGAAGCGGTCCTATAAAGGGCTTTGCGGTCACGCTCATGCTTGGTATAGTCGCTTCTATGATTACTGCCGTTATAATCACGAGATACCTGCTGATGCTTTCTGTTTCTGTAATAAATAAGCCGGCGTTCTACGGCGTTAAAGAGCGCAGCGAAAAAACATTTGATTTACTTAAAAATTACAAATTATTCTTTGCGATTTCGGGAGCGGTAATCCTTGTCGGGCTTGGAGTATTCGCAATAAAGCAGTTTAATTACGGAATAGATTTTACGGGCGGAACAATGATTCAGATAGATCTGCACCAGACTGTCGACAGGACGCAGGCTGCCGACGATATTGCCGCTCTCGGGCTTAATCCTCAGATAGTTCACGCCGGTGCTGATAATCAGCAGATAGTCGTAAAAACTATAGAAAAACTTGACACCGCAAGACGATATGAAGTTTTTGAAATATATAAAAACAAGTACGGTCTGCAGGATTCGGATCTCATCAGTTCCGAGCAGATTTCTGCAAGTGTCAGCAACGACATAAAGGTCAGCGCTTTTGTATCAGTATTGCTCGCTTCGCTTTTAATGCTTGCGTACATTACATTCAGATTTGAATTCGTCTTTGGCGTCGGCGCGATTATTTCCCTGGTGCACGACGTGCTGGTATTATTGGCGGTTTACGCGGTTTTCAGGCTGCCGGTCAATCAAAGTTTGATCGCGGCGGTACTTACTGTAGTGGGTTATTCTATAAACGATACGATAGTTGTTTACGACCGTATAAGGGAAGATGTAAAGCGCGAAAAAACAAAGAATTATTTGAAGCTTGCAAACGATTCTGTAAATCATACTCTTTCGAGAACAATAAATACTACAGTAACTACAATAGTAGTAATAGTTTGCTTGTATGTTCTCGGTTCTGAATCGATAAAGGAGTTTGCACTTCCGCTTTTTATAGGAATAACAGTCGGCACATATTCTTCGATATTTATAGCGAGCGCTTCGTGGGCTCTCATTAAAAACAAACTTGACGGGAAGTCGAGATATGTGGGCAGGTAAAAAGAAATAATGAAGTTTTATAGGTACATGTGGAGCGGTGGCTCTGACCTCAGGTCGGTACAGCAGGTTTTGGATGACAGGGCCATTGTTTCGCAGTCAAAAGAGGATCTGCATGATCCTTTTTTGCTACTTGGAATGCGCGAGGCTGTCGAGAGAATCGAGAGAGCGGTTAGCGACGGTGAACTCATTTATATCTACGGCGATTATGATGTCGACGGGATTACTTCGTGTGCAATTTTGATGAAGTATTTTGAACGCATCGGAGCTCGCTGCAATTACTACATTCCAAACAGGGTGTCCGACGGCTATGGGCTTTCTGTCGACGGACTTGCCGAGGTCGCCGGAGATGGCGCCGGGCTTGTGATAACGGTTGATTGTGGAATAAATGCTTTTGCGGAGGTGGAATACGCCAACAGCGTTGGTTTGGATGTGGTAGTTACCGACCACCACTTAGTCGAGGACAGACTTCCGGCTGCGGTGGCGGTTGTTAATCCAAAGCGCGGCGGCTATCCGTTCGAACATCTTGCAGGCTGCGGCGTTGCGCTCAAATTAGTGCAGGCGCTTGCCGGCAGCGAATTTGAACGTTTTTTTGGCGATATAATCGATATTGCAGCTGTAGGCACGGTTGCGGATATAGTCAGTCTTACTGGCGAAAACAGGATAATAGTTAAGGAAGGTCTTGCGCGTGTTCGGAATTTGGGGCTTCGTACAATTATCGAGGCGCTCGGAAAGCGACCGGACAATCTTTCGACAACTGACATTAGTTTTGGAGTCGCGCCAGTGATTAACGCAAGCGGCAGGATAGGCAATCCGAAACTCGGAGTTGAGCTTCTGCTGATGGACGACAAGGATACCGCACTTCGCATGGCGAAAAAGCTGATTTCGCTCAATAATGACAGAAAGCAGCAGTGCAGTGTTGCCGGCGAGGATTCCATGAGTTTTGTCGAGCAGAATCTCGATTTGCGCGGCACCAAGGTGATTATTGTCCGTGGCGACGGGTGGCATTCCGGAATTATAGGGATTGTGGCTTCGCGTCTTGTCGATAAGTACAAGCGTCCTGCGATAGTGCTCACGGAGACAGGCGGACAGCTCAAGGGTTCGGCAAGAAGCATTGCAGGAGTCAGCATTTACGGCATACTTTCGAAGGTAAAGGATTTGCTTTCGGAGTTCGGAGGGCACGACCTTGCCGCAGGGGTTACGGTCGAACCCGGCAGGTATGATGAGTTTGTCGAGGCTGTTCAGCGCGCTGCGGAGGCTTATGTATGCAGTGACGGCTGTGTCAGAGAGTACGACTATGTCGTGGCTCCGAGCCTTATCACCATGGATTTTATATCTGAGCTTGCCGAGATCCAGCCGTGCGGTATGGGTAATTCCGAGCTTGTACTTACTATGCATGGTCTCAAGCTGACCAATTTGAAATATGTAGGTGTCGACGAACAGCATGCTAAAGTCACCGTGACAGACGGTGTCGGCATTTTCGATGGGATCGGCTTTGGAATAGTTGAATCCTTTAGGGGGATACGTCCCGGAGATGATATTTCTATAATGTTTGTTCCGGAAATTTCGTATTTTGGAGGAGTTGAATCCGTAAGCTTGAAAATAGTAGACATACACTCCGGTACTGCAGATTTTTATCCCGAACTTCAGCGCGCCATGGACAAAGCGATGGCGGATTTTCTTATAAACAGCGAGAGTTTTAGTTTTACAAGCCTGCCTGATTTTGATATAATTAAAAAATTAAAATCAGTGGATGTATATACATTTGAAGATATGAAAAAGCTTCAAAAATGGGTGTACGACGAGGATTTGGAGCACGAGATCGTGTTTGGCGATGAGGAAGGCTCGACGGAGAACGGCATATCCGTGAGGTTCATGCCGGTAATAAGGCGGAGGCATATTGCGGATGGCAATTTGGAAGATACAGTAGGCAGGCTCAGGAGCGGTGCCGCATTTATAGACCATGTGCCGCATAGGAAGGATGTAGAGGCTGTATACCACGCCTGCAAGCGGCTTACGCTTGTTGATATGCGTCTGCTCGTGCAAAAGCTGCGCAGGAGCGCGCCGAGGATAATTGTAGCGCTTGAACTCCTAAATCGGGTCGGAGTGCTCGATTACTTGCAAATAAACGACTATGTTCATTTGGAGTGGAAGCGCCCGGAGACAAACCCTACATTAGAGGAACTGGAACTGTTTCAAAAGCTTCAGAGAGAAACGAGTATTGGAGGCGGATTTGAGCAAAATTGAGAAGCTTAAAAATATGGTGAGAATCGTAGAGGATTTTCCTGTTAGCGGAATCAGCTATAAAGATATCACTACTGTCATACACAGCGCTGAAGGTTTCAGAATGGCTGTGGAGCTGCTTTCGGAACAGCTTGACGGCGTCGAGTTCGATTATTTTATTGGGCCGGAGGCGAGGGGATTCATATTTGGAGCTCCGCTTGCGATGCATATGGGCAAGGGTTTTGTTCCGGTGCGAAAAAAGGGTAAGTTGCCATACAGGACCGCATCATACAAGTACGAACTTGAATACGGTTCAGATGAGATTTTTGTCCACACAGATGCAGTGAATCCGGGCGATAGATTTGTGATAGTGGACGATCTGCTTGCGACCGGCGGAACTGCGCGTGCGGTGGCAGAACTGGTCGGACAGCTCGGCGGCGAGGTGGTGGGCTTTATCAGTCTTATCGAACTTGACGACCTTGGCGGCAGAAAGCGACTCGGCGATATACCTGTAAAGACGCTGATTCATTATGAGCACTGATAAATATTGATAATAACGGGAGCTAATGTGCTAAAAAGTCTGGAGAGCTATCTAAAAGAGATCAGGGTAAATGCTCCGCAGGTAAGCGAAGAAAGATTGGCGAAGGCGTATGAATTCGGAAAGAACGCCCACAACGGTCAGTTTCGCAAGGACGGGGTGACGGAATACTTCAATCATCCGATTGAGGTCTCTATAATTCTGTCAGAAATTATACCTGATGAAGATTCCATAGTCGCTGCACTTCTTCATGACACCATCGAAGATACGAAGGTTACTCGCGAAGAAATCGACAGCGCCTTTGGAACGGATGTTATGAAGCTCGTCGATGGCGTTACAAAGCTTGCAAACGTGACATTCGAAACAAAAAAGGCGCTTCAGGCAGAGAGCATGCGAAAAATGCTCATTGCAATGTCTTCGGATTTCAGGGTAATTCTCATCAAGCTCGCCGACAGAATGCATAATATGCGTACGCTTATGCACATGCCCGAAAACAAGCAGAGGGATATTGCGGAGGAAACTCTTAATATATATGCGCCGATAGCTCACAGGCTTGGTATTTTCAGGATTAAATGGGAGCTTGAGGATCTGTGTCTGAAGTATCTCGATCCCGATGAGTATCAGAATCTTATAGAAAAAGTAAATAAGAAGCTGAGCGAGCGCGAGGCGGTAATCAGGGGGTATATCGACCAGCTCAGCGACGCTATGGCACTTGCAGGAATAGAGTGCGAGATATACGGACGGCCCAAGAATTTTTACAGTATATACCGCAAGATGAAGTATCAGCACAAGGAATTTGACGAAATATACGATCTGACTGCAATAAGGATAATTGTCAAAAAAGAGCGCGATTTGTACGCCGCCCTTGGCGTGGTTCATTCTATGTGGAATTTTATTCCAGGGCGGTTCAAGGATTATGTGTCGACTCCTAAAAATAATATATATCGCTCTCTTCACACCACTCTTATGGGCAAGAATGAGCCGTTTGAAATCCAGATAAGAACCGAAGAAATGCACGAAGAAGCTGAGTATGGCTTTGCTGCGCATTGGAGGTACAAGGAGGGAACTCTTCACAAGCACGATGATTTCGACCTGAAAATTCAGTGTTTCAGGCGGATTATTGATCTTCAGGGCGATATAAACGAGGCGGGAGAGTTTATTGACGCTTTTCAGAACGACATTCTCAATACCGAAGTGTATGTGTTTACGCCAAATGCTGAGGTAGTGGATCTTCCGGAGGGCAGCACGCCAATAGATTTCGCCTACCAGATACACACTGCTGTCGGCAATAATGCAATAGGCGCAAGAGTGGACGGAAAATCGGTTCCGCTCTCTTATGTGCTTCAAACGGGGCAGGTAGTGGAGATAAGAACGAGCAAGACTTCACAGGGTCCTTCTCGTGATTGGCTTAAATTTGTAAAGACCAACCAGGCGCGCCAGAAGATCAAACAGTTTTTTAAGAGAGAGAGGCGCGATGACAATATCAAAAACGGACATGATATTTTGTCTGCCGAGCTCAAAAAGCATGGTTTCAAGCCTAAGGATGTTCTTACAAACGAGTTTATGGCTTCGATTTTTGAGCGGCTGAGTATGAAGTCGCTCGACGACCTCTACAATGCTATCGGTTATGGCGGAATACTGACTTCACAGGTTATTCCAAGAGTTCGTGAAAAACTCAAAGCCACTGCTGCCGCGGTGACGCAGCATGCCGAGGATATTAAAAGCCCGATCAATCACAAGGCGCATCTCAGGGAGAAAGCTCGCGGCGGCGTCATAGTAAGAGGAATTGACGATATATTTGTCAGGTTTGCAAAATGCTGCACTCCGGTGCCGGGCGATCCGATTATCGGGTATATTACGAGAGGCAGAGGTGTGACAGTGCATAGGGCGGATTGCAATAATTTTGAGCATAAAGAAGGTTTTGACGAGCGCCTGATAGATGTGGAATGGGCAAAGGCGGATACAGGAGCTTACAATGTGTCTCTGAGGCTGGTAACTGGAAACAGAAAAGGCGTTGTGGCAGAGATAACGAGCACTATCACGAGCCTCGACATAGACTTGAACAGTGTCAACGCCAAGCTGCAGAGCAATGAGACGGTTTTCGTCACGATGACACTTGAAATAAAACACCGAAATGAGATGGATACATTGTTTCAGAAGCTAAAATCCATTCCCGATGTTTTGAGCGTCTCAAGGGTGAGCTCGTAGGAGGTTGCAGTGAGAGCGCTTGTACAGAGGGTACGCGCGGCATCGGTCGCAGTAGACGGCATAGAGGTTTCGGGTATTGGCTGCGGATTATGCGTATTTTTGGGCGTTGAAGATTCTGACGGAGATGCAGAGGTCGCCTTTTTGTCTGCCAAGCTGGCGAGGCTACGTATTTTTGGGGATTCTGAGGGGAAGATGAATCTGTCTGTAACCGATGCGGGAGGAAGCATTCTGCTTGTTTCACAGTTTACGCTTTATGCAGACGCCCGCAAGGGCAACAGACCGAGCTTCATAGGCGCAGGAAAACCTCAGCATGCCGAAAAGCTTTACAACAAATTTGCGGATGCGCTGCGCGGGATGGGCATAGAAGTAGGAACAGGAGTTTTTGGAGCTGATATGCTCGTGCACATCGAAAACGACGGACCTGTGACAATATGGCTCGATACTGCGGAGCTGATGAGGTAAACCGGCAATATAAGTATTTTTAGTTTAATTTTACAAGGAGGAAAGATGGACAATAAGCAGCCTGCAGAGTCTCTGATTATAGATAAGGTAGTGGTCGGCGCGTATGCCGAAAATACATATATCGTGGCGGATCCATCCGTAAAGGAGTGCGTGGTGATAGATCCGGGCGCGGAATTTCCAAAGATTTGGCAGAAAATCACAGAGCGCGAACTCAGCGTAAAATATATTCTGCTGACTCACGCACACTTTGACCACATCGGCGCTGTCACGGAGCTTGCGGCGCGTACCGGGGCGCCGGTTTATGTCAGCAGGGAGGACGAGCATCTTTATAGTGATTCCATATCGCCTGACGGAAATTTAGAGGACGGGCTTGATTTTCAGCTTGGAAGATTTAAGCTCAGGACTATTGCGACTCCGGGACACACTATGGGCGGAATGTGTTTTTATATAAAGGAGGCGGGCGTAATATTCACAGGCGACACCTTGTTTTATCGCTCGGTCGGCAGGACAGACCTTGCAGGCGGAAGTCACCGAACTCTTATACGCTCGATAATAGATAAGCTTATGCTGTTGCCCGATAATACTGTGGTATATCCGGGTCATAGCGCCAGGACGACTATAGGTGATGAACGCAGGCATAATCTGTTTTTGCAGGGTTAGCTGCTGTTTTGCAATTCGCAATTAATATAAAATTTGAAAAAGGGCTTGAAATGATTTTTGCGATATGAGATAATGGCTGGGCGAACGCAAGATTAACTCAGCTGGTAGAGTACTTCCTTGACGTGGAAGGAGTCAGGGGTTCGAGTCCCTTATCTTGCACCACAGAGATTTTGCAAATGTCTGCAAAACAAGGAATCCTACTAACCAGAACGGTTGGCGGGATTTTTGTTTTATTGCGGTTTTAATAAATTGTCGTATTTTCGTGACCTGTCATGTCGTTTCTTGTTTCGCGTTCTGTTTTTGGTTTCGGAGCGGCTTTTTACAGGTCTTCGTGGTAAAATATACAAAAATGCTGCGGGAGGGGAAATGAAAAAAATAGCGATTTTAACTTGCTTAAAATCGGCAGGCAGCTGCTGCACAGGCGCTGCCTGCCTGGAGGCGTTTTATAACAGAAAGGGCGGATTCGGTCAGTATATAGGAGAGGAACTGCAGCTTGTGGCATTTTGTCATTGTAATGGCTGCGAAAGCATACTGGATACAGATAACGGAATGAAAGAAAAGCTGGAGCGGATTTTGAGTATACATCCTGATGCCGTGCATCTTGGAGTATGCACCTTGAAAGGAGATGCAGGCAGGTGCGGAACTATTGTCGAATTCATAAAGATTTTTATAGAAAATGGCATACAGGTCATCGACGGAACTCACAGCAGCTCAAGGCTATTGAATATCGGAGTCCCGGTGACATTGTGATATTGCGATGACTGCTTTAAGCCAACTTGGAATTGTAAAATATAAAATTTTTGATAGAATTTGAACCTTGTGTGTGATATAATGACGCAACAATCCTCATAGGAGATATGAGGAAATAATTGTGGAGGGATGGATATGAAAAAAATATTGGTTTTGCTGCTTTGCACAGCATTACTTATGACAATGGTTTCGTGCGGAGGTGAAAGCGGAGGCGGTTCTACCACTTCGTCTGCGGCTGCCGATACGGGCAAGACAAGGATTATGACAATTGGAACAGCGGATTCTACAGGTACCATGTACCCGGTGGGAGCGGCTGTAGCTTCTGTTATAAACGATAATATAGCAGGAGTAAAAGTAAATGTTGAAACATCAAAGGGTTCGCCTGCTAACTGTGTAAATATACAGTCAGGGGAGGTACAGCTTGCTACTATTGCCGGCGATACTGCAAGACAGGCGGTGCTTGGAGAAGGAAAGTTCGAGGGCAATGCGTGCAAGGATCTCAGAGCTATCTGCGCAGTGTATACCTCGCTCTCCAACTGGATCGCGCTTGAATCGAGCGGTCTGACAATGGTTAACCAGCTCACAGGCAAGAATGTCGCTGTAGGTCCGGAAGCTTCCACAACAGAAATCGCCGCTCTTGTAGCGCTTGAAGCTTGCGCTGTAACACCGGGCGAAAAAGTCAACCTCGGTCTTGGCGACGGAGCAAACGAAGTAGGCGACGGCGTCAGAGATGCCGCTCACGGATTTGCCGGAATTCCTATCGGCGGTCAGCTCAGTGTGGCTCAGACAAAGGACTGCGTGTTCCTCGGCTACACTGACGAAGAACTTGATAAGGTCGTGGCGATTAACCCTTCTTATTACAAAACTGTAATTCCTGCGGGAACATATCCTAATCAGGACAAGGACGTTCCTACATTTGGCGTTAAGTGTCTTATAGTCGTAAATGCAAATATGGACGACGAAACTGCGTACAAGATAGCTGAAGCGATAGCTACTCATGTGCCTGACTTAGTGGCTGGGCATGCTTCTATGAAATCGATGGAGGATCCGGATTTTATCTGCAATAATCTTCCTATCGAGCTGCATCCCGGCGCTCTTAAATACTACACAGACGCAGGTATGATCAAGTAATTTATCGATCGGCGCTTTGCGTCAACGGTATATGCCGCTTGGAAGTTTCCGGGCGGCATTATTGTAACTGAATATTTGGAGGCTTTATGGCTAAAGAAAAACAAATAAAGGAAATCGATGTCGAGAGCTTGGACAGCGAATTAGCCGCTGCCAGGACGCTCGAGGAGGGTAAGGGATCTCCGTTTATAAAAGCCGCTGCAGTATTTGCATTCCTTATGACTCTGTTTCATATCATCACAGGGTTTTTCGGGCAGATGTCTTATGCACAGCAGCGCGGATTCCACCTCGCATTTGGTATCACGATCGTCATTTTAACAATGCCTCTTCACGACCACGTATTCGGCAAAAAGTTTGCGAATATAAAATGGTTTAGAATAACCGGCAGGGTCGTAGATATAATTATTATAGCTGCTCTCTGGGCGGCAGTGTTTATGGCGCAGTACGAAATCGCCCATATATCAGAAAGACTTGGAGTTGTCACCTGGATGGCTACTCTCTCCGGCGCTATATTATTGTTTACGGTTCTCGAAGCTACGCGAAGGTCGCTCGGGTGGATAATGCCGGTGCTTGCGCTTGTGTTTATAGCATACGCTGTCGCGGGTCCGTACCTGCCGGAAGCTATTATGCACAGAGGGTACAGCCTTGAGAGGATCTGCAAATTCCTTGCGACCGACCTCGACGGTATTTTCGGAACCACGCTCAGCGTTTCTGCGACAGTTATATTTATGTTTGTAATGTTCGGCGCGTTCCTGGAAAAATCCGGATGCAGCCAGTTTATAAACGATCTCGCGTTTTCGCTCACAGGCAAAATTAAATCCGGACCGGCGCTTTCTGCGGTTGTCGCATCCACTCTCATGGGTACAATAAATGGTTCTGCCGTTGCAAACGTCGTCGGAACAGGCACATTTACCATTCCGCTTATGAAATCGAGGGGCTATAAACCTGCGTTTGCAGCAGGTGTAGAAGCGGTTGCGTCCACAGGGGGTCAGATACTCCCGCCTGTAATGGGTTCGGGTGCATTTCTGATGGTGGCATTTACCAATGAACCTTATATTGCAATTGTCGTAGCGGCAGTAATACCTGCGCTGCTTTACTACATCGGTACGGCTGCTGCGGTTATCTCCAGGTCGGAAGTGGCGGATATTCAAATGGTAGACCCGAAAGATATTCCAAAGACGCGCGAAGTGCTCAGAGATGGCTGGATTTATCTCGTAATTATAGGCGTGCTGATTTACAGCCTGCTCATCGCACAGTATTCACCGCTGCGTTCGGCGCTCTATGCCACTGTCAGTGTGCCTCTTGTAATGTTGTTCGACAAAAAGAAGCGATATGGGGTCAAGGATTTGGTGCCGT
Source organism: Acidaminobacteraceae bacterium (assembly GCA_041781135.1). Classification (GTDB taxonomy): domain Bacteria; phylum Bacillota; class Clostridia; order Peptostreptococcales; family Acidaminobacteraceae; genus JAUMXJ01. The sequence continues at coordinate 71,960 of JBHAZV010000020.1, forward strand.
CTATGACCAAGTCGGGATTCAGTTCAATGACAATAGTAATGGGTTGTGCCTGTGCAGGTATTGTTGTTGCAATGACAGCTCTTACCGGTATAGGGGTCGTCTTTGGCGATATGATGATCAAGGCTGCGGGCGGAAATCTCTTTTTCTCGCTGCTGTTTACGGCGATTGCGTGCGTAATACTCGGCATGGGGCTTCCTACAACTTCGGCATATGTCATAGCTGCATCTATTCTTGCGCCGTCGCTTGTAAAGCTTGGACTGCCGCTGCTTACCGCGCATCTGTTTGTATTCTACTTCGCGTGTCTCTCTGCAATTACACCGCCTGTTGCGCTCGCTGCATATGCGGGGGCTGGGCTCGCCAAATGTAATCCTATGACGACGGCGGTCGAGGCGTGCAAGTTAGGTTTTGCAGGGTTTATCGCGCCGTTTGCGTTCTGCTACAGTCCGGAGCTGATGCTCCAGGGCGATATTGCGAATATAATAATCAATATCTGCTCTGCGCTTGTCGGAACAATTATCATTTCCATGGGATTCCAAGGATGGCTTAAGTGGAGGCTCAAAATGTACGAGAGGCTCATATTCGTATGCGGCGGTACGCTTATGTTTGTGCCCGGTCTTGCGACAGACCTGATTGGCGTAGCTATAGTTGTCGGAATGTTTGTGCTTAATATCCGAAAATGGAGAAAGCCGCAGGCTGCTGCATAGTGAGTTTATAAAACTAAATAGCATCCCGCGGCGTTTGCAGTGTTTGCCGCGGGATGTTTTGTGTTTTTATACTGTCTGCGGGAATTTACGAATCTTGCGCAAAAGTGCTATAATATGAGGCGGAGATGTGCATTAGAGGCGATTTTGCAATCTAATGCACATGTTTACGCTGAAAAGGTGCGACTGAAATGAAAGAGAAAGAAATAGTTTTTGGAGACGGTATATCAGTGGGCGAGGCTTCGCATTATTTTAGCGCTGACGACAGCAAGAAAGATGAACTGAGATACTTCGATTACAAGGTTGGCGGAAGAATACTGCATATAACGAGTAACAGCGGAGTTTTTTCAAAAAATCATGTCGACAGGGGCAGCGAGCTTTTAATAAACACGGTGAGGCGGGATTTTGCAGACGGTTTAGCAGTAAGCCATTGCTGCGATAATAAATGCAGCGCGCGAGGCGACATTCGCATAGCAGATTTGGGCACAGGGTATGGAATAATTCTTTTGAGCCTGCTCGCCGCGATAGCCGGCAGCTCCGGAGTGGGTTATGAAGTAAGCAACAGAGCGCTTCGTCTGGCGCGTATAAATGCGAAAAAAAACGGATTCAGAGAAGTTGTCGAGTTTGTGGGCGGAGATTTGTCCGAGCGGCTCGACGACTCTAACAGTGAGCTTTTCGATATAGTTGTTACAAATCCGCCGATTAGGGCGGGCAAAAATACGGTTTACGACTTTTTTGGATTTGCCGAAAAGAATCTTGCGGTGGGCGGAGCGTTTTATGCCGTCATAAGCAAAAATCAGGGAGCCGGCTCGGCGAAAAAGTATTTGGAAGAACTTTTTGGAAATGCCGAGATTGCCGCAAAGGACGGCGAATTCAGAATTATAAAGTGCTATAAGAACTGCGATGTCGATGCACGCAAGCTGCCGCAGATGGAGGAATTTTGATAAAAATTGAAGGCGTGAGCTTTCGTTATGACGATGAGCGCGATGAAGAAAAATATGCGCTGAAGGATATAGATCTTGAGATAAAAAAGGGGGAGTTTGTCTGCATAATCGGACAGAACGGCTCCGGTAAGTCCACGCTTTCGAAGCTTATAAACGCTATATATCCGCCGACTTCCGGGCGCGTCCTGGTAGGCGGATTTGATACAGCCAAGGAAGAAAATATCTGGAATATCAGGCAAAAGGCGGGAATGGTATTCCAAAATCCGGATAATCAGATGGTCGCCTCGATAGTCGAGGAGGACGTGGCGTTTGGCGCCGAAAATTTAGGTGTTCCATCAGAAGAAATTCGCCGCAGGGTCGACGAAGCCCTGAAAATGGTCGGTATGTACGATTACAGGCACAGATCGCCGGAACAGCTCTCCGGAGGGCAGAAGCAGCGAGTGGCAATAGCGGGAATCTTGGCGATGCGGCCGGAATGCATTGTTTTTGATGAATCTACGGCGATGCTTGACCCGTCGGGCAGACGGGAGGTAATGGAAGTTATAGAGCGGCTTAGAAGCCTTGGAATGACGGTATTGCTCGTGACTCATCACATGGACGAAGCCGTGCTTGCAGATCGGGTATATGTAATGGCAGATGGCAGAGTGGTTATGAGCGGTTCGCCGAGAGAGGTGTTCAGTATGCCGCAAGAACTGCGCAGGCTTAGGCTCGATATCCCGTTTTCGGTGTTTGCGAGCCTCGAACTCGGAAAAAACGGTGCAGATATAGGCATCTGCCTGACTCCGGCGGAATTGTGCGAAGGTATAAAAAACGTCCTGCGCTGCGGTCGCCCCGGCGGCTTGTGCGCCGGTACGGAGCGGATTTTCGGGAATTCCGCGGAGGAAGATTCAAGCAGCGGAGCGGATCGCCATCCGGTAAGCTATCCGGAAAAAGTCTGTTCCTCCATAGGCGGATTTTTAGCTGACGAGGCGGATAATATAATAACTATAAAAAAAATGTCACATATTTATGACGAAAATTCGGTTGCGGCATTTACAGCCATATCGGATATAGATTTAAGAGTAAAAAAAGGCGAGCTTTTGGGCGTTATCGGGCATACTGGCAGCGGCAAATCGACTCTTATACAGCATATAAACGGACTGCTTGTACCTACATCGGGCGATGTAATTGTAGATGGATTCAGTATTTCTGAACATCTTTCCGAGCGCGGTTCGGGCAAAAAAAAGAAGCGTATAACCAGAAAGGAACTGAGAGAGCGGCATCAGAAGGTTTTAGAGATACGCAAAAGAGTCGGGCTCGTGTTTCAGTATCCGGAGTACCAGCTGTTTGAGGAGACTGTCGAGAAGGACATTATGTTTGGGCCGCTTAATCTCGGATTTTCCGAGGAAGAAGCGCGTGAGCGCGCAAAAAACAGTATGGCGATTGTCGGGCTCGATTATGATGCGCTTAGAGCGCGCTCTCCTTTTGATCTCAGCGGAGGTCAGAAGCGCAGAGTGGCGATTGCCGGGGTACTTGCTATGGAACCGGATATACTGATACTTGACGAGCCCACTGCAGGGCTTGACCCTATGGGGCGCGACGAGATTCTTGGGGAGATCAGGCGTATGCATGATGTGCACGGCAAGACTGTAATAGTCGTGTCGCATTCAATGGATGATATGGCGTCTATTGCAGATAGAATAGTGGTTATGAGCAAGGGGCGCATTGCGCTTGACGGCTCTCCTGTAGATGTGTTTGCCGAGCGGGAATTGCTTTTTTCGGTGGGGCTCGATATTCCCGAGGTGAGTAAGATCCTGCATCTTTTGAAAAGCGAGGGTATCCCTGTGGATTCGAGGGTTATAGATGAAGCGGGGGGCATCCGTGAACTCAGGCGGGCTCTTATGGGCTGCGGAGGTTTTAAGTGATAAAAAATATAACCATAGGACAGTATTTTAATGTCGATTCTCCCATTCATAGGATGGATCCGAGAGCAAAGGTTATCATACTGAACGTGTTTATGGCGGCACTTTTTTTGATGCCGGGCATGCTGAGTTATATTCCGCTGACCGCTGCTCTTGCAGCAATAATTTTTCTTGCGAAAGTGCCCTTGATAAAAATTCTGCGCGGATTAAAGCCTATAGTATTTTTGCTTGCCATCGCGTTTATTATGAATATATTTATGATACGGGGCGAAACTGAGCCGATATTCAGTTATGGCATATTTACAGTATATCCGGAGGGTGTGGAAAGAGCGTTCTTTATGGCGATACGACTGATTTTGCTCGTTGTTGCCACTTCGCTTTTGACGCTTACGACTTCGCCGCTCGAAATGACTGACGCGATAGAGTATCTGCTTTCGCCTCTGAAAATAATCAGGGTGCCTGCACACGAAATTGCTATGATGATGACTATAGCATTGCGATTTATACCGACTCTGCTGAATGAAACTGATAAGATAATGAAGGCTCAGATGTCGCGTGGGGCGGATTTTGAATCCGGAAGCATTTTTCGCCGTGCAAAAGCGATGATTCCGCTGCTTATACCGCTGTTTGTTTCCTCTTTCCGTCGCGCCGATGAGCTTGCGGTGGCAATGGAGGCGCGATGCTATAGGGGCGGAGTCGGCAGAACTCGAATGAAAGTGCTTCGGTTTGGCGCTGCTGATTTTGGGGCGATGGTTGCGGCGGCTGTGCTGATGGTTGCATCGTATTTTACAGGCGGTATATCGCTTTAATCGAGCCGGAAATAGAGGTATTATGTCAAAAAACAAAAAAACGCCGCGCGCGGATGGTGGTCGCAGAACCGACACTATTTCGAATTATCTGCTCATAATAAGCTACGACGGTTCGGGCTTTTCGGGCTGGCAATCTCAGGATAATGCCGGGCGCACGGTTCAGGGCGAACTTGAGCGCGTTGCGAAAGCAGTTTTTAAGCAGGATATATGTCTTGAAGCATCGGGCAGGACAGATGCCGGAGTGCACGCATACGGTCAGGCGGCGTCGTTTAAGATTGCTGGCAGACTTAGACCGGAAAAAATAAAAAATGTGCTCAATCACGCTTTGCCTGGTGACATCCATATAGAGGAAGTGTTTGAAAAGGACAGCGATTTTCATGCGAGGTACAGCGCCAGAGGCAAGACATATGTTTACAGGATATGCTGTTCGCAGGAAAAAAACGCATTTTTGTCGAGATACTGCCATTATGTTGCGGGCGCTCTCAATACAGAGCGTATGCGCTCGGCTGCAGAACATTTTTGCGGAGTGCGGGATTTCAAGAATTATTCGGCAAGCAATCACGGAAAAAAATCCACTGTTCGTCGGATTAGAAATATTGAAATATCAGAACATAGAGGTGACTTTATTTCGAGTTCGGCATTTGGTTTGGGAAATGGCGTTTGCGCCCAAAATTCGGCGCTTTTTTTGGAAATAAGAATCACAGGAGACGGATTTCTTTGGAAAATGGTAAGAATGATTGTGGCGACTTTGATACAGGTTGGACTTGGAAATGTCGAACCTTCGTCTGTCCCAAATCTTATCAAGCAAAAAAACCGAAAAAAGGATGCAGCTCCGGCAGGTGGGCTGTTTCTTGAACGCGTTTACTATGACGATTGCCAATTTGATGGTTCTTCTGATGATTCTTGAGCTACGAAGCTTTAATCTGAATAAATTTTTGTTGCGAGCGGCAGCATAAGCTTTTGCGGTGAGCGCGGTTCAGGTGCTATGTGGCATCATCCCTCTTTATAATCCCTATCTTTTGGACTTTTTGTGAATTTATTTTGACGAACTTTGTGTTTTTTGATATAATGTAGAACATAACTTGGTTCCGAAAAATTTGGATACTAAGAATTTAAGGAGGAAACATGACTAAAAGGATTCTTGCATTGTTGCTCGCGGTCGTAATGGTGTTCACACTTGCGGCATGCCGCGGAAATGAACCAACCACAACATCCGCTGCGGCAACAGAGAGTACTACAGGCGGCACTACTTCGGGCTCAGGAACTGGCGGAGAAACAGGAAAATACAAGATCGGTATCATTACAGGTACTGTTTCACAGGGCGAAGAAGAATTCCAGGCTGCCGAAGAAATGAAGGCAAGATATGGAGATATGATCGTTACAGCGACATATCCTGATAACTTCTCTTCGGAAGTTGAAACAGTCATCAATCAGGTACAGATGCTCGCTTCTGACCCTGAAGTCAAAGCTATCGTATTTGTACAGGCAGTAGGCGGCGCTGCAGCTGCTATTGACAAGGTCAGAGAAACAAGACCTGATATGCTCTTTGTTCTTGGCGTTATGGCGGAAGACCCAGAAGTAATCGCTAAAAAGGGCGACGTGCTCATGCTTGTCGACGAACTCAGCATGGGTGATGCAATACCGAGAGAAGCTAAGAGAATGGGTGCAACAAGGCTCATCCATTATTCTTTCCCTCGCCACCTCGGTTACACTACTATCGCTGCTCGCAGACAGAAAATGATCGAAGTCTGCCAGGAGATCGGAATCGAGTTTATAGACGCTACTGCACCGGATCCAACAGGCGATGCAGGTATGTCTGGCGCTCAGCAGTTCATCGTCGATGATCTGCCTAAGAAGCTTGCTGAATATGGCAAGGATACCGCGTTCTTCTCAACAAACTGCGGTCTCCAGGAACCACTGATCAGAGGAATTGCCGAACTCGGTATGATTTACCCTCAGCAGTGCTGCCCATCACCGTATCATGCATATCCTGCTGCGCTTAATATCGACGTTTCTGGTCATGAAGGCGATGTTAAGTTCATGCTTTGGTCTATTCAGCAGAAACTAAATGAAAAGAATCAGGCTGCAAGAATGTCTACTTGGGGCGTTCCTATGAATATGCTCATGGTAGAAGCTGGCGTCAGATATGCTCAGGAATGGATCGAAGGCAAGATCACAGAAAGAAACGATCCTGTCGCAGTCAGAAGGATCATCAATGAAGTGAGTGCCGAAAGAGGCGCAGGCGAGATTCAGATCGGAAACTGGGAAATAACAGATGCCGATGGCAAGGTTGTAAGCACTCTTGACAATTACTACCTGCTTCTTGCTCCATTTGTAGATTTTACAAAGGAAATCGATTATAATCCTGAAGGATAGTATCAATATATTCGTTGGGTAATTGTGCCGGCTCCGTCTGGAGTCGGCTTTTTTAGAAATAGGGAGAAAAAATGGAAAATAAAACAATTCTTTCGATGCAAAAAATCAGCAAAAAATATGATGACAATGCAGTTCTGAAGAATGTTGATTTGACCGTAAAGGCTGGCGAAATCCATGCTCTTATGGGTGAAAACGGCGCCGGAAAATCCACGCTTATGAATGTGCTGTTCGGCATGCCTGTAATTCACACCACCGGGGGATATGAGGGCAAGGTCTATATAGATGGTCAGGAAGTAAACATCAAAAGTCCCTACGACGCGATGAATTACGGGATAGGTATGGTTCATCAGGAGTTTATGCTGATTCCGGATTTTACTCTGTCCGAAAATATCAAGGTGGGGCGCGAAATTGGAAATGCTACAATATTTTCGAAATTTGCAGGCAAGAGCCTCGATGTGCTCGACAAAGCGGCTATGGATTCGGATTCAAGAAAATCGCTTGATCGAATCGGTATGGGGATCGATGAATATACAAAGGTAGCCGGGCTTCCTGTAGGATATAAGCAATTTGTAGAAATAGCGCGCGAGATAGATAAGAGCGGCATTAAGCTGCTTGTGTTTGACGAACCTACCGCGGTGCTTACAGAGAGTGAGGCTGAGAGACTGCTCGCAATAATGAAGAAAATCGCCTCACAGGGCATAGCAATCATTTTTATTACTCACAGGCTTGACGAGGTCATGGAGGTGGCGGACAGCCTGACTGTGCTGCGTGATGGAGAAACCATAAACAGGGTCGATGTCAAGGATACTTCTGTTGTAAAAATTGCGGAGATGATGATCGGCAGAAAGGTCGAAAAGCTGGTAGATATGGCAGACGACAGTAACCGCAAACTCAGTCCCGACGATATTATACTCGAATTTAAGGATTATTCTGTCGCAATGCCGGGTGAAGATGTAAAACATATGGATGTCAAAATCCGCCGCGGAGAGATATTCGGCTTTGGCGGTCTTGCGGGTCAGGGCAAGATAGGAGTGATCAACGGCATAATGGGTCTTTATCCAAGTGCAGGTTCTGTCTTTATGAATGGCGAAAAATTGAATCTCGACAAACTCGGCGAGGCTCTCCGAAAGGGTATTGCTTTTGTTTCGGAGGACAGACGAGGTATAGGCCTCTTGCTTGGGGAATCCATTGAACGCAATATTATATTTTCGGCGCTTGAAATCAAGGGGCAGTTCCTTAAAAAATTCGGTCCGATCAGCCTGCTTGACAGCAAAGCATCTGGAAAGCACGCGCAGAACATGATAGAACTTCTGGATATTCGCTGTACAGGACCTGCTCAAAAGAGCGGCACTTTATCGGGTGGAAATCAACAAAAAGTCTGTCTTGCGAGGGCGCTTACTATGGATCCTGAAATACTCATTGTTGCAGAGCCGACGCGAGGCATAGATATAGGCGCAAAAAAACTGGTGCTCGAGCATTTGGTAAAAATTAACAGAGAAATGGGCAAGACTATAATAATAATTTCTTCGGAATTAGTCGAGCTTAGGTCGCTTTGTGACAGAATAGCAATAGTTTCCGAGGGCAATATAGCGACGATACTTGCGCCGGATGATTCGGATGCCGCATACGGCCTTGCTATGTCCGGCATGACAAACAGTGAAAAGGCGGTGAGAGAATAATGGAAAAAACCAATAACTTTCAGGCAATGGTAAAGAAAGTCGGTATACCTCGAATAATAATCGGCGGACTTTTCCTTTTGCTGCTTGTTTTATCGCCTATTGTCGGTATAGGGTTTGAGGACGTATTGAGCGATGTAATCCGAAGATGGGCGATGTTTGGAATTCTGGTTCTGGCGATGGTTCCTGGAGTTCAGAGCGGCATCGGGCTCAATTTTGGCGTGTCACTCGGCATAGTTGCCGGTCTTATAGGTGCTACCGCAGCTGTTGAATTAGCTGAAAAGCTTGCAATAACAGATCCATGGATGCAGTTTTTCAGTGCAATATTGATAGCGCTTCCGGTAGCGGGGCTGTTCGGTTATCTTTACGGTCTGCTTTTGAACAAGGTAAAAGGTTCGGAGATGACTGTCTCCACATATGTCGGTTTTTCGGCGATAGCGCTTGCAAACATACTCTGGCTCGTGCTTCCGTTTACATCAGGAACTTTGATATGGCCGCTTCAGGGAAAGGGGCTAAGGAATACCGTAAGCCTTGAGGGGACATACGGTCAGATGCTAAGTAATCCGGATGTTGTCGATTCGATGATAGCTTCGGGCAGACTTCCGGAATGGATGAGATGGCTTGCTTTCAAAATTCCTGGCACCGAAATAGTCATACCGTTCGGGTTGATTCTCGTGCTGTTTTTGTTTTGCTGGCTTGTGTGGCTTTTCCTCAGATCGAAAACTGGTCTTGCAATGAGCGCAACCGGTGAAAATCAGGCGTTTACGACATCAAACGGCATAAAGGTAAACGATATGCGCGTTCTCGGAACGGTGATTTCTACAGTGCTTGGCGCAATCGGCATTATTGTGTATGCTCAGGCATACGGTTTTGTGCAGCTTTATAACGCGCCTCTCATGATGGGTTTCCAATGCGTGGCGTCGGTGCTTATCGGCGGAGCGACTACAAGGCGTGCATCGGTTACAAATGTGCTGATAGGAACTATGCTTTTTCAGGGCATAATCACCACTGCGCTACCGGTTATGAATAAGCTCATGCCCGGAACGCCGCTTTCCGAGGTTATCAGAGTCATACTCACAAATGGAATAATTCTTTATGCGATTACAAAAACCAAAGGAGGTAACCAGGTTGAAAAATAATACAACTTCTCGAAAAAACAACTTTGTGAGCGGTCTGGTCGGCAAGCTTTTTGAGAACAAGGTAACGCTGCTTTTTTTGGCGCTGTGCATAGCCTCCATTTTAGTTTCCGGCAATTCTTTCAGCTTTGTGGTGAGCAATGTGCTTACCAGATTCGGACGAAATACTTTTATGGTGCTCGCGCTTCTCATACCTGTGCTTGCCGGGCTTGGACTCAACTTCGGAATAGTAATCGGCGCAATAGCCGCCCAGATTTCTTTGTTTTTTGTAGTGCTTTGGAATATCCAGGGCGTTACGGGAATGCTTGTGAGTTTTCTTATAACTACTCCTTTGGCGATGCTTTTTGGCTATTGGGTAGGCGGGTTGTTCAATAAAATGAAGGGCGCAGAGATGATTGGAGGTCTGATACTCGGTTACTTTGCGGACGGTCTTTATCAGCTGCTTTTCCTGTTTGTGCTCGGCGGTATAATACCTGTAAATTCAACCGAATTGATGATTCCCGGCGGAGTCGGGGTAAAGAACACTATCGACCTGACGAACACGGTTAAATACGCGCTCGACGATGTGAAAATGCTCAGCGTAGTCGTTATATTTCTGATAGCGCTTGCTATATATGGAATTTATAAGGTGGCGACAAGTATAACCGATAAAAAAGGTATCAGTGCAGCGGGTGTGGCGGCGATAGCGGCGGCGCTGTGCGCGTATGCGGCTACATATATACCTGCAATAGAGGACTTTCTGCTTCAGGACAGGCTTGTGCTGTATCAGGCGATACTTCTGCTCTGTATAGGGATTGTGCTAAATGCGGCATACAAGCTCTTTTTTTCAAAGGATAAGCGTCTTAATAAAACAAGGCAGGTTGTAATTATCGTCTGTGCAGTGTTTGCGTATATTGCCACCTATATTCCGGGAATAGACGAAATCGTGGTGACTGCAAAAATTTCGGTTCTTCCGTATATTATGATATTCGGTCTTTGTGTGTTTAATACCAAATTTCAGCTTACGAGACTTGGGCACAATATGAGGACTGTCGGGCAGAGTCAGGTGGTTGCGAATGCTTCGGGTATTGATGTCGATAAAACTCGCGTAATTGCGATGATGATGTCAACCGTATTTGCCGGCTGGGGACAGCTTATATTCTTACAAAACCTGGGTACATTTGCGACTTATGGCGCTCATCTTCAGGTCGGACTGTTCGCGATAGCAGCTCTTCTGGTTGGCGGAGCTTCTGTTCAAAAAGCTACTAACGCACAGGCAATTACAGGTGTAATACTCTTCCATACACTCTTTATTGTCGCTCCGGAAGCCGGCAAGGTATTGTTCGATAACGCGATGATAGGTGAATATTTCAGAGTATTTGTGTCGTATGGAGTCATAGCGCTGTCGCTTGCAATGCATGCTTGGAAGCGCAAGGTAAAGGCTGACGAGCCGGGTTCAGAATCCGGCGATGATGCTGACGATTCGGGCGCCCCAAAAAGGGTAGAGCCCACCGTTTAAATAAGGATTTAAGATAAGATAAAATAGCGTGCAGTGTTTACCAAAAAATAGCGAGCAGCATTTACCGAAATAACGGGTAGCATATAGTGAGCAGCATTTATTAATAACGGGCAGCATCGTAGCATTTGCCCGTTATTTTTTATTTGCAAGAACTTTGTTCCGAAAGAATCTTTGAAAAAATTTGATTTATATTACCGAGAAGTTTTTTTGCTTGTTTGCTTTTTTTGCGGTGTATTTTTTGATGAACTGTGTTTGGTTATTTTAACAGTAGTTTCTTTGGATGTATTTTTTCCTGAAGCAGGTTCGGCTTTTTTATATTTAGAAATTATTGCTATTGACATTGCGCATGTGGCGACTCCTAAATACATGTAAATATGGAGCGTAGGGGTAGTGATAAACATCAAGTCTCTTAGCTCGGCATATGAAATGGGAAGCAAAAAATATGCTGCAGATAGCAGTATATGAAGTGTTGAGGTCAGCGCGCCTAAAATGGCTCCTGCCTTGCTGTTTGCTAAAAGCAGTGCGGCACTAAGCGCTGCGAGTACAGGGAGCAGATAGATGAATTTTAGGGCAGCCAATCCAAGACCTATCAGCTTTGTGTTTGAACCTGATGCAAGCTCGGCGAGCATTGAAGCATATTGAATGATATTCATTCCGTTTATGTTCTTGTACGCTGTGAGCACACTGCTGCTCATATTGCTCGAAATCCATGGAACAAAGAACAGCAGGCACATAATTGCGAAGCAAACTGCCAGAACTATTCGTATTTTTTTGCCGCGTCCGTTTTTTGAGTTTTCATTCATACATCTATTTTAGCAGAAAAATTTAAGTGTGGCGGTATATCTTATGTGTATATGAATTATGCTATGAGTTGTGGTTAATATGGATTTACAGTATTTTTTTGTGTATATATCCTGGTTTATATATTTACAGCTTCGGAATATTCGGAAATAAAAAAGTTAAAATTACAGACCCTGAATTTGTAAATCAGTTTTCGTAATGAAACAAATACGGAGAACCTAAATTTGAATCGAGGCGTTCGATTGATTAATACCTCTGTTTGCTGTAGAATAGAGACAGGTTTATATTCTCTTGCATTTAAACTGAATAAAATACAAGCGGAGGTATTATGGCAAAGAAGACGCCGCTCTATGAAGAGCACATTAAGGCGGGCGGCAAGGTCGTGGACTACGCGGGGTGGATGCTCCCGGTCGAATACACCGGCCTTGTCAGGGAGCACGAGGTTGTCAGGAATGCAGTTGGTGTTTTTGACGTGTCTCACATGGGCGAGATAACCATAAAGGGTCCGGATGCACGGAAGTTTGCAGACTACCTGACGACAAATGATATTGAAACTCTCGAAAACGGCAGAGTCATTTACGGTTTTCTGTGTTATGAAAATGGCGGAGTGGTGGACGATCTGCTCACATACAAGGCTGCCGACGACGATGTGTACCTGGTCGTTAACGCGGCTAATTCAGATAAGGATTTTGAGTGGATAAAATCCAAGACGGCGGGATTTGATGTGGAGGTCAAAAATATTTCCGATGGTACCGGCGAGATTGCGGTACAGGGTCCTCTTGCCGAAAAAACAGTGCAAAAGCTTACAGACTATGATCTTTCGGGCATTCCTTTTTTCGCATTTGTAAGAAATGTGCAAATTGCCGGAGTAGATTGCATGATTTCGAGAACCGGCTACACCGGCGAGGACGGCTTTGAAATCTATTCCACAAATGACGGCATCGTAAAGGTCTGGCAGGCTGTGCTCAAAGCGGGAGCAGAGTTCGGAATAGAACCTTGCGGCCTCGGATGCAGGGATACGCTCAGATTCGAAGCGGCGCTCCCGCTTTATGGGCACGAGATTTCTGCGGAGATTACGCCAATTGAAGCGGGGTTTAAGTTTTTTGTCGCATTGGATAAAAAGTCGGATTTTATCGGGAAAGCGGCGCTTGCAAAGATGCACGCCGATGGAGCGCCAAGGCAGCTTATAGGCATGGAGCTTGTGGACAAAGGAATTGCAAGAGAGGGCGCGGTGGTGCTTAAAGACGGAAATGAAATAGGCCATGTCACCACGGGCTACATGAGTCCGACTCTTAAAAAGAGTATTTGCAATGTGCTTGTAAAATCTGAATTTGCCGTAAAAGATACAGAGGTGGAAGTAATTGTCAGAAATCGCAGTATAAAGTCAAAATTTATAAACAAGAGATTTCTTGCAAAGAGGACAAAGAGCAAGTAGAAACAATGTAATGGCAGTGCGGGCGTCCAACACGCTTTGCTCGGTTTAATAAAATTTAACAAATTACAACTTCGGGAGGAAGTATGAAAGTAGAAAAGGGTTTATTTTATACAAAAGATCATGAATGGATAAAGGTTGAGGGCGAATACGGATTTGTCGGTCTTTCGGATTATGCGCAGTCTCACCTCGGCGACATAGTATATGTCGAGCTGCCGGAGGTAGGCGACAGCTTTGGGCAGTTTGACGCATTCGGCTCAGTGGAGTCTGTAAAGACTGCGGCTGATGTAAATATGCCTGTCGGCGGCGAGGTGGCGGAGGTCAACGAGGCGCTCAATGACGATCCGGCGCTTCTTAATTCCGACGCGTATGCCAACTGGATTATCAAGATAAAAATTGCCGACAGCGCAGAACTTGACAATCTGATGGATGCGGATAAGTACGAAGCATTTTCGGCTGCTGAGGAGTAGTGTATGTTTCCTTATATTCCAGCTACTGATGCCGATAAAAAGGAGATGCTGCGGGTAATTGGCGCAGATTCGGAGGAGAGGCTGTTTGAAGATATTCCCTCAGAGTTCAGGCTGACGGCTCCGCTGAATTTGCCGGCTGCGAAATCCGAGCTTGAAGTCAGAAAATATATGTCCGATTTGGCGGGTATGAATAAAAGTATAAACGATATGGTGTGCTTTTTGGGTGCGGGGGCGTATGACCATTATGTTCCGAGCGCGGTCGACGCGATAATATCCCGTTCGGAATTTTATACTTCATATACGCCTTACCAGCCGGAGATTTCGCAGGGTACTCTTCAGTATATATTTGAGTTTCAGACGCTTATAGCGAGACTTACAGGTATGGATGTCGCTAACGCTTCGCTTTATGACGGAGGAACCGCTGTTGCCGAGGCGGCGATAATGGCGTGCGCAAATGCGAAGCGCAAGGAGATTGTAGTATCAAAGGCGTTAAATCCAAGCTCGCTCGAAATTCTGAGAACATATTGCCACGGGCAGAGTATTGCGCTTATAGAAGTCGATATCAAAAACGGGATCACGGATATAGACGCTTTGAAAAATGCGGTAACTCCGCAGACTGCCGGAGTGGTGCTTCAGAGCCCTAATTTCTTCGGATTGATAGAGGATGTGGCATTTGCTGCCGAAATAGCGCACAGTATAAAAAAATGCAGTATGATACTCTCCACTGATCCGTTTGTGTTGCCCGTTCTTAAGACGCCGGCTGAATACGGCGTGGATATTGTTGTCGGCGAGGCGCAAAGTATGGGGCTTGCGCTGAATTATGGTGGGCCATACCTTGGAATAATAGCGGCAAAAGAAGAATATATGCGAAAGCTTCCGGGAAGACTTGTCGGGCAGACTGTCGACGAGGACGGACGCCGTTCGTTTGTACTCACTCTTGCGGCGAGGGAACAGCATATCAGGAGAGAAAAGGCAACTTCAAATATCTGTACCAATCAGGGGTTGATGGCGTTGGCATCGGCTGTGCATATGTGCATTATGGGCAGGCAGGGTATGAGAGAGGCTGCGGAGCAGTCGCTTGCAAAGGCGCATTACGCTTTCGAAAGATTGACTGCGAGCGGTAAGTTCAAACCGTTGTTCGATGGCGCTTTCTTTCTCGAATTTGCGCTGACGTCTGATTTTGACGCCGGCAAGGTCGAAAGGGCGCTGCTGGATAACGGGATTTTGGGCGGGTATAGGATAGGACGCCATTTTCCGGAATATAGAAACGCTTTGTTGTTTGCCGTTACCGAAAAAAGGACGAAGGCTGAAATTGACAGGCTCGCAGAAGTATTGGAGGGACTGAAATGATAGAATATAACAAGATGATTTTTGAACTGTCCCGCGAGGGGCGCAGAGCGTATTCTCTTCCGGAGCTTGATGTTCCGAAAAAAGAACTGAAAGACCTGCTGCCTGAGCGGCATCAAAGAAAAATTTCCCTCGATTTTCCCGAACTTTTTGAGGTGGATGTCATCAGACATTTTACAAATCTTTCCAATAAAAACTTTGGCGTGGACACCGGGTTTTATCCTCTCGGTTCATGCACGATGAAGTATAATCCAAAAATAAATGAGCAGGTGGCAAGGCTGGACGGCTTTGCAAACCTCCATCCGCTCCAGGACGAATCGACTGTGCAGGGCGCGCTTAGGATGATGTACGAACTTGACCGTGCACTGTCTGAAATTACCGGAATGGATAAAATGAGCCTCGTTCCGGCGGCTGGCGCGCATGGCGAGTTTGCCGGGATTTCCACTATACGCGCATATCACGAGAGCAGGGGCGACAACAGTCGAGATAAGGTTATAATACCTGATTCGGCGCATGGCACAAATCCGGCTACGGTCGTTATGGCGGGCTGCGACGTTATCGAGATAAAATCGGGCGCAGATGGACTTGTGGACATCGATGCGCTAAGGGCAGCTGTCGGAGCGGATACTTGCGCGCTGATGCTCACAAATCCAAATACCCTTGGACTGTTTGAAAAACAGATTAAGGAAATTACAGACATAGTTCATGAAGCCGGCGGGCTTGTTTACTATGACGGTGCGAACGCTAATGCGATACTTGGTCATGCAAGGCCGGGCGATATGGGATTTGATGTGGTGCATCTCAATATACACAAAACTTTCAGTACTCCTCATGGCGGCGGCGGTCCGGGCACCGGTCCGATAGGCGTCAAAAAGATTCTGGAACCATTCCTTCCTGTTCCTACCGTCGAGCGAGACGGCGACAGGTACTATCTCGATTACGGCAAGGAGAAGTCGCTCGGCAGGCTTAAGGATTTTCACGGGCATTTTGGGGTGCTTGCAAGAGGTTATGCCTACATTCTCACAATGGGTGCGGATGGACTTAAAGAGGCTTCTTCGGTTGCGGTGTTGAATGCAAATTATGTCATGGCGTCGCTTAAGGATGATTATAAAATTGCTTATGACTCTGTTTGTAAGCACGAATGCGTGTTTGCAGGACTTAAAGACGGCGGGGATGTCAAGACTATTGATGTGGCAAAGAGACTGCTCGATATGGGGTTTCATCCTCCGACAGTGTATTTCCCGCTTATCGTTCACGAGGCGATGATGATAGAACCTACCGAAACAGAGAGCAAGGAGACCCTCGATGCGTTTATTTCCGCAATGCGGCAGATAGCACGGGAAGCAACGGAAGAACCGGAGCTGCTGAAGTCTGCGCCGCATAAAGCGCTTGTCCGCAGACCGGACGAAACTCTGGCGGCGAGAAAACCTGTGCTGAAGTACACAGAATAGAGCGGTGCGAAAAGTATTTTAAGCTGCATATCACTCGGAAGCAATTTCGGGTGATATGTGTTTGATTAGTATAATTTGATTGTATAAAAAATATAGCTGATGCAGTAAATTATCAGTGCGGAGGAAGTATGAAAAAAGTGGCTGTTATTGGCGCCGGCCCTGGGGGGTATGTAGCTGCCATAAGACTCGCGCAGCTCGGCGCGAATGTGCATTTATTTGAAAAGGACCGAGTTGGCGGAACATGTCTCAATAGGGGCTGTATACCTACAAAGACTTTGTTCAGAACTGCCGAGATCATGCACGAAATGAGGCGCAGCGCGGAGTTTGGCATAAAGCTTGACGGTGATTTTTCTGTGGATTATACCGCGCTTTGCGAGCGCAAGGATAAGGTTGTAAATACATTGGTTGGCGGTATAGAGCAGTTGCTCAGGTCGTACCCAAATATTTATTTTCATATTGGAAACGCAGTTCTTGCAGATGCCCGTACGGTGGAGTGCTGCGGCGAAGCTTTTGCTGATTTTGACGCAATCGTGATAGCAACAGGCAGCGCTCCGCAGATGACAGAAACAGAGGGCGTGGAGCTGGATGGAGTAATAACCTCGGACGAGCTTCTTGAGCTTAAAGTGCTGCCAAGGCGTCTGATCGTAGTTGGCGGGGGCGTAATTGGTCTCGAATTTGCCAGTATTTACAGGGAGCTTGGTTCTGAAGTGATAGTGCTTGCCTCTCGCATACTCAAAAATGCAGACGCCGAGATTTCCAGGCGTCTTGTGCCGATGCTGAAAAAACAGGGAATTGAACTCTACAATGATGTTAGAGCAAGGCGCATAAGCAGATCGGGAGAATTGCTGAAGGTTGAAGCGGCGTATAAGAAAAATGGGGAGCCTTTCGAAGTAGAGGGCGATTATGTTCTTATTGCAAGCGGCAGGGGGCCGGTTTACGAAGGTCTTAATCTTGATGCTATCGGCGTGGAGTATGACGAAAAAGGTGTAATTGTTGACAAAAATTTCCAAACGAATGTTTGCGGAGTATTCGCGATAGGAGATATAGTCAGAGGCAATCCACAGCTGGCACATGTTGCAAGCGCTCAGGGGGAGCGTGTTGCAGAGCACATTATGGGGCACGAGTCTAAAATACAGCTTGAGGTATATCCGAACTGTGTGTTCACTTTGAATGAAGTAGCTCATGCAGGTTTTACGGAGGAGGAGCTAAAGGAGCGCGGAGTTCAGTACAGCGTTTCCAAGTTTAATTTTGCAGCGAACGGAAAGGCGCTGAGCATTGGTGATGCAAATGGGCTTGTGAAACTGCTCGCAGATAAGCAGGGCAAACTGCTTGGGGCGCATATTATCGGGCCGCACGCCAACGATCTTATAGCCGAATGTTCGCTTGCAATTGCAAACGGAATGAGCGCCGAAGATGTGGTAGGCACCATACATGCGCACCCGACGCTTTCGGAGGCAGTTTTAGAAGCTGCGGCAGGACTGCTCGGAAGCGCGATACATGTTGCAAACAGCAGGAAAAAGTAGATTGCACAATACTTGGAGAGAAAATGAAATATATAGAGTCCAACTCTTTTGACCCATTTTATAATCTTTCGTTTGAGGAGTATATATTTAAGAATATGCCCCTCGACGGAGGCGAGGAATATATCTCGCTTTGGCAGAATGCGCCGTCTGTGATAATAGGCAAAAATCAGAATGCCTGGGCAGAGATAAACGAGAATTTTTTGGAGAATAACGACATCAAATTAGTGCGCAGAATCACTGGCGGCGGCGCGGTTTATCACGACCTTGGAAATTTGAATTTTTCATTTGTGACAAAGGATAAGGGCGGCGGAAGAATTGATTTTAAGTCGTACTATCAACCGATAGTAAAGGCGCTAAGGACGCTTGGGGTTCCGGCGGAGCTTTCCGGAAGAAATGACGTTACCGTCTGCGGTCGCAAAGTTATTGGCGCTTCGCAGTCTATATGGCGCGGCAGGGTGCTTTCAAATGGTTGCATACTTTTTGACGTCCGTATGGAGCGGCTTGTCTCCGCTCTCAACGTAAGACCGGAAAAACTTCAATCCAAGGGCGTGGAGTCGGTTCGCGCGAGAGTTGCTAATATCAAACCGTATATTGGCGAGGATGTTACGGTGAGCGATTTCAAGAGGATGCTGATGAACGAAATCTTTTGGGAGTTCGGAAGCGAACCGGCAGAGTACATTCTTACAGATGAGGACCTGCGTGGTATCGAAAAAATAAAAAGCGAGCGCTTCGGCCGCAGGGAATGGAATTGGGGTCGTTCGCCAAAGGGTTCGTACAGCAGGGCGCGAAAGTTTGCGTACGGTTTTGTTGAGGCAAACTTTGATGTGTCCGGAGGAAAGATTAAAGATCTGGTTATACAGGGCGATTTTTTTGGTAAGGAGGACATTGCACAGCTGTCGGCTGCGCTTTGCGGCATAGAGTACGAGAAAGCCGCAGTCAGCGATGCGCTGTCTGCCGTGGATATCGGGGCATACCTCGGCGCGGAGGCTGCCGTGGGTGATATGATGGCTCTGCTTTTTGATTCATAGATTACAGGAGGTTTTATGAGAGCAAAGATCGAATTTGGTTCAGAATTTTCGGGAACAATGGATTGTGACCGCGGCAGGTTTGGCGTGGGTGTTGGCGGGCTGTTTCCGTATGATATGATGGCGGGAGCTTTGGCTTCGTGTATTCATTCGACATTTCTGGATATTTTGAAAAAGAAGCGAATCGAGATAGAGAGCTGTGTTTATGGCGTCGAGGGCGAGAAGCGCTCTGAGATTCCGACTCATCTTTCGACGGTTCATATAGATGTCAGGGTTAAAAATCCTTCGAAGCGCGATGGGGTGGCTGAGGCGTTTGAACTTGCGCTGAAATATTGCTCTGTGTATTTTACGTTTTCGCAGGTTGCCAAAATATCTCATACTCTTACTATAGAGTAGGAGTAGCTGCTGCCGGAAAAAATCGCCTTTGGGAGCTTAAATATGGAAGAAAGAATACTCGATTATTTTAGAGACAAACCGCGGGAAATGCTGTATGCGGATGATATAGCGGCTGTGATTGCCGATGAAGAAGGAATTTCCTCTGAGGAAGCGCTTGCCGAGATGGAGGGACGCCTGATGAAATCGATCAAAAATCTGGCTGCATCGGGAAGGCTTGTTATTTCAAAACGCGGAAGGGTGGGACTTCCAAGCGCTTTTGGGATGCAGCTTGGAGAGGTTTTGATAAATGATAAGGGTTATGCTTTTTTTCGTCCGCTCGGCGCAAAGTCAGACCGCAAGGACGATGTATTTATCAGCAAAAGCAAGATGCGCGGCGCGCTGCATAGGGATACCGTGCTCGTAAAGGTGGAAAATAACCGCAGGGGTTCAGAGGCGCTCATAGAGCGTATCGTGAGGCGCTCAAGCGAGATTTTCGTCGGCACATTCAGCGGATTAGAGATTGCGCCGAACGATAAAAAGATGTACAGGCGTTTGATTGTCGCTTCAAACCCGGTGGGAGCAGTGCCGGGAGATGTCGTGTCCGCTAAGGTAGTGAGCTGGAACAACGATGACCGTCCCGTCAGGGTTGAGATAACTGAAGTGCTCGGCAGGGTTGGCGACAAAGGCCTCGATATACTTGCGGTTGCAAAGCAGTTCGGACTCGAAGCAAGGTTTCCCGATTTGGTGCTTGCGGAGGCGGCGGCACTGCCTGCGGAAATTGTTCCCGACGGGCGCTGTGACTATCGCGCGCTGTCTACGGTGACTATAGACGGAGCCGATGCAAAGGATATAGATGATGCAATATCGCTCGAAATACTGCCGTCTGCCGGAGAGCTGCTCGACGGTGCGCACGGAAAGGTTTACCGGTTGTATGTACATATAGCCGATGTTTCGCATTATGTGCGGCCGGGCACTGCGCTCGATGATGAGGCGTTCGCACGCGGAACGTCGTCATATCTTGTAGACAGGGTAATTCCAATGCTTCCGGAGCGGCTGTCAAATGATTTGTGCAGTCTTAATGCCGGAGCGGACAGGTATGCGCTGACCTGCGTAATGGATTTTGACGAGGCTGGCGAACTTAAATTTTACAATATAGTAAAATCTATCATTAATGTCGATGCGCGTCTTGAATATGGCGGTGTATCCAAGTTTTTAGATAATGTGCACATCGATGCAAGCGAAAAATCTGATGAGGCATTAGCGAATAATTTCGGCTCGAAGGGCGATTTGGGAAGTGACGCCGAAGTTAGAAAGTGCGAACCTTTTGGCGCAATGCTCGCGGCTATGGCTGAACTTTCGGGGATTATAAGAGCCGGGCGGATGGCTCGCGGCGCAGTAAATTTTGATTTTCCTGAGGCTGAAATCCGTCTTGACAGCGAAGGTTTCCCGGTCGAAATCAGCAGACGCGAGCGCGATGCCGCCTCGCTCATTATAGAAGATTTTATGCTTGCGGCAAACGAGACTGTCGCAGAACATTACTACTGGCTTGAAAAACCTTTTGTTTACAGGGTTCACGAAGCTCCGAGCCAGGAGCGCATCGAGCAGCTGAAAAAATACACAGGCTATTTCGGATTAAAACTGAAAGGAAAAGACGAAAATGTAGGAATAGCGCAGCTTATAGACGAAATAAGAGGAACTGCCTATGAGGCGGCTGTTGCGCGCGAGGCTCTCCGATCTATGATGCAGGCGCGTTACTCGGAGGATAATCTCGGACATTTCGGGCTTGCTTCTAAGTATTATTGTCATTTTACCGCGCCGATACGCAGATATCCCGATCTGTTTATTCACAGGATTATAAGCGCGGATTTAGCGGACAGCGCGAATGACTCTTCGGGCGGCTTGGAGAGTGGCTTGGCGGATAGCGTAAACAGCGGCATATCTATAAATCGCGATATGTGCGCAAAGGTTGCCGCACAGGCGAGCGAACGCGAACAAAATGCCGAAAACGCCGAGCGAAAGGTTACGGCGATGAAGATGGCTGAATACATGGAAGGGCATATCGGAGAACTTTTTGAGGGTGTAATAAGCTCTGTAATGAGTTATGGGATATTTGTTCAGCTCGATAATCTTGTAGAAGGGCTTGTGCATATTTCGCTTATGCCTCCGGATGAATACGATTTTGACGAGGATATGCATACGCTTACAGCTCTGCGACGGGGCGAAGTATATTCGATAGGCGACAGGGTCGAGGTGCTTGTAGCCGCTGCGAATGAGCTCACGGGCAAGGTTGATTTTTCGTTAGTGGCGGATTTTGAAAAGCGAGTTTTTAAGTCGAATAAGAGAAATTCCAAGAGTGGCGCTCGTATTGTTGAATTTGACAATCGTGCGGAACATCGCGGCGAACATCGCGAGCGTGAATCACATGGCAAGCATGCGCACGGCGGCGCAAAGTGCGGCGGCAGGCGCAGCGTCCGAAGCGCGGACGGCGGAAGAAGTTTCGATAGGTCTAAGCGCGATAATAAGTCTGGTGAAAGCAAAGCAGGCAAAAACCTGAGAAAAAAACCTCTATCAGCCAAATCTTCTACCAAAAAACCGACAGGGCAAAACAAAAGAGAAGCGAGCGCCGGGGCATGAGTGAAAAGAAACTCGTAGTTTCGGATATAGACGGAACACTTCTTGATTCGTCACGCCGCCTGCCTCGCGAGAATATAGAGGCGGTCAGGGAGCTTATCAGGCAAGGGCACATGTTCGCTATAGCGACCGGCAGAATATTCGGCACTGCGCGCATGATCGCACAGGAATTTGGCGATGATGCGGATATGTATATCATTTCATGTGCAGGCGCGGAGATCAGGAATACGGCCGACAGTCTGCCGATTTATTTGTCAGTAATGGACAAAAACCTAGTCGCGCGAATAGCGGAAATTGCAGAGTCGCACGGATACAGTTATCAGGTGTACACTGAAATGTCGATGGTTTCGAAGCGTCCGAACCCTTTTTTGGAGAGGTATGTTGCTGAAAGCCTCACGCTTCCCGAATATCTGAGGTACGATGTGGATATGCACGGCAGTCCGCTCAATGTCGAGGGAATTCAAAAGGTGGCGATAACATTTTATGACAAGGCGCTCACGGATGAACTGCTTAGGGATCTCGATGCGCTAAAGGGCATAAACTACGCGCATTCTCACAGGCACGGCATAGATATTTTGCCGAGTGGAACGGATAAGGGCACTGCGCTTAGAAGGCTTGCCGAGCACCTGAATGTGAACATTGAGAATACATATGCAATCGGCGACGAGGACAATGATGTTGTGCTTTTGAACGCAGCGGGTACAGGAATTGCGATGGCTAATGCGAGCGAATCCACGAAGCGGGCGGCGCGCGCAGTCACTTTGTCTAACGATGAAGCAGGCGTTGCCGCTGCAATATATCGGTATGTACTTGGAAAATAGAAGTGCGCGGGATTAAAGCGTTTGGAGGCGGATTTTTATGGAAATCAGGTATGGAGATATTGTTTTGCGGGATTATAAAGAATCTGATATCGAAGATTCAATACGCTGGAATACCGAAGAATTGGAATGGGCAGAGTGGGATGCGCCTTGGGAGGCGGATGAATCCGATTGTTTTGACGCTGAGGAGTACCGCAGAAAAGAAATGGAATTTTTGGCAAGGCCGATGACCGACGAACTTCGCCTTTCTTTTGAGCTTGATACGGCGGACGGCGTGCATATAGGCAGAGTCAATTCGTATCTTGTAGATGAAAATTTTAAGTGGATTCCGTCGAGCGGTGATGTTTCCGATGGGCAGACTGTATACCGCGCAATAGGCATAGACATCATGAATTCGGAGAACTGGGGGCGCGGATTTGGAACTCAGGCTTTGGCGGCTTTTATCGAGTATTTGGGAAGCAGCGGATTTAGCAAGCTTCTGATTCAGACATGGTCCGGCAACGTCAGAATGATTCGCTGTGCGGAGAAGCTCGGCTTTGTTTTATGCTCGCGTGAAAGAGGTGTCAGGACAGTCCGCGGCGAAGCTTACGATGCGCTGACTTTTTCTAAAACTTTGTAGGACAAAACACAGAGAATCACGGAGAGTATATGAAAGAACAAGGTATGCTGATTTTTGACAGCGATGCAAAGCCTGAGGGCAAAATTGCATCCCGCCCATCTCTTAAAGCAACTGTGCTGGTAGACAACATCAGCGGCAAAGCCCCTGACGGCAGAGAGCTCGGCGGCGAATGGGGGCTTGCCATGTTCATAGAATATGGCGGCAAAAAAATTCTGCTCGATACAGGGGCATCGGGAAGCCTGCTCGCGCGCAATGCCGCGTCGCTCGGCATTGACCTTGGAAAAGTGGATTTTGGAGTGCTTTCGCACGCGCATTTCGACCATGCGAACGGAATGAGCAGCTTTTTTGAAGCAAACAGGACCGCGAAATTTTATCTAAGCAGCAATTGCTCCGAAAATTGCTATGGCAAAAAATGGATATTCAAAAGGTATATCGGCATACGAAAGAATCTTCTTTCAGAGTTTTCGGACAGAATAGAGTATGTTGACGGAGTGCGTGAACTAAGCGGCGGTATATATATCGTGCCGCACAGCACAAAGGGTCTCGCCGATATAGGCAGGCGCGAGAATATGTATGTAAGAGCGGACGGAAAGTGGCGCCCCGACGATTTTTCGCATGAGCAGAGCTTGGTGTTCGATACCGAGGGCGGACTTGTGATTTTTAATTCCTGTTCTCATGCGGGTGTTGAGAATATCATATCGGAAGTTATGAGCGCACTGCCCGATAAAAAAGTGCTTGCAATGATCGGAGGTTTTCATCTCTTTAATAAATCTAGAGAATTTGTCATATCGCTTGCGGACAGGATCGCTGCGCTCGGCATAAGGCATATCTATACGGGACACTGCACAGGAAGCGCTGCGCTCGAAATACTTTCGGACAGACTCGGCGGCATCGTGAATCCTCTGCACACGGGGCTTGTTATATCTTTTTAGGTTAGGGGGAAGAAACCTCGCTGCATCAAAAAACTTTTATCAGCAGCAGCGCGCCGCTTTCAATAGATATTTTTGCGCCGCGCTCAAGCGGTTCGTTGCTGACAGCATACGGAAAGGATGAATAGATGTTTGCATCGGTCAGGGGGTATTTTGCGCCTGATATGGATACGCCATGTGCTTCGCCAAATACTGCAAGCAGCGAAAAGTAACTGAAACTGCTGCCTACGGTTGCGGCCGAAACAGTGCTTTCGGCATTTTTTTGTGCCTGCACTACCGACATGATAGAGTAATCGTCTGCGATTTCGGTCGAGATACCGGCATCGTCCAGCATTTTTAGAACTCCTATATTTGCAAGGCTGTGGTCGAATCTGTCGCCGATAGCGCCGACCATCAGCACTTTTTCAAAGCCGAGCTGCAGCGCTTTTTTAGCGGCGAACATCGAGTCGGTGTCGTCCTTTTCGGCAGGCAGGACTATTATGGGAGTTTCGGCTGCGGTCTTCGAAAATTTTTCTTTATCTAAAGCAAACGAGTCAAAGTCGCCGACTATCAGATTTGGCGCAAAGCCGAGATCCGCAGAGTGTCGGAGCCCGCTGTCGCAGTAGATGAAGAAATCGTCTGCGGAAAGCCTGTGCCTTTGTTTCAGAAGCTCGTAATCCGATATTTCCGCGCCTGCGACGATAATGCAGCGCGGTTTTGCGTGTTCTGTAATTTTCATTGCACTATCTGAATGTCAGTTGATGCAGTTTGAAGTATTCGCCTTTTGCTGCCAATAGGTCGCTGTGGCTGCCTTCCTCAACTATTTTGCCGCCGTCAAGCACGAGTATTCTGTCTGCGCCCTGTATTGTGCTTAGCCTGTGCGCTATGGTGAGTGTCGTTCTGCCCTCGCTCAGGCGTTCGAGGCTTTCCTGCACGAGCCTTTCGCTTGTGTTGTCAAGAGCTGATGTAGCTTCGTCGAGCAGCAGGATTGGAGGATTTTTGAGAAAAACCCTTGCAATGCTGATTCTCTGTTTTTGACCACCCGAAAGTTTTACACCTCTTTCGCCGACATATGTGTCGAACCCTTCGGGCAGCGCCATTATAAAGTCGTATGCTCCGGCGAGCTTGCTTGCTTCTATGATCTCTTCCATCGAGGCTCCGAGCCTTCCGTATGCTATATTTTCGTAGACAGTTCCGCTGAACAGGTATACATCCTGCTGCACGAGTCCTATCGACTTCCTGAGATTTTTAAGCTTTATATTTTTAATATTTATTCCGTCAATGGTAATGCTTCCGTCCTCCACATCATAAAATCTCGGAAGCAGGCTGCAAAGCGTGGTTTTTCCTCCGCCGCTCGGCCCTACGAGTGCGACCTTTTCTCCGGCTTTTATTTTCAGATTGATTTTAGACAGGACATCGCCTGATTTTTCTTCATAGCCAAATGATACATTTTCAAAAATTATTTCTCCGCGCGGGTTTTGAATTTCTATCGCATCATCTTCGTCGAATATGTCAATATCGGTGCGCAGAATTTCGTTAAAACGCTCGATGCCTGTCATACCTTTTTGGAACTGCTCTGTGAATTCGACTATTCTCCTTACTGTTGTAAGCAGAGTGCCTACATAGAGCACATATGCGACAAGGTCGCCTGCGGTAATGTTTCCTGATATCAGAAACCATCCTCCAAGCGCTATCACCGAAAGATACATAAGTCCGTCAAAGGCGCGTGTTATTGCGAAAAAACCTGCCATGTTATGGTATGTAATTTTTTTGATTTCCAGAAACGCATCATTGTCCCTGTCAAATTTTTCCTTTTCGGCATCTTCGTTTGTAAATGCCTTTACGACTTTTACGCCGAGGAGTGAGTCTTCTATCCGTGAATTCAGTTCGCCTATGTGGTTTCTTTGCGCCATAAAGCTTTTGCGCATTCTTAAATTGTACTTTGATGCTGTATAAATCATCAGTGGGATTAAAGTGAACAGAATCAGAGTGAGCGGTATATTTATGCTGATAAGTACGCTGAATGCAAAAACTATTTTTATCGCTCCGATAAAGTATTCTTCCGGGCAATGATGCGAAAATTCGGTTATGTCGAAGAGGTCGCTTGTTATTCTTGCCATTATCTGCCCCACCTTGGTTTCGTTGAAAAATTCTGTCGAAAGCTGCTGCAGGTGGTAGAATACGTCGCGCCTCATATCGGTTTCGATTTTTGCGCCCATTATATGCCCTGTTTTTGCCATGTAGTAACCTGCCATAAGATCGAGGGTTTTAAGTACGAAGAACAGCAGACTCAGCTTTATGAGGGTGCCGGGGCTAACAATATTTCCGAGCAGCGCAGAGTTTGTGAGGTATCTCAGAATAAGAGGCAGCGCCATATCCGCTGCGGTTGTGAACATTGCGCAAAGCAGGTCGAACACAAGTATATTTATATACGGCTTATAGTATGGCAGGAAGCTGAATACCAGTTCCTGCGTTGAGTAGTTTTTTTTCTTGTTTTTCATCGATGAAACTGCCATAATTTTCCTTTGTTGCTGGTTTTAATATTTATTAATCTTCGAAATTTATTTTCAGCGTGCGCTTTTTATCTCTCATGACGAAATTGCCTGCAAGGATAAAATCGTTGATTTCGAGGTTGTCGTCTAATATGAGCATGTCTGCTCTTGAGCCGCTCTGCAGCGCGCCGACGTACGGGAACATGTTCAGCGCCGCGGCGACGTTCTCGGTACAAGGCGCAAGCGCTTCCCGGAGACTCAGCCCGAAATCTTTTACAAGAGATTTGACCGCGCCGTAAAGAGTGTTCATCATTCCGATTCCCATTCCGACAATTTCTTTTTTTTCATTCCATTTTGGCAGGCTGCCATTCGCATCGGAGCTAATTGTAATCTTGCCCGGCGCAGATTTTTTGATTGCTTCGAGCACCGCTGCTGCAGTCTTTTGGTGGTCTGCTCCTGTCGAGAGATCGGAGTATGAACCGAGCTTCGTAAGGCGTATGGTTTCGTCCAGTCTGCCGTTCATATGCGTAGGTCTGAACACAGAAGCCGGTATGTTTTCGCGATTTAGGATATCGAAAATCTGTGAAAGTCCCTGTTTGCCCAGCCCGACATGAATATGCATGACTCCGGCTTTTTTGCCTATGAGCCCGCCGAGCCGAACTTGTCCCGCAAGTCTTACAAGTTCTTCGTATGTGGGATGCGAGCAGCGGTGATCGCTTATCGCAATTTTGAGTCCTATGCATTCGTCAATAAATGCTATGTCTTTCATTACCGAACCCGTGATGGTTGGCGAGGGTACTTCGTAAGCTCCGGTCAGGCAATGTGCGTAAAATCCGTATTCGCGAAGTGCGCGTGTCTTTGCGGCGAGATTTTCGACGCTTCTTGTGATGCCGTCCGTGCCGAGCAGCCCCACTATTGTGCCTACACCTGCGTCTACGATATCGGCGATGCTTAGCTCCGGGCATCTTGTTGTCATTCCGCCTTCGCCTCCGCCGCCTGTTACGTGCACATGTTGGTCTATAAGAGCCGGGATGACTGTTCGGCATTCCGCATCCACTATCTGTGCCTGCTCTTTCAAGGCGCCCTGAATTTCGTTTGCGATGCCTCTGTGAATGGCTTCGATTTTTCCGTTTGCAACGAGAATATCGGCGATTTCTTCGCCGTAGATATTTGCATTTTTAATTAGTAACATACTATCTCCACAATCAGGTTTTTATCGGATTATACCACGAATCCTGTGTTTCGTGTATTTTTCGTGAGTTTTTCAGGAGGATTGCGCATGGCTTTGTGCTAAAATATTGTAAAGCTCGAATCGAGACAAAGGAGGCGGCGTGGAACAGAGAACGATTTACATAGCTGATGATGAACAAAATATAAGAGAGGCAATTAAGACGTTTTTAGAGAGCGACGGCTATTCAGTCAGAGCTTTCGAGACCGGGGACGCTTTGTTTGATGCATTTGAGGGCTGCAGCTCCGATCTTGTAATACTTGATGTTATGATGCCGGGGTCAAGCGGGTTTGATATATGTGCAAAGCTCCGAAAAATCAGCACTGTTCCCATAATAATGCTCACCGCCCGTGATTCGGATCTCGACTATGCTACGGGAATGGGGCTCGGCAGCGACGACTATTTTACAAAGCCGTTTTCGGCAATGAACCTGCTAATGCGCGTCAAGTCGATATTCAGGAGAATAGATTTTGAAAGGAACAGGCAGCCGAGTCGTGAGGGTGCGGAAAAATCTGGCTTGCAGAGTGAACTGCTGCTTAAATACGGCGACATAGTGATGGATATTGGAAAGATGAGCGCAAGCGTCGCTGGTGACGAGGTATCGCTGACTCCGTATGAATTTCAAATACTTAAGCACATGATAAAAAAGGGCGAACAGGCGGTATCGCGCGACGAACTGCTCAATGAAGTGTGGGGGTATGATTCGGAGGTAGAGACGAGGGCGACCGACGACACGGTACGCCGCCTGCGAAAAAAACTTGGCAATAGCAATGTTTCGGTAGAGGCGGTGTGGGGCTTTGGGTTCAGGCTGAAGCTGCGCACTGACATCGATTAGTGTTTTTTGGGGGAGGTCTCCGTGGCTGTTAAACAAAAAAAATACAAGTGGCATTTAAGGAGCAGGCTGCTGCTGATGCTTTTTGTATTGCTTGCATTTATTTTCGGGGCGCTCTACATAATTTTTAACCGATACGTAGGCAGCTATGTCGAATCGGGGGTCGAGCAGCAGCTTTCCGAACTTGTTTCGAGGTATAAGATGGGAGCGAAGCCTCCTGAACGAGATTACTATGGTGATATTTACGAGCAGCCGCGCAGTAAAATCGGTGCAAGGGGCGAAATGCTGATAATAAATTCTGATTACGAGCTTGTAGAGAGTGCGGAGCATGAGCGCGCGGGTATCGACGAAAGGAGCGAAATTGCCGCAGAACTTAAAAATACTGACGCCGAGCTCGACGATTCAGAGTACATCAACATCAAGACAAAGAGCGGCAGTTATCTTGTCACGGCGATAGAGAGCCTCCATGCGGAGGATGAGCACATAGTGTTTTACGTATCACTCGACGGTCTGAATCATCTGGTACAGACTGTTAATAATGTCATTATTGTGCTGCTGATTGTTGCGATGTTTTTGAGCGTGATTATCGCAGCACTTATAGCGCGTTCTGTGACACGCCCGATTGTGCAGCTTTCGGATTTTGCTGCCGCTGTGGGGCAGGGTGATTTTGAAAGGCGGGAGCTTAATTTTTCGGATATAGAGTTTCATGTATTAGGCGATGTTATGAACACTGCCGCCGACAGACTTTCGCAGTATGACAGCGAGCAGAAGACTTTTTTTCAGAATGTTTCGCATGAACTCAGAACTCCGCTTCAATCCATTCGATTTTATGCGGAGGGTATTGCGCATGGGCTTATGGACAGTGCGAAATCCGCTTCTGTAATAATGAACGAGACTGACAGGCTCAGTGAAATGGTGGAGGATTTGCTCTATATTTCCAGAATCGACAGTAAGGCGGATTCTTTCGTAAAGGAGAGAGGGGATCTAAGAGAAACTTTGGCTGCGAGTGTCGGCAGAGTTGCTGCTCTCGGCGGCATAGAGGTAGTGTATGATTTTGATGATTTGCCGGTATATATGGATTACAGCGAGAAGCATATGGAGCGAGCGTTTGTAAATCTTCTCAGCAATGCGGCGCGCTATGCGAAGAAAAAATGTGTGCTTGAATGTAAAAATACCGGTGGCGGCGCGCTTATTTCGGTCACTGACGATGGGGATGGAATTGCGCCTGAGGAAGCGGCGCATGTTTTTGAGAGGTTTTATAAGGGCAGGGGAGGCAAGCATGGTATTGGTCTGTCGATAGTGCATTCCGTTGCTGAACTGCACGGCGGTCGCGCGGCGGTGGAGAGTCGTCCCGGTTTTACAAGATTCAGCATAGAGTTATAGGCTTTTAACCAATGTGCTGTTTGTATTCTTAATTATTTCGGAGGTTTGGCTCTATTATGCGAATACGATTCGCATTTTTTGCGACAGAAAAAAGCAGTATATTGTTTTGGCTCCATTTCGTTTCTGCAGGAATAGCGATCGGCGATTCAAGAATAGTTGGGCTATTTTGTTAATTTGTTATTGATGCATATAGAGGTTTTTAAGTATAATATCTTGTAATGGCTATGGAAGCATTAAATAACGACGAACAACTCGTGGCGTGAATTCGGCCAAAAAATAGAGGCTCAGAACAGGAGAGAATATGAAAAAGGTTTATCAAGGTAAGACAAAAGATGTATTTGATTTGGAAAATGGCAATTTTCTGCTCAAATTTAAGGACGATGTGACAGGTGTTGACGGCGTCTTTGATCCCGGAGCTAATAGCGTCGGTCTCACAATGGAGGGAGCGGGTGAGGCGGGGCTAAAGCTAACCCGGTTTTTCTTTGAAAAGATAAATGCTGCCGGCATACCTACTCACTACGTCGATTCAAACATCGCGGAGCGCACAATGACGGTGCTTCCTGCAACTGTATTTGGAAGGGGTGTTGAAGTCATCTGCAGATACAAGGCTGTTGGAAGCTTTTTGCGCAGATATGGCATGTATGCCAAGAAAGCTCAGGATCTTAATGCCTATGTTGAGGTTACGCTGAAGGATGATGAAAGGAACGATCCGCTTATCACAGACGAGGCGCTTGAAATGCTCGGCATCATGGACAGGAAGGAGTACGCTGAGCTCGTTGAAATGACAAGGAAAATCGCGAAGATCGTCAAGGATGAGCTGGCTGTCAAGGGGCTGGAACTGTACGATATTAAGTTTGAATTCGGCAGAATCGGAGCGGACAGACATATCGCGCTTATCGATGAAATTTCCGGCGGCAATATGCGCGCATACAAAAACGGCGAATACGTAGAACCGCTCACACTCGAAAAGCTCATGCTTGCATAGTCTGACGCATAATCTGATGCACAGCCCGAGATACATTCAAAAGCGATAGCTCCGTTTATTGTCGGCGCTTATAAACAAATATATAAAAATCCGTAAATCAGTGGTTGATGAAGTAAGTATATAAGCAACGAATGTCTGCCGAGCCATTCGAGCAGCGGCGTGCCTTTGTATCCCAAAAAAGCCGGAAATTTGTCGGTTCGATGGTCGCTCAAATAAAGACGGCACAAAAAATATCCGGCTTCAAATAAAAAGAGCCAAGGTATCAGCGGAAAATAGTCAACAGAGAAGAAGTCCTTTGGCGGCAGTCCGAAAAAAGCACTGATAATTCCCGAATACCATGATTCGGGCAATGACAAAAATTTAATCCCCAAAATACCGATATACCCGTCACCGATATTCTTTGTCAGAAAAAAGAGGAGCAGACTGACTGCCAGACCTGATTTGCTGCAAATCCTAAGTTTGTGCGGCGTTGATCCGGTTTTATGCCGCAGACGGTTTGCAATGCTGCGGGCTGATGACATTATTATCATACATGAGCCGAGCAGAGTTAGAACGCCTAAAACTACCGGGGTTTCCGGTGTTAGCGCAGCAGTTGCGATTGACAGTGCTGCTCCAAGCGAAAATATAAGTATGCCGTTTTGCAGTTTTCCCCTGCCGAGAGCCCACGAAAAACCCGAAATAAAAATAAATGAGCAGCAGATGCTCTGCTGCCATATATATGCTGTATATGATTCAAACCAGCGCCATTCGACACCAAAAATATATACAAGATCCCACACGGTATGGTATGCGATCATACTGAGCAGTGCAAGACCTCGCAGAGCGTCGAGCCCGGATAGTCTGTTTGAGAGCTTCAAACGCGCACTACCAGTCTGCCTGACTCTTTGGTTTTCTGATGTCCGCCAAAAGCATTTGTTCCCATAACAGCCATCTGTCATCTTTTTGGCGGAGCGTTATAGGGCGAGGACTGTCTGCGCCGCTTGATGTAATATACAGCTTTGCATAGCCCTCCTCGGTATATGAATACGGACCGTCGTTGATACTTATTGTATATGGCGTTGTCGGAGTGTATTCGTTATCAGGGTTTGTACCGCCGAGATAGGACATTGCTACATACTCCTTGCCCCTAAGTCTATCTCTTAAAAACTGTTTTTCATATTCCGAAAGCTCCCTTGGGCCCTTGAGAGAATTGAGCATTGCGATACCGTCGTTCGGTGATTCGGTGTACCTGATCAGTGCCAGAACCGTCAAGGCTGCCGCTTTGAACGGCGTGCTGAGATCCGCTTCAGGAAGGGCGTGCAGCTCCTCGGCATTTTTTGGCAGTGTGCTAAACGTAAAACTGTCTGTCTTTGCCATGAATCCTCCTTAAAAATTTTGAGTGAAGTTTGTGACGAACTTCCTCTTTTAGTGCAATTTTAGCAAAAACAGCATAATTATTCAATGTCATATTCCTGCTTGAAATTAATGCTACACCTGATTATAATTTTGGAATTAACGCTAAATAACCAAGTTTTGGAATAGGCGTGACATATAACCAAGTTTTGGAATTAGCGTGACATATGACCAAGTTTTGGAATTAGCGTGACATATGACCAAGTTTTGGGATAGGCGCCATACATCACCGTAATTATGACAAAAATTTTACATTAAATCCCTAAAGTAGAACTTCAATCTGACGATAACAAGATTGTAAACATCAGGCCGATGTACACAAAAAACAAAACACCGGAAAGGAATCCGGGTCAAAATTCAAGGAGGAATTATGAGAATTAACAACAACTTAATGGCGATGAATACCCACAGAATGCTGGGCATCAACACAACTGCAGGCGCTGCTTCGGTAGAGAAGCTTTCTTCCGGTTACAGAATCAACAGAGCCGGTGATGACGCTGCAGGTCTTGCTATCTCTGAAAAAATGAGAAGCCAGATCAGAGGTCTTTCACAGGCTTCAAGAAACGCTCTCGATGACATCTCGCTCATCCAGACAGCAGAAGGCGCACTCAACGAAACTCACGCTATCATCCACAGAATGAGAGAAATGGCTGTTCAGTCATCAAACGACAGTAACACAGACCCTGACCGTGAGGCGATTCAGAATGAAATGGATCAGCTCGCAGCAGAAATCACTCGTATAGCGAATGATACTGAATTTAACACAAGAAAACTCCTCAACGGTAACCTCGATTCGAGTGTTCAGAATGCCACAGGGAATCTTACATTCCACATTGGTGCAAATACGAATCAGAATATGAAGTTTGCAGTTAAGGCAATGGACGCTTTCACGCTTGGTCTTGCAAGAAGCGGAGCAAAAATTGAAAGTGGTCGACCTGATATTGCGAAAGTTAGTGTTGAAGGTCTTGCGACTGAATGGGGGAACGGACTTAAAGCTACAACAGTTAAGGTAACTTCTTCTCAAACACAAGCTCCAGTTCCTGCTAAAGCTTGGCAGGTTAAGCTCAATGGGGCGGTTGATACTACAACAAATGCAACTTCTGGTATAAACGCAACTTTGAATGTCGTGGTTGATGGAAAATCATACAACATAGATTTTAATGATTTCAAGTATGGTGCTGGTGCGTATACTGCAAATGATGTCAAGAATTACATTAATGACAAGGCAGGATTGGAAATTGCTTCAGTAGACGGTACTAATACAATTAATTTCAAAAATGCGCAGGTAGGACAAGCTAATGAGATAGTTGCTCCAACTATTTCTGGTGCCGCTGGTAATGATTTGGCAAAGATACTTGCGAATCAGGCGACAGCCGGTGCAATTGGAAAAGTGGATGTCCAAACTGGTGCAAACTATGTTCCTGGTAAATATGATGTTACGGTAACTGGTTCAGTCAATGGTGTAGATGTTAATGAGACTGTGAATGTAGATGGTAACGCGGGTGCTATTGTTTTTACAGCTGATTTTAAAGGTCTTATAATAGAAACAGATGGACTTTTTGAAGGAATAAGCGGCGAATTGTCAATGAGACTTTCGAATGCTGCTACTTTTACTGGTGCTGGCGCAACAATAGCTGCAAGAGCAGAACTCGGTATTGATGTTACCACTCAGCAGGCGGCGAATACTGCGATTGACAGAATTGATAAGGCACTCAAGAGAGTTTCTGACCAGAGAGCAGAACTCGGTGCTGTACAGAACAGGCTTGGTCACACAATCAAGAATGTCGACACAGCAGCTGAAAACCTTCAGGCATCTGAAAGCCGCATAAGAGACGTCGATATGGCTAAGGAAATGATGAACTACACAAAGAACAACATTCTCCAGCAGGCTGCTCAGGCAATGCTCGCACAGGCTAATCAGGCTCCACAGGGTGTTCTCCAGCTTCTCAGATAGTTGGTTTCACGTTATTAAAACAAAAATTCTCAAATCCCGCTTCGGCGGGATTTTTTGTTTAGCTAACTTTTTTGAAAATCACAGATCTTTACATATTAACTCTTGAAAAGTGTATTTATTAAAATATAGCAATAAAATCGAAAGACAGTATTTGCTTGTGCATTTGTCTATTTGCTGATAAAATCTGGATTGTGGCAGGAAGACTGCACGTTGTTGAGGTGATTATGCATTATAAAGTGTTGTTTAGGATTGAAAAAATTGAACTTGTAGAAAAGCTGAAACACAAACTGCGAAATTATCGCAGGTACTTGCAGGAAACGGGCGATACGGCTGAAATTGAGATCGTATTCGCTGGTAATGTAGTTCAGATATTCAGCGATTTGAACAACGATTTTGTAGGGGACGATGTGGATATCGCTCTTTGCCATAATGCACTTTCCGGTTCAGGGATGCCCGATGTATTCCATAGAAATGTCCGTACTGTCCGCGCGGGAATCGGAGAGATAATAACCCGAAAATCACAAGGCTTTATTGAGTATACTATTGAGTGATATTGTTTAATTTTACTTAATTTGCGCGGCTGTTTCACAGTGAATTGTAATTTGCAAGTATTCGCTCTGAAAAATATAAATTCAATGAACATTTGAAATAATATGGCAAACTCGCGCCGGAACATAAAATTATAAGTTGCAGTCTACTTGCTGCGCATTATTCGGCTTCTTGCAAAAAGCCGTTACTTTTTTCGTATAAAATTCGTAAATATTGCTTCTTGTTTTCGGGGAACATTGGAAACCCGGCTGTTAAGATATAACCACAAAGCACCGGGCAAGGCGCAAAAATAAAAATGGAGGGAATTATGGCGATAGAAGTTTTCAACAGATACGAAAAAAAGTACAGGCTTACAAGTGAGCAGGCAGAGCTTATGCAGAGAATACTCGACGACAGGATGTCGCTGGATTCTTACAACAAGAGAGATTACACATACAGGATAAAAAATATTTATTACGACACAGAGTCGGACGAACTGATAAGACATTCGCTGAGCAAGCCAAAATTTAAGGAAAAACTCCGGCTGCGGGCATACGGAGATGCTGATGAAAACTGCCCGGTGTACATTGAAATCAAGAAAAAAGTGAATAAACTCGTCAATAAGCGCAGAAGTGCGATGTATATCGATGAAGCGCTCGAATTTCTCAAAAGCGGCGTCCTTCCGGAAAGCAGAGCGCACCACAACAGACAGGTGTTGAATGAAGTAGCATACATGCTTGGCAGGTACGAGCTGCACCCTGCAGTATATATTGCATACGACAGACGCGCATATTTTTCGAAGGATGAAAGCGACCTCAGGGTATCGTTTGACAGAAGCATTACAACAAGAAGAACAGCGCTCGATTTCGGCTCGGGCGACGGAGGTGATCAGCTGCTTGAATCAGGCGAGTGGATAATGGAGGTAAAGACGGCTTATAGTATGCCGATGTGGCTAACAAGGCTGCTTGCAGAGTATGAGGCGTATCCGTCCGGCTTTTCAAAGTATGGAGCAGAGTTCAAAATCGCACAAAAAGCAAGAGTCGGCAATTTTTCGCAGGAGTTTGCGGCAAGATTCGCATCGGTAGCAGCAGTACGCGGAATCAACCCCGTACACGCGTTGTAAAAGCAGCAGAGATTAAAGGAGGTTAAAATGTTAAATTCAATTTTTGGAACAACAACTACAGAAATCACAATCAGCATTACAAATCTTATATATGTACTTGCTGCAGCATTTGCATTCGGAATAGCTATCAGCCTTGTACATAGGAAAACACAAAAAAATGGCGCATCGCAGAGCTTCTCGCTGACATTGGCGGTACTGCCGGCGGTGGTGGCGGTGATTATACTCTTGGTGGGAAGTAATATAGCAAGAGCATTCTCGCTTGCGGGTGCGTTCTCGATTATAAGGTTCAGAAGCGCTCCGGGAGATTCGAAGGACATAACATATGTGCTGTTCTCAATGGCGGTGGGACTTGCAACAGGCATGGGCTTTCTGGCATACGCGGCGGCGATAACAGCGGCATTTGGCGGTGTGATGCTGGCGCTCGAACTGATTAACTTTGGCGGCTCAAAAGGAAGTGTTCGAACTCTTAAGATCAGTGTTCCCGAAAATCTCAATTATGAAACCGAATTTACAGGTGTGTTTGGAGAGTTTTTATCAAGCAGTAAATTGCATAGAGTCAGAACGACAGATCTCGGCAGCCTTTATGAAGCGATGTATGTAGTAGAGCTCAAACCAACTGTCAGCGAAAAGGAATTTATTGACAAATTAAGATGTATTAACGGCAATTTACCTATAAGTTTAATAAGCAAAACGCCTACAGGCGAATTTTAAGGAGGATTAAATTATGAAAAAAGTTATTTTAGCTATGGTTTTAGCAGCGGCAATGATTTTGAATATGGTGGCTTGTTCGCCGCAGCAGAGCCTGAGCACGGCTCCGGCAACCAACGAGGTAAGTCAGGGAGGCGCAACATCCGGCACAACGGTTAATGCAAATTCTGACGGTACAATCATCAGTTTAGAAAGCGGCGGCGCCACAGTCAGCGGCACTGGGGCAGCAGTGAGCGGAAATGTTGTCACTATCACAGCGGCAGGTAAGTACTATGTAAGCGGCACACTCGATGACGGCGCGATAAAGATTGATGCTTCAAGCGCGGACGAAGTTGAAATCGTACTTAATGGAGCAAGCATTACAAATAAGACGGGCGCGCCGATTTATGCAATGCAGAGCGCTTTGCTCACAGTAACTCTTGCCGACGGCAGCACAAATTACCTTAAGGATGGAGGCAGCTCGTTCGTATACGTGGATTCGGTTGAAGAAGAACCAAATGCGGCGCTGTTCAGCAAGGACGATATTGTGATTAGAGGAAATGGCGAACTCATAATCGAAGGAGGTTTTAATAATGGAATCACAGGTAAGGACAATCTCAGCATAACAGGCGGCAGTATTTCGATCACCGCTGCAAATCATGGAATCCGCGGCAACGATACATTGAGCATCAGCGGCGGCAGCATCGTGATAGATGCCGGAGACGACGGTATAAATTCAAAGGGCATCATTGAAGTGTCGGGAGGGACTATAAGCATCTCGTGTGCGGATGACGGAGTTAAATCCGACGGCGACATTACAGTGAGCGGCGGCGTAATCAATGTTCAAAAGTCGTACGAAGGTATCGAAGCGGCTCATATATACCAGACAGGGGGCGTAATAAATATCGCAGCTTCCGATGACGCGCTCAATGCTTCTGAAAGCGGAACCGCCACTGTCAGCATACCCGGTGTGGCGAGCGATGTATCAATTGCAATAACAGGCGGTGAACTCAGTTTTGTATCAGGAGGTGATGGAATCGATTCAAATGGCAGTATCAGCGTGTCGGGCGGATATGTTCGGGCATTTATCAGTTCGAGCCCTGACAATGGAGCGATAGATGCGGATGGCAGCATTTCGATGACAGGCGGTACAGTGGTTTACGGGGGTTCCGGAACGGGTTATACAGCTTCGAGCGGGCAGTATGTGTATATTTCCCAAGCTCTGGCGGCAGGCTCGGAAATAATTGTAAAGAAAGGAGGAAGTGAAGTAATATCGTTTAAGGTGCCAGTAAATGTGAGCACTCTGGCAGTATATTCGCCTGATATAGTCAGCGGCGAACAGTACGACGTTTACAGTGGAGGACAGTTGGTGCAGACTGTCACAGCTGGACAGGGCGGAGGGACGATGAGTCCCGGCGGACACAGGGGGAGGTGAAAGAGAGAATAAATTTAAATTTGTTAATAATTAAAAACTTATACATCAACAAAAACAGAATTCATACACAAACATATGCTATAATTACAATATTAACAAAGTTATAAGGAGTTAGTATGAAAAGGTTGATAACAAGAAGCGATTTTGACGGTCTGGTCTGCGCGATGATACTTAAGGAGTTGAAATTGATAGACGATATTAAGTTCGTTCATCCAAAGGATATGCAGGACGGGCTTGTCGAAGTGAGTCAAGAAGATATTTCCACCAATTTGCCGTATGTGGAGGGAATAGGACTTGCGTTTGATCACCATTTGAGCGAGACGGAGAGGGTTGCTTCGTCTAAACAGAATCATATTATAGACCCGAATGCGCCTTCCGCGGCGAGAGTAGTTTATGAATATTATAAAAAACTTGGATATGATCTCGGCAGGATTTCGGATGAGATAATGGTGGCTGTCGACAAGGCTGATTCTGCAAATTACACCCTTGACGAAGTGCTTAATCCGAGTGGCTGGACGCTGATGAACTACATTATGGACGCGCGCACCGGACTTGGAAGATTTAGGGATTTTACAGTTTCAAATTATCAGCTTATGATGAAGCTTATTGATTTCTGCCTTGACCACACTGTGGAGGAAGTTTTAATGCTTCCGGATGTCAAGGAGCGAGTGGATTTTTATTTTGAACAGCAGGAGCTTTTCAAGAAGCAACTGGAAAGGGTTCATCAGATGCACGGGAGCGTGGTCGTGCTGCCGCTAAAAGATGAAGAAGTGATACATGCTGGCAATCGATTT
Organism: Acidaminobacteraceae bacterium; assembly: GCA_041781135.1. Classification (GTDB taxonomy): domain Bacteria; phylum Bacillota; class Clostridia; order Peptostreptococcales; family Acidaminobacteraceae; genus JAUMXJ01. Next base: position 111,234 of record JBHAZV010000020.1, read on the forward strand.
ATGGTTTATGCGATGTTCCCTCAGGCGGAAGTCTCGATTCATGTTATGTGGGGGCTCAAAAAACAGAATACTGTCTTAACCATCGGAAAATCGATTATAAACAGGAGTTCAAATGCAAATATCGGCGAAATATGTCTAAAGTACGGCGGCGGCGGACATATGAACGCAGGTACATGCCAGGTCTCTCATGAAAAAGCTGACGAGGTGCTGGCGGAGATTATAGAACTTTTAAATAAATAGACCGATAATAAATAGACCGTCAGCATCATAACAGCGCTGGCTTTGTAAGCGAAATCCTCGGCTTAGTATGGATTTCGCTTAATTTTTGCGCTTGTTTTTATATTTGAATAAATTTGCTATGGGTCTTCATACGAAATTCATATCGGCGGTGTAGAATACAGGACGAAAACAAAATATGCAGGAGGAACTATGGCAAGAGTGCTTTTGCTCGAAGATGAAAAGGTCATACGGGAGGTGCTTGCAGAGTACATAAAAATGGCCGGCTACGAGGTAGACGAGGCGGACAATGGGAATGCTGCGCTAAATTTGCTCGCTGCCAAGGAATACGACATAGCCGTTCTGGATATTATGGTTCCTGGTGTAAACGGCATCGAAGTGCTTAGAAGGATTAGAGCCGGAGGTTTCAATCCTGGAATGGGCGTGCTGATGCTGACGGCGATAGACGATATACCTTCGCAGGTCGAGGCTTTTAATGCGTATGCTGATGACTATATCATAAAGCCTGTTTCCCCGATTATATTGCTGAAGCGCATCGAAACAGTTCTCAGGCGTACGGCTTCCGAGCAGGCAAGCGTGCTTGAAAGGCGTGGGCTCAGGCTCGATAAAACAGGATTTCGGCTGAGCTTCCGCGGCGAAAATATTCCATTTACGCTCAGCGAATTTCTGATACTTCAGCAGCTTATGGAGAATGAGGGCCGCGTACTTTCAAGGGAACAGCTGATTATGGGAGCGTTTAATGAGGATTACATGGGCGGCGACAGAATAATAGACGCACATATAAAAAACATCAGAAAAAAATTACCGATGAATTGTATAAAAACCATCATCGGCATTGGTTATAGTTTTTCGGTGGAGGCAGGGGAATGAAGCTCAGAAACAGGACGCTGATTTATGGGATTTTTCTTGGGTTAAGCGTTATAACGCTTTTGATGTCGTACATGTTCTTTCTTTTGCCGCCGCTTTATGTGGCGGAGAAAGAGGAACAAAATCGAACCGCTGCAATAGAATTTCACAGAAATGTGCTTAGTACCGAGGGCGATTCTGCAAGCTCTAATCCCGGAGTCGGAGCAATCGGGCAGGCGTTCTGGCTTGTTACGGATAAAGATTCAGATATGATCAGGGTTGGAACAATGTTCGGCAATGGGCAGATAACTATAAAAGATGAACGAGTGCTTGCGCTGTACAGGCAAATGTATGGATTGATGGATTCGATGAAGCTCAGAGATTCTTTTAGCAGTGAAGGAGAAGGCGGCAGCAGGTTTTTGGACAGTCAAAAGCTGAAAGCGGAATTTGAGGAATGTGCAGTAAATTTTGGAAAAATTATGCAGGAATACAGCAGCAGTATGGCGGAGCGCGCGCCGTTTTTAATCACATTTGAAAGCAATACAGACGGAGATTTGTTCAGCGCGTCAGAGAGCAGTTTTGAGGTTATAGGAAGGAATACGCTGTTTTTGGAGCTTAAGACTTCGGATAAGCGCACTGCGGATTACCTGGTATATGTCGCTGTCAGCAGGATTGGAGAAAGGTTTTATATAACTGTCGTCAGCGCGATAACACCTCGTGTAAATGATATACAGCCCGTTATTACAGGCAGTCTGCCGATGATACTGCTCTCTGTGCTCGCGCTTGTGCTGATAAGTTCGTTTATTTATTCGGGACTTTTAATAAGGCCTATAGAGCGGATTCACAGATTTACTTCGGACGCCAGGATGCACGGAGCGCCTGTGCCGATGAATATGCGCGGCGGCGACGAGCTTTCGCAGCTTGCAAGGGATGTTGAGTCTATGCACAAAAATCTTGTAAAGCAGTACGAGAGGCTTGAGGCGGAGTCGAGGGGGCGCGAGGTATTCCTGAGAGCGTCGTCGCATCGGCTCAAAACTCCGCTTGCAGCCGCGCTGCTGCTTGTGGATGGCATGCAGAATAATATCGGCAAGTATGCCGACCGCGACGAATATTTGCCGGTGCTGAGGGAACAGCTGACGGATGTGCGAAGAATGATAGAAAGGATACTGTTTATAAACAGAAGAAGTTATGAGCAAAATATTGTAAAAATGCAGCTGCGCCCTGCCATAGAAAATATTCTGGAAAAGATGAAGATTCAGATTATGGATCGCGGACTCTTGTGCCGCGTCGAAGGAGACGGGGAAATAATGGCTGATGACGAGCTCATGATTCATATTTTAGACAATCTTATTCAAAATGCGCTGCAGTATACCGGCGAAGGGGGCTTAATAGCCGTAGAGATAAGAGATGGAGGTTTTTTGATGAAAAATTCGCCGGCATCCATTGAACCGACGCTGCTGGCAAGCGTCAAAGAGCCATTTGTGTCAGGAGCAGAATCGAAAGGTAGCGGTCTTGGTTTATATATTGCAGATTATTTTGCCCGGCTTATGGGGCTTACGCTTGAAATAGAGAGCAGCAATAACGAAGTTGAAATAAGTGTTAAAAAATACCAAAAATATAAGGAGTAATAATGCTGACATTAGAAAATGTAAGGGTGCAGTTTGGGAGCAAGGTCGCTCTCGACTTAAAATCCAAGGTAAAAATCGAAAATGGCGACAAGGTTGGGCTGGTCGGCTCAAACGGTGCAGGCAAGTCAACTTTGATAAACGCGGTGCTTGGGCTTGTATCATACAGCGGCAGTATCGAAAAATCGATAAATACGCGCGATATAGCCGTGCATCTTCAGCAGAATGAGTATGTAGAGTACATGAAGGTCGAACATATAATGGAATTGGTGCTCGGCTGTTCGGTAAAAAAGCACGCCAAGGCAATGGAATTAGTCAGGTTCTTTGATTTTGAAGACAGCCTTAAAAAGAAGTTTAAGGCGCTCTCCGGAGGACAAAAACAGAGGATGACGTTGATACTCGTAATATGCCAGGGCAGCGCTCTGACAATCTATGATGAGGTGACTTCGGGGCTCGATTTTGAAACCAGGCAGAGGCTGATGGATTTGCTCAGCAGTTGGTACAGCGGTTCGAGCGATACATTGGTTATCGTTTCGCATTACTATGAGGAACTGGAAAGGCTTGCCGACAAGCTGCTCATCTTAGACGAAGGCAAATTGGTGGATTACGGCAAAAAAAATGAACTTTTCGAAAAGTATTGTGGCAAGCTTGTGATACTTGCGGATAGAAACGCATTTACGGAGAAGCTTGCAGCACTGCATCCGACTCTTGTTGGAAAAGGCGACAGGCTGGCGTTCCGCTGCGATGGCGACGCGGACGAGGAGCGCATCACCGGGGCGCTTAGGGAACAGAATATCGACTATATCAGGACACACAGCGATATTGAACTTACTATTATCAACGCAAAGGCGTGCAGAAAAGAGGGAGGAATCAAATGACTAAAATAGCTGAAAAACACAGAAAAAAGCTCTCTGCGAGCATTCTTTACGAGCTGCGCTGCGCAACCGGGAATTTTTTCTCGATATTTTTCGGGCTTGTATTTCCGATGTTTATGCTGTTTATTATAGGAAAATTTCAGCTCGGAGATGTGCCGAAGGAGGCGTACGGCGAGGTAATTACTCAGATATTTCTGGCGATGGCTCTTATAATACCGATGGCTATAATGTTTATAGGCTATTCGGCGGTCTATTCCCAGGAACTTGAGCGCAATTCTCCGCTTAGGCTCGAATTGTTCGGATTTTCTCCAAACAGGATGTTGCTTGCAAGGCTTATAGCATACACGATCTTTTTGGTTATATGCCTTGTGATATATACAGTATATGGATTTGCTATGTTTGATATAACGGCTCCCGATGCGGCAGCGGCGGTTATTTCGGCTATAATGATGCTCCTGATTTCTACTTTGTTCTTGATACTTGCTCATGCGATAGCATATGCAGTAAGGAAATTTGGAGTCACATACGGTATAACAATGACATTGTACTTTGTGTTTATGATACTCAGCGGAAGCATGGGGGTCAGCCCGAAATTATTCCCCGAACCGCTTAAGCTTATTGCAAAGCAGCTTCCGATGTATCATATTGGCCTTGATGATTTTTATAGTTTTTGGATTGGCGCGGAATACAATGCCGCTCCGCTTGTGCAGTCGTTTTTGGCGTTTGGACTTCTTGTCGTGCTGGTATATGTTCTTGCGCTTTACATAAGGAGAAGGAGAGGGAGCGCAAGTCAGTAAGAGCATTGCTTCCGGTGAGAGATGTTCCAGCGCTGCAAACTAATAAATCCGGCAACAGTCACTTTGCTTTTACGAACCCGGGCGGCGTGAAGTCGTCCGGGAATTTATTATTGTTTTTTTTTTTTTGAACAATTTATCGCATATAAGTGATATATATGGTACAATATGTTCGATTAAATGCCATTTCAGCGTGTGGAGGTAGAATGAGCTTGACGGAGGAACTCAATAGTTTGCGGCTTGAACTTGCCGATTGTTTGCTTGGAGCAGATGTCAGTGATAATTTGCTCGATCTTACGCTTGAATTCATTGGTTCCAAGTTTTCCTGCAGCAGAGTCTATATATTCGAAATCCATAGAAATGGCACATTTGACAACACGTATGAGTGGTGCGCGGAGGGTATTGCGCCTCAAATCGAATTTTTGAAGGGCGAATCCGTCGAATTGATCCGAGGCTGGATCGACGTGTTTGAACAGGGAAGACCTGTTGTCATAGAGGATCTTGAAGCAATCGTAGAAGAGATGCCGACAGTGTACCTCACGCTGAAGCCTCAGGATATTCAGTCGCTTGTAGCTGTCGCGCTCAAATCGCGCGGCGAAATTTTTGGTTTTATCGGTCTCGATAATCCTCATAGCTCCAAGTTCTGCGATATAGCTAATTTCCTCGAAGCAATTGCTCCCAATATATTGCTTGCGATCAATGGGGTAAACAGGATAAGCGCCCTAAAGAAAGTAAGCAGTTATGACGAGCTGACCGGCGTATACAGCAGTCAGTTTTTAAGTTCCAACCTAAAAGATTTTAAGACTGCCGAGACTGTGGGCGTGGTTTATTGCGATATCATAGATGTTAAGAGTATCAATGCTTTGCAGGGCAGAGCCGCCGGAGATGAGGCGATAAAATCATGCTGCAAGCTAATCAAAGAATTTTTTCCTAAGGATGATATCTACCGACTGAATGGCGATAAATTTGTAGTAATAGTCTACAATCGCGGAGTCGAGTATTTTAGGCAGTGCCTTGCTGAATTTAAGCTCGCCGCGCAGGATCATCCCCAGCATATAGCGGTGGGCAGTTCGTGGACTTCCGCTAAGCCTATAGATATTTTTGAGCAGTTCTATGAGGCGGAAGCTCAGATGTTTGTCGAAAAGGAAGATTATTATGCTGTGACTACTGCGGTTCGCCGCTCGGGAGATTCCGAAAAATTTGCAGTTGTTTCAAGAGGTGATTTTGAGGAGTACATCGAAAATAATTTTTTTAATCCCAAGCTCCTTGTAAATTCGATGGCTTCTGCGGAAGGCTCAATATATGTTTATTTTGGTGATTTGCAGACAAATATGTATTATATTTCCGATAATATGCGGGATACCTTCGGTTTTGACAGCAATCTTGTTTATAATATGGCGGAAAAATGGGAGAGCAGAATTATAAATCCAAGTGAGCGACAGGCATACAAGGACGATATCTCCGATTTGTTCGCCAAAAAGCGAAGGATTCACGATCTGCGGTACAGGGTTAAGGATGTGCATGACAATTACACATGGATACATTGCAGGGGGGAGGTTTTGTGGAGTCCTGACAAAACTGTGCCGCTTTTTTTCTCTGGCTGCATAGTCAGACAGGAATACGAATTTACTGTTGACCCTGTTACTAATTTTTTGCGCGAAACCGCTGCAATCAGAAGGCTTTCGGCTTTGAATGAATCGTCAAAGTGCACAATAATCGGGTTCAGCCTTAATAATTTTTCTGAAATCAATGAACTTCATGGTAAGGCGAAGGGTGACGAGCTGCTTCGCGATATATCTCAGAGGCTGATCAACGATTTTGAAGACAAGGTGTCCTTTTACAGATTGGATGGTCTGAGGTTTGCAGCAATTATGAACGAGGACTGCAGCGAAGATCCCGAACAGATAATTACAGAAATAAGATACCTCGTAAATCTGAGGTACAGGCATCATGGCGTTGCCGTGCAGACACCGTGTTCTATGACGGTGCTCAGCGTTCAGCATGACGAAATGACGCCGCAGGAGATGATTTCAAATATAATCGTCCTGCTGAATATTGCAAAATCTTCGCGTGACAACAGTTATGTGGCGCATTCCAACAAGAGTATCAAAGAACAGCACACGATGGCGGAGATGATTTTTGAACTTACGAAAAATGTACAGAATAACTTTGAAAACTTCAGAATAGTTGTGCAGCCGACCTTTTCGGCGAAGACTCACGGTATAGTTTCCGGAGAGGTGCTTCTCAGATGGACATTCAAGGGCAAGAACATCCCTCCGAATGTCTTTGTGCCTTTGCTTGAAAAACACAGGCTCATATATGCTGTCGGCGAGTGGTTGTTTGAACAGGTTGTAAAGACTACGGTCCGTATACACAGTATAAATCCTGAACTGGATATGGCGTTTAACGTCAGCTATTTGCAGGTGCTCGATGCAAATTTCTTTACGCATATGCAGAAGGTGCTTTCTAATTACAAGCTCGATGCGCAGAGGCTGGTGCTCGAACTAACCGAGACAAATTTTGACGAGTCGCCTCAAAAGCTCAGCGAGTTTTTTAATTCCTGCATAGACCTCGGAATCAAGGTTGCTCTCGACGATTTTGGCAATGGATATTCTTCGCTCGGAATGCTGCTGAAATATCCTACAAATATTGTAAAACTTGACAAAAGCCTGCTCAGCGAGATGTCGACATCGGAGGACAAGCAGAAGTTTATAAACAGTATAGTCTACGCCTGCCATGCTTTTGGCAAAATTGTGTGTGCAGAGGGGATAGAGACACAAACAGAACTTCAGCTCATGACAGACGCAGACTGCGACTATATTCAGGGTTATTATTTTTCGAAACCGCTCGAAATATCTGAATATTTTAATCTGATTGCCGAGAGTTTCAGAAAATAGTTTAGTATATCAGCGAGCTTGCGTAATACAGCAGGCTCAGTCCGAATACATCCGCAATTGAATGCCCTAAAAAGAACGGGAACAGATTTTTGCGTCCTGTTTTTTCGTATAGAAAATAGAAGAGAGTTCCGAGCACGAACATAATTGAAAAAGCGGCGTAAATACCCTGGTATGTGTGGAAAGAAAAGCGAATTGCCAAGGAAAATGCAAGTGATATCCATCTGTACTTTGGGTTTACGAACATACACATTCCAAGAAAGAATATTTCTTCAAAAAAACCGTTCAGCAGTGCAAAAAGTATAAGCGAAAGATCGATTCTCAATAAAGGCGAAGCCGCTTCTGCATAATTCCCGTAGTCCGAACCGCCGGTATATGCGTAGTAGTCGCTTGCATACGCGGCTGCGGCGCTGTCTGTATATGTAAATTGAGAGTATATAACGTAGAGAATGTCGGAGAGCGCGGCTATCGCAATGAATACCGCTACGCCAAGCGCAATGCTTTTAGGTGTTATGCGTATTTTCCACATTGAAAAATCGAATTTGCGTAATCTGAGATAAATAAATGCAAGTGCAATCAGCATCAGCTCGGTTAATATCGCGTTATAATTTTGCGCGGTGGTAAATGCAGTCACATCGCTCACTGCCGATTCGTACCCTGCTCCATACTCTGCTCCGTAGCCGGCGGCGCTCACATTTAGCGATGCGATGAACATAATGGTAGACTGGTAAATCGCCTGACTGAACATAATTGCCGCAAGGATCGGCAGATCAAACCATTTCAGCTCCTTTAGGCTCATTTCACCTAAAATGATTTTTTTCATAAATCCTCCTGTTTTGCGAAGTCAAGTATATAGTATTTTTAGGAAGAAACAAGCTGTTTTGCACTTTTCTAATTGTTATTTAATTATTCTGACCGGATTATTTGAACTGGCTGTAGTACATTTCGGCATATATCCCGTTTTTGGCTAAAAGTTCGGCGTGAGTGCCGCTCTCTGCGATTTCGCCGCGCTCAAAGACGAATATGATGTCGGCATTTTTTATGGTTGACAGCCTGTGCGCTATGACAAATGCGGTTTTTCCGCTCATTAGCCTGCGCACGGCTTCCTGTATTTTTCTTTCCCCTCCGTGTCACAAATGTTTGACGACTTTAGAAATTGCGTAAAACTCATAGAAAATACGGTTTGCGGCATTGCGCTCGCTAATGGCATAATACAGAAAAAATTATGCAGGGAAAATTATGCCTTAACAGTGGAAAGAGGGATTGTCGGGTTTATTGGTCTAAAATTTAATCAACATCAAAGAATTAGACCTAATATTTAATTATTATTCGAAGTTGTTATTTTTTTTTTTTGATTGATTGTGAGACTTTTGAAGGACTTTGTAGTATGATTATACATAAAATAAGGAGATATCATGCGGTATTTCCTCATAGATTGCTTATCGCCTTATGGACAAAGGTCACAAGGCGGAGGGAGAGTTTTATGAAAACAGGAAAAAGACTTCTCAGTATTTTACTATGCGTCACAATGGTTCTAAATACCTTGCCGGGCGCGGTATTTGCTTCGCTGCTGGAGAATACATCAGATAAAAATACACAAATTCTTCAGGAGCTTACAGAGTTTTGGGGCGACGAAAAGACCGCTCAGGAGGCGATGGAACTGCTCCACAGATATAGTCTTATAGATGAGGATGGAAATATCCTCACTGACTGGAGCGGCAGTATCTCGATTTTAGAGGAAGAAGGCAGCAGGGAAAGTAATCTTTCCGAGCTGCTAACCATGATTGAAGATGAAAACGCCGACAGAAATATGCGCATAGATGTGGACGGAACTGTCATCACTTTGGGCGATTTCGAAAAGATGATGGAGATAGAGTCCGAAATCCGCCGAATACAGGAAACATATTTCGCGGAAAACGGCACGGCCGAATTGACACAGGAGCAGACGGACAGCCTCCTCAGCCTGTATCAGCAGATATCTGCAAACGGCATAACCCTCTACAACACTCGAGGGGGAGATTCGCTGGTGTTCCCGTCTGGTGTGAATCAAACCGTGCAGATGAGTATAAGTGGAAGCGATACTGCGAGCATAACCAGTACATACACCCTCACGGTAAGGCTTAACAAGCCGCAGAGCGTTCCGGTCACATATTCGTACCGCGCGCTTTCGGGAAGCATATCCGCAAGCGGCAGCGGTACGCGCACTATTGGAGCCGGCAGCACCGAAGACAGTTTTACTGTAAGCGTCGGCGATTCTCAAGGCAGGATGCAGGGAAGCGGCGTGTTCGTGGTGCAGGTTTACGATGTAAAAAATGCACTATTCGAGAATGGGCGCGACACCGCTTCGAAGACAGTGCGCGTGAGCAAGAGCGATGTATTTAAGTATGCCGATAAAGAAACTTTTGTAGTTGGTAAGTCTCCAGAATCATACTATTATTCAACTGAGTTTGAGGTAGTTTATGCTGAGCCTCGGAATAAAAGTTTTTCTGATCTTGAAAGCAGTAGGTATGAGGTAGAAGTTCATGCCGATAATATTAAGTATACATATAGCTATCCCAGTGATTCTAACCCTGATGGTTATCTAAATGCTGGAAATTTTTATTTACTTACCGGCATAAACACTAGTAATTGGCATGATATTATTGCATCTTCACCAATGGTAAGAACAATAAACCAAAAAACCAAATTATTTGAGGAGACATTAAATCTTGAGAAAAGAACAGTTGAAACAACTTTAGAGAATGGAGAAAATCTTTCTGTTAAAGATATTTCTGTCTTTGCGTTTTACTGCACATTTGCTACCGACGATGGAGAGGTAAGAATACTTCCTCGTATTACTGGTTCCGGTTATGTGACTGTAAGGGAAACTACTACCTCTACGACCGCGTTGGTCAGTGCTCCGGCAGGAGTCTTCGGATCGGGGGAGATTGTACCTATAACAGTAAGATTCGGATTTCCGATGAAGATAAGCAGTTCGATGAAACTGACTGTAAACGGGCAGCAAATGTCAGCGGTGGAGGAAGGTTCCACCTCGGAGTCTGCTACATTCCTCTACACCGTACCTGCTGCAGACAGCAGGGAACTTAAAATTAGCAGCAGCAGTTTGAGCGGAACCGGTGCAAACGAGAGGGATATTTCAGTTACAGGAGTTGGTGAAAATACTACGATAAACGGCGTGAGCATCGAGCAGGTTGCGCTGATCGATGCCGTAGACAGCAATCCCGACGCTGTTGCGGGCAGTCTGACCTACTCTCCGGCTGCGGGGGATCAGCCCGAAAAGACCACCGCAAAAGTCAGCGTTACGCTTGAACTGCCTACTGAATCCGCTCTTCGCAACCTGATAGTGCCCGCCTATATGGAGGGCGGCAATTTTTACAGCAAGGCTCTTGCCGCTTCAATTGACGGCGGACAGACTCTCGTGCCGCTGAAATTTGATAATGCCGACAGTCCTGCGAAACTTACCGCCGAAGTGGAGATAGATGCTGCAACCATTATGAATCAGCAGAATTTCGTCATGGAGTTTTACACTACGGATCCTGATACTCATGAATCTACAGGACTGCTGTTCGGCAGGTACGCCGCGTTTTCTGTGAATAAGCCTGTACCTCTGCTAAGTGAATATCTGTCCGTCACAGTGCCGGATGGTTGGCCGAAAGGCTCGATTTATGTAGATAATCCGCCGGAAGACTCCGCGCTGACGCTTATCCGCAATGTGAACGCTCCTTCGAATGCCACATGGACTCAGACCCGCTGGGTGTCCAGTGATGAAACCGTTGCGACTATTGACGAGTATGGAAGGGTTTGTCCGCTTTCAGCGGGAAAAACGACATTTTATCTTGAGGCGGTAAACGGCGGTCTCGATGTGTATGGAGAGCAGAGGTCGCAGGATGTCGTTGTTTTGCACATTGCCGAGGGCGCAGCTCCGTATCTGAGGATCCCTCAAAACACTATGCGAATACGCTCAGGAGATGCGCTCATGCTCCGCTGGGCGTCCAATCTGGTACAGAAGAACGCCTTTTATGGAAATAATGCACCTACCACATTCGATATAAAAGTATATAGAGGCGGCGACACTCCTGTTATTCAAAAGAGCGTTGTCTATGACCCAAATGCTTCTAATACAGACAGCAAACTCTGGGTGAACGGATCGCCGAATCTCTCATTTGCTCTTGAGGGACTTACCGAAGTATCGCAGGGCGGGCAGCCGAGCTATACGATAGTGGTCTCCGCTGAGGCGCATGAAGATGTTTTGGAGAGAAAGCCTGATGGATACAGCGCGGAGGCTCAGATATTTGTGACTTCGAAGCCTGTGTCAGTTAAGCTGACAAGACCTGAAACCATGTTTGTAGTGAATGCCGGCACTTTGAATGTGCCGTATACTCTGACGAATTTCGACGCCGGCAATAGTGCATCTTTTGAACTCGTAGTCACAGACAACTCGACAGGAAATGAGGTTTATAGAGCTGACAGACCTGCTAATAAATCGGGAGGCTCGTTCACTCTCGACCTTTCTCAGGCAAGGATTGCCGACGGCTTCAGGACTATTTATGATGTGTCCGTCAAGGCGAAGAATACCGCCGAAAAAGACTGGAGCCGCGACAGTTTCACGCTGTATATCTACGATAAAGACAGTCTGGACATACTTGTTCAGCCTGTAAATGGTCGCGTGACTATAAGTCAGGACGGAAACACCGTGACCATGTCCAACGAAGATTGGATAAAGACGCTTGATCAGAATGAGATAATAGCCCTGAGCAGGGATATCAATCTGCAGACTGCGATATCTATAAACTACGGCGATCACGCCTGGGGCGAAGCGAGCGACCGCATGCGCTGGGTGAGTAAAAACAGCGGCATCGCCGCAGTCAACTACCCGCAGGGCGCGTACTACGAGAATATCGAGTCTCTTCCATATTCATCCTATGCACCTGCGACAGAGTTCCTGCTTTCAGGTAAGAGCGACGGAACGACCAAGGTTGAAGTCATGCACGATCTCGCCAAAAATGCGCTCAGTTCAAGCGTAGATGTAAATGTAAAGACACTTAAAGATAAATTATACCTGTTCCAGTTCTACCCTTCCGGCGCGGCAACAATCACCTACAAAAATGGAAAGGGCGAGAGTAAGACGCAAGACACAGATGCAAGCGGCAGAGCGGCGGTGTATGAGGAGAGCGGCATCGCTTCGGATGTATATGTTGAAGCGGAAGTCGCAGGCGAAAAATATCTCGGTACGGTATATAAGCATAATCTGCTGAGTCAGGAAAGGGATGCGGTCAGCCTCGAACTGTACCCGCTCAACTCTCTCAATCTGCGCAAGGCGGCCACAGTGCCTGTTTATCTCAAGAAACCCGACGGCTCGAACTATACAGGAGAGGTTAAGGTCAGAACTGGCGTATACAGAAACGGAGTATACTGCGCAGATGCGAAGTACACATCAGGTTCAGGTTCTGTGAGCACAGACGGCGATTCGGACAGCACTGTCACATTCACAGACGGAAAGGCTGTATTCCGCTACGATATGACGCAGTTCAACACAGATGGCGGTTCGAATCCTGTCTCAGCCGCAGACAATGTACGCTTTATTATAGAGCTCCGCGCGGAGGGGTACTATCCTGTTTTCTTCTCGACAAGCGGAAATATAAATGCAGACGAAGCAATCAGGCTGTCTGAACATGTGGTAAACCTCGAAGCTGCGGCCGAATCGCAAAAGAATAAACCGTTTATCGCGCATCAGGTGTTGTATTTCGACGGCAAAGAGAGCGGCGCTGCTACAGATGTAAGGAATAAATCCGGCAGGGTCGGCCCAAGCGCCGATTTTAAGGACCTGCTCCTTTCCACTACGGTGCTTTGGTGGGGAGAAACAAATGACGGCAAAGTACGAAGCATAAACTATGTTGACGGATTGGGAACTCAGCTTAAAGAACAAACTTCGGAAGATTCGGTATATCCGTTCCTTTCAATGCCTGTGTCGAAGGCAAATGTCAAACTGAATAAAAAACAGTTTGAAAACCTCGGCATGAAGTCCAACAGTGCTCGCAGGCTGAGCGTCGAATATGTGGAAACAAGTACCGAAAGCAGCGGAGAAACTGTTAAGAAAGTTGCAAAAAAAGAGACGATGCGCTGGCAGATAATCAATCTGGATGCTGAATCCGTAGTTGGTTCAAGAAATTTGAAAGATCAGCTTAAACATCTCATGAATTTAGATAATTCAAGCGAGGGAACCACTAATATTGTGAACGATTTCCTTGGAATGGGCATTAAGCTTGCGACAAAGGTAAATATCGACACACCTTTGCTGCGTCTAAAGCTCGCACCTACCTCGGACCCGGCTGTATTCAAAGGCCTGTTATATATGGGACTTAATAATTTTGAGAATGACAATGTTTCCCACATGGGCGGCGACAGTTCTCGAGGTTCGGATATTGACTATTTCCCTGGCTTTGCCGATATGAAGGGATTCAAGAATGATTTCACAAAACATGCCAAGACTTTGTTGAATCAGGTCGGCACTGCTGCCAATATTCTTAAGAAAAACATCAAACAGGGAAGCGGTACCAGCAAGACGGGAGACGGAAGCATAAGCTATGCACTTCAGGGAATAATGGAGACCGAGGTGTACTTCGACTTTGAATCCAATAATTGGAAGATGGTCCTCGTATCCGGAGGTTTCACTGCAGGAGGCGGTTACGGTTATGAGTGGACATGGAATACCCAGGTCGGCCCTGTACCTGTATTCTTGCAGCTTGGGCTGGGCGCAGCCGGAGCAGTCGAGTTCAACGCGGCGGTCGACCACACCCGAAATGCGAACGACTATCTCACTGAGCTCAGGATATACGCATATCTTGAGGCGTTCGGCGGTCTCGGCTTCGACTATTCCGTCATAGCGCTGAAAATCGGGCTGTACGGCAGTGTTCAGCTTAAGGCTACCTTGCGCTGGCTCAATGCCGCCGGTCAGCAAAGGGCATTGTTCGGCGCGGAACTCGATTTAACCGGAGAAATAGGAATTAAAATCCAGGCGAAGTTATTGTTCATCTCTTATGAGAAGATACTTTGGTCAAAACCTATTTTTCAATACTCCGGAAAATTCCATAGTTGGGATTATATAAATACATACTGGCAAAAGGTAAAAAAAGGAAACTCGGGTGCGGGCTTTATAACTCCGGGCGGCGGTGCTCCGGGGCTTAGAGCGAATCGCTTGGGAAAAATGTCGGGATCAGAGGTTTACTCTGCGGATCAGAGTGCAATTATACAGGACAGAGATTATTTAGAGCAGTATGAACGCAGCTATGACTCAAGCGGGCCAAGTCTTGAAAATACAGGCGGAACAATGTTGAGGCGCCTGCGCCGCAGCCTGAGAAGCGGACCGATAGTAAAAACTCTCGAAAACTCATATCCTCTTGCGTCGCCTTCGCTTACCGATGACGGAAAATACCTGTTCTATCTGCATGATTCGGAAGACTCTACTGACGCGACAGTAGTGCGCGCGGCATTTATGGAGCGCAATGATGTAGGCGGTTATGAAGACAAAAATATAATAAGTGGCGCAGGTTTCGGCGACAGCGGACTTAGAGCGTCCGGCTCGGGAGAAGCCGCTGTGGCGGTATGGAGCCGTCTTACAAAAAAACCGGGTATCACTGAACCGGGGCAGGTCGTTACACCTGACATCCAGGCGGACATGATGAACAACTCAGACATCGTAGTTGCTGTAAGGTCAAGCGGTGGCGGCTGGACAGTGAAGAATCTCATAGAAGACAACGGCGTCGCCGATCTTTCGCCTGTAGTTGCAACCAACGGAGAACGCATAATGGTCGCATGGAGGCAGGTCGCTTCGTCGAATGCCAACACACTGACTGATTTCGGTGCGCAAGACTATATTTACTATGCTGTTTCTGAGGGTGGCGGCGCAAACTGGACAAAGCCTCAGCCGATTTACAACGGAAACTCCGGTTCAGTCAAGGGGATAGAAGCTGCAATGCTTGAATCTGGTGAAGCCGCAGTGGTATTCACGATAAATAAAGATGAAAGCGGTCAAAGCGAAGATAAACAGGAAGTGGCGTATGCCGTTATCGATAAAAAAGATGGTGCATTTGAAGTTTTGCGCTATGTACAGATGACGGATGACGAGAATCTTGACGAAAACCCTCAGATCGCGGCGGTGAAACTTACTGAATCTGACGATAAAGAAGTTTTCATTATAGGCTGGTACAGCCTCGGCGCTTCTGACGACTCAGGAGATATCCGTCTTGCGGCGGTGGACGCTGCGGGCAACCGCATCACGGGCTTTGTGGACTCGATGTCGCGCCTGGTCGAGAACTCGGATGTAGGTATCTCATCTAATTTCGAATTCGTACAGAATGCGGGAAGTCTCGACGAACTTTCGGTGCTCTGGAGCAATACGGTCTTTGACAGTACTGCTGAAACGGGTCATGGCAAACCTGTTCGCGACAGTCTGAATGCAATACGATTCCGCACCGAAGATGTACAGGGTGTTCCGAGGATCTCTATGACCTCTGCTCAGCAGATCTTGAATATGGACAATTTTACAACTATTGACAACTTCAGCGCGTATGTAAACGACCAAGGCATTCTCTATGCAGCCTTGCAGGGCACATATTACGATTATGAGAATACGCAGAATATCACCGTAAATTACGGAAACGGGGTATCCGGAACGGTCACAGTTGCTCAGGAGAAGACGAGTATTTATACGGCGGCAGGCAGGTACACAGATACCCTTAGGGTGGACATGGTACTTCCTGATTATGCCAATATCAGAAAAGGCACGTCACTGCCTGTGCAGTTCAGCGTCACCAACCTCGGTACCGAGCCTATTACAAAACTTGAAGTGGCGCTCGGTGATTCGCAGACAACAGCATTTGAAGAAACCCCGGGAAGCGCGTTTGTCGCGGTCGCACCGGGAGAGACACGTATTCTCAATGTGTTCTACAATGTCCCGGCTTCGGGAGCTATTCCTAATCCTAAGTACAAGGTGACCGGAACATTCAGTAATAGTAATACACACAGCAAAGAGGATACTCTGGTGCTGAATGTCCCTGACCTCGGCATAGCCGACAGCAGTTACTTAGTGGACGCAGTGAACGGAGACAGAATACTTCAGTTCACTCTTTACAACACGAGCGATGCCGAACTGAAAGGCTCGAATCGAAATGTACGCTTCGCGCTCTACAGGGATGTGGAATGTACTGAGCTGATAGACGCTCAGTACCTGAGGCTGCAGGGCGGAGCAACTCAAGAAAGAGACGGTTCTCTGACAGTTAGCGGCGAAGCGCTGTCTGCAGTAGACGAAGGTTCCTATACTGTAAACTACAAATTTGATTTGGAAGAATATATCAAACAGACAGATCTTAATCTGAAAGACGAGAATGGCGAGGTGCGCGACGGCGGAGTAAGTATATATGCAAAAGCATGGGTAGAGCTCCCTACTCAGGGCGGCAGCACGGAGGCCGCGGAGATGGTCGAGTACATAGATCACAATAATTTGACGGCTGTAAATTTGGAGAGTCTGCTTAAACTCGCAGACGGAAATTCGACTACGATCACAAGTGAACTTTCGAATCCTGCTGACGGAAGCGGTGCTATAGTCACAGTTACGCTCCAGAACAACAGTATGGCGGCAAGGACAAGCGGAAATGTCATCGTAAGCCTCATGGACGACCGCGGCAAGGTAGTCGAGCAAGTGCAGAGCTTCAATCCTGATGATGAGGGCAATAACTACGGCCTCCTGACACTTGATGTAGAGGGGCGTGCAGAGAAAAAATTTAGATTCAGTCAACCGGGCGCATCGGTACAGGTCACTTACTCCGACGCAAAACTGACAGCTCCTGCTAATACAAATATTGCATCCGTGACAGTGGAAGGAGCGGAACTGAGCTATGACTCAAATGCCAAAATGTTCTACGGAACGGCGCTTAAGCGTGAAAAATCTCTCATAACCGTAGTCACAGAAGACCCGAGAGCGAAAGTGAAGATAAACGGCGTGGATTACACATTGCCTGTAACGCATGGGCTTGTGCTTGGAGATAATACAGTTGATATCGAAGTGATCGCTCAGGACGGAAGGACAAAGCAGACATACAAACTGAGGATATCGAATGTCGAGTCGTATAACATCGTCGGCGAAGGCGGAAATGACGGCGGAAGCTCAGACTCCGGCTATTACTCCGGCGGCAGTGCATCGACCGAAAATGATAAGGTAAGTGCATTCGTCGATATCAGCAAAGATTCATACTACTACGAAGCGCTGGTATGGGCTGTAAAAAACGGCATTGTAAAAGGTACAAGCGAGACTACATTCAGTCCGGAAGGTCTCGGCACTCGCGCACAGGTGGTTACGCTTCTCTGGAGAGCCGCGGGCTCACCTCTGCCGAAAACTGAAAATACTTCGTTCACCGATATCGGATCGAATGATTATTATTACAGCGCGGCGCTCTGGGCAGTAGAAAACGGCATCACAAAAGGAACCGGCGGCAATAATTTCGGTCCGTATAATAACTGTACGAGAGCTCAGATGGTCACATTCCTCTGGAGAGCCGCCGGATCGCCTGAACCGAAAGACAGCAAAAATCCTTTCGCAGATGTCGGTAATCACGAATACTACTACAAGGCAGTGCTGTGGGCTGCGGAAAACGGCATCACAAATGGTACGAGCGCAACAAGCTTCAGTCCGAACCAAGTCTGCACGAGATCTCAGATCGTAACATTCTTATTCCGCAGCATAAAATAACAAAATGCTTAGAAGCTGCGAAGGAAAGTCATAGGCTTTTCGCTTTATAAAAAGCTCAAAAACAGGGCGTCCAAGGGTCTGTCTGACCCGAAGGGCGCCCTTTTCGTGAATCCGGTTCGGAACAGGCGAGCATATTGGAAAGGCGCGGACTTAAGCTCGACAGGACGGGATTCAGGTTAAGCTTCCGCGGAGAGAACATACCGCTGACGCTCAGCGCATTTTTCAATTCGTGCATGGAACTTGGAATAAAGGTCGCGCTCGACGATTTCGGAAACGGGCTATTATTTTTCAAAGCCGCTCGAACTTGCGGATTATTTCAACTTGATCGTCGAGAGTTTCAAAAAGTAGTTATTTGAACTGGCTGTAGTACATTTCGGCATATATTCCGTTTTTGGACAGGAGCTCGGCGTGTGTGCCGCTTTCGACGATTTCGCCGCGCTCAAATACGAATATGATGTCGGCATTTTTTATGGTTGACAGCCTGTGCGCTATGACAAATGCGGTTTTTCCGCTCATTAGCCTGCGCACTGCCTCCTGTATTTTGACCTCAGTCTGAGTGTCCACATTGGAGGTCGCCTCGTCCAAAATCAGCATTTTTGTATCCTTTAGTATTGCTCTGGCGATGGTCAGCAGCTGTTTTTGACCTTTGGATATATTTATGCCCGCCTCGTCTATTACGGTTTCGTAACCATTTTTTAATCTCGTTATAAATGAGTGGATTCCGGCGGTTTTAGCCGCTGCGACCACTTCTTCGCGCGTTGCGTCCGGGCGGCTGTAGGCAATATTTTCGTAGATTGTGCCGCCGTAGAGCCATGTCTCCTGTAGGACCATCGTAAATGCGGAGCGCAGCGATTTTCGGGTGAGCCCTCTGATATCGTGCCCGTCTATGGTTATGCTGCCGCTGTCGGGGTCGTAAAACCGCATCAGGAGATTGATTATAGTTGTCTTGCCGGCACCGGTTCTTCCGACGATGGCGGCTGTTTGTCCCGCGCCCACTTTGAATGATACATTTTTCAGTATTGCTCTGTTTTCTTCGTAGCCGAACGAAACTCCGAAAAATTCAACATTTCCTTTTATTTCACCGAGCGATTTGAGATCGAGCGCGTCCTTTGAGTCGCTTGGCTCGCTTTGCTCGTCCAGCACCTTAAACACTCTTTCTGCCGCGGAAAGCGCTGACTGCAGCTCGGCGGATATATTTGCAAATTCGCTGATAGGTCCTGCAAATTTTCTGGAATAAAGGATAAATGAGGATATTCCTCCGAGAGTTATGCTGCCCGATATGTACAGTATGGATCCAAGTATGCTGATGAGCGCGAGAGAAAGATTGTTTATGAAGTTCATACTTGGACCCATTATTGAGGCGGCACGCTCTGCACGGTATGTCGCCTCGCTCGCGTCTTCGTTTTTGGTCTCGAATTTTGAGATTATAGACTCTTCCTGATGATAGGCTTTAATTACGGTGCTTGCCGACACTATTTCTTCGATATATCCGTTCATTTCACCAAGTTTTTCGGAGCGTTTTCTAAATCGAGGCTTTGAAATCTGAGCCATTTTTTTTGTAAAAAGCATCGACATAGGAATTGTTACAAGAAAAACGAGCATAAGCGTCGGAGATATAGCTATCATCATCGCGAGAGAGCCGATAATTGAAATAACTGATGTAAACAGTTGTACCGCGTCTACCGAGAGGGATGTGTTGATTGTGTCTATATCGTACGTTATCCTGCTGACAAGGTCTCCTGTCTGGTGTACATCGAAGTAGCTTATCGGCAGGCTCGTCATATGGTCAAATAGTTCGCTCCTCATTCGGAAAACTATTTTTCGAGAAAGCGAAATCATGGTGCGCTGCAGAGCTATGCTCGTTGCGAAGGCAATTACATAAAATATCGCCATAAGCAGCACGTATTTGACGATTATTGGAATATTGACCGCGCCGCTCATCGCGTCGATTGCCTTGCCGGAAAAATAAGGTCCGAGCAGCGCAAGTAGATTGGAAATGAATGCGAGCAGTATTGCGGTGGAAAAATGCGCCGGATTCTTAAGCAGGTATGCCGCAAGTCGCAGAAAAGTCTGTTTTTTATTTGACTCTCTGACTTTGCCGCTGAAATATATATTGTTTTTCGATTTTGACATATTATTCTCCGTGCTTAAATATTGAGCTGCATATCGCTTATATGCCTGTAAGCTTCGCTTTGCGCCAAGAGTTCCTCATGGGTGCCGATCGCGGCAATAAATCCGTCTTCCATCATTATTATGAGATCCGAATCCTTTATGGAGCTTATGCGCTGCGCCACAATTATAGTTGTTGAATCGGAAAAATTTCCGGCGATGTTGTTTCGGAGTTTCTGGTCTGTCGTGTAGTCGAGCGCCGATGAGGAATCGTCGAGTATCAGGATTTCCGGCTTGGAAGCGAGCGCCCTCGATATAAGCAGGCGCTGTTTTTGACCTCCGGACAGGTTCGAACCCTTTATTGTGAGCTGATGCTCCATGTGATCGTCAAATTCGCTGACAAATTCGGACGCCTCTGAGAGGCAGACTGAACGCCATAGTTCATCTTCGCTGATGCTTCTGCCAAGGCTGATATTTTCGGCGATTGTATCGGCAAATAGGACATCGTCCTGAAATACAATACCAAATTTTCTGTATAATTCTTCAAATGGAATCGAGCGCACATCTCTGCCGTCTATTGTAATGCTTCCGGTAGAGACATCGTAAAAACGCATTAGCAGTCTGATTACAGTGCTTTTTCCGCTTCCTGTCGGACCGATTATTCCGAGGGTCTGCCCGCGCTTTAATTTGAAGCTTATGTCGGTAAGATTATTTTTGTTTTTATAATACGAAAAAGAAACTTCTTTGAATTCTATGTGATACTCTGAATGTTCTGCCGGTATTTCTTCAATTTTTAGTTCCGGAGCTGTGTTGAGCACCTCGGATATTCTTGAGTATGACGCGATTCCCTTTGTGGAAACTATGAAAATCCTTGAAATCGCGTACATTGAGTTTACTATCATAATGAAGTACGAGAGGAAGGCAATAATTACTCCGACTTCTGTCTTGCCTGCGCTGACTCTAAATGCGCCTACGAGCACGACGAGTGCAAGCCCGATATTGAGGTACAGCGTGACAAGCGGGTTTGTCATAGCCATCAGATTAGCTGATTTTTTCTCTTTTGATACAAGTTCCTCGTTTATTTTTGCAAAGCGTTTTCTTTCGTGCTCTGTTTTGTCGAGAGCTTTGATTATCCTGACCCCGCTGATATTTTCTCTCATTGCGAGCACTATTTTTTCAATTTGGAGCTGCACATCCGAAAACAACGGAAGTCCGCGCTTTGATATAATAACGACCGTCAGGAAAATCAGGGGCTGCAGTGCAAGTAAAATCAGAGCAAGGCTGGCATCTGTCAAAAAGGTTACCGCGATTCCGCCGAGCAGCAGTATTGGCGCGCGTATACCTATTCGCTGGATCATGCCTATCATCGAATGCACATTGTAGCTGTCGGAGGTACAGCGCGATATCAGGGAAGGTACTGCAAAGCCGTCTGTCTTTCTTCTGTCGAGGTAGAGGATTGCGGAAAAGAGGTCGCGCCTTATGTTTGCGACTATATTTTTGGTGACAAAGCCGGCATTCCAGTTTGCGGCGACATTGAAAGTCAGTCCGCACACAGCCATTGCAAGCATTGCCATACCTAAAAGCGCGACTGCCCACAGATTTTTTGTCGGAGTTATCCTGTCGATTATGTATGCGAGCGTCCAGGGAATAAAGAGATCCATTGTAGTTCCAATGAATTTAATTATAAATCCGATGCTGATTCTCTTCCAAAAAGGTTTTACATATTTTGCAAGCAGTTCTTTCATTTTATCCCCGTTTATCCCTGTTTTATCCCCGTTTTGTACTTGCTTATATCTGATGCGCCTGTTTTTTCTGTTTGTGGCCTGTTTTTGTGTCGTCTGTTTTTTGCCCGTTTTTTTGCCTGTTTTGTACTCTGTTTGTACCCGGCTATATTGCCAGTTTTGTGCATCGCGTTTTGTTTTAACTTATAGTATATTGGTGCGATTGCGCTTTATAAACACAACGCCATTAATATTTTGTTAACATTTGAATTTTTTGGTCGTGGACTTTATCGGCGCACTGTGACATAATTGAAATGCAGCGCAATATTTGCGCGTTGTTCAGGAGGTGCTATGACAGTACACAAAAAGCCGGATGGCGGATATAGGTGCGGAGGCTTGCGCGCGATGCGTGAAGTCGTTATTTTTTTATTAATATTTGTTCTTTTGACGCTGTCCGCTTGCGGAGAAAAGCAAGAAAACACCGAACCGATAAAGGTCACTACTAATTCCGAAATCTCCACTTCTGAGGTGGAGCAGAGTTCGAGCAGCAGTGCGGAGACTGGCGCGGATGACCGTATTTCAGTGAGTTTTATGGGAATAGGCGACAATTTGATCCATCCGAATCTTTACGAATATGCTGATTCGCTTGTCGGCGCGATGGACGATGGAGAATATGATTTTACTCATTTTTTTAAGAATATCCGCTCTTTTATCGACTCTGCGGATATAGCGTTTATAAATCAGGAAACGCTTTCCGGCGGAGATGAGTTAGGACTGAGAGGATACCCTAATTTTAATACTCCGAGGGCGATAATACCTCAGATTGAGAGCGCCGGATTCGATCTCGTCGGAATGGCGAACAATCATGTGCTCGACAACGACATACGCGGTATATACCACGCTTTGTACAACTGGGCAAAGACTAAGTGCGTCATCAGCGGGATAAATGCCGACGAGGATATGCGGCTTGCGATTCCTGTAATCGAGCGAAACGGCGTAAAATTTGCATTTTTGGCGTATACATCGCATACGAATGGAATACCCGCCGATGTCGGCTGGCGAGTGAACTATATGGAGAAAGAGGCAATAATTAGGGATGTCGAGGCTGCGAAAAAACTCGCAGATTTTGTGATAGTCAGCGCGCACTGGGGTTGGGATGATGTGTTCGATATCGACAGTTATCAGCGCGAATATGCGCAGGTATTTGCCGACGCCGGCGTGGATCTTGTCGTGGGAACAGGTCCGCATGTTATTCAGCATATAGAGTGGTATCCAAGAAAAGACGGAAGCAGGATGCTTTGCGCTTTTTCGCTCGGCAATTACTGTTCGGGGATGATCGGACCGTTTAATGAATTGGGCGGAATTTTGACGCTGGATTTTGTGGTCGAAAAAGGGGAAAAAAGCATAGAAAATGTCGTATTTGTTCCGACGGTGATGCACAAGGAAACAGGCGGAGAGATGGCGGTCTACCTTCTTAGCGAATATACGGAGGAGCTGGCTGCAAAGTCGCTCGTCAATACTTACAGCGGCGGACTTACGCTCGATTACCTGCATGAAGTCCTGAACGAGCAGATAGACAGCGAGTTTCTTGCAGCAGAATAGGAAATGCGGCTTTTGATGAGCTGTGCATAAATTGCGAACTATAAGTTGCAACTCAAAATGGGATAGGAAAACAAAAAAAATCTGCTATAATGTAATGTAATGTTGTAAAAGGAGGAGTACATCAAATGCAGTTAGAATTCGACCTCGCCAACAGTCTGATGATGTCGCTTGTCAGTATGACTGTGGTGTTTGCGGTGCTGGTTGCTATAATGCTCATGATTATGCTGCTCGGCGCATTGGTCAGAAGCAAGAGCGCACCGGCGTCTCAGCCTGTTTTGGCAAGCGCTTCTGCGAACGCTTCGGCAAATGCTCCGGTGTCTGAAGCGCCGCCTGTGGTAATGCAGACCGGCGAGAGTCCAGAGGTAGTGGCAGCAATTACTGCCGTCGTTTCGACAATGGTCAGAGGACCTATTGCGGATATTAAAATCACTAAGAATCAGTGATGGGCAAAATCAAAATTACTCAAAAAAGGAAGGCAAAATGAAAAAGTTCAATGTAACAGTGAATGGCGTTAATTACGATGTTGAAGTCGAAGAAGTTCGCGGCGGCGTAACAAGAAGTATGCCAAGGCAGGCATCTGCACCTGTTCAGGCAGCTCCTGCTCCGGTTCAGGCAGCTCCTGCTCCGGCTCAGCCTACCCCATCTCCGGCGGTTGCGGGAGAGTCTATAACTTCTCCGATGCCCGGCAATATCCTCAAGGTGCTCGTTAAGGTTGGCGACAGCGTTAAGAGAGGTCAGGTGCTTCTCATATTAGAAGCCATGAAAATGGAAAACGAGATCGTTGCTTCCACAGACGGAACAGTCAGGGCAGTCAGCGTAGTAGAGGGAAATACAGTAGATACAGGAGCAAGTTTAGTAGTAATCGGTTAATAGGAGATATAAATGAACGAAGTAATTATAAATTTCCTGAAGTCGACCGGATTCTACATCGGAACGCAGGGTCAGTGGATAATGATTGCGGTATCGCTGTTCCTGCTCTATCTTGCTATCAGGAAAAAATTTGAACCGCTGCTTTTGGTGCCGATCGCGTTTGGTATGCTCCTTGCGAATATACCCGAAGCGCACCTCATGGCTGCGCCAAAAGACGGTGAAGTTGGCGGGATTCTTTATTATATATACCAGGGCGTAAAGCTTGGGATTTTTCCGCCGCTGATTTTTATGGCGGTCGGCGCAATGACGGACTTCGGACCGCTGATTGCCAATCCGAAGAGTATACTGCTCGGCGCTGCGGCACAGCTTGGAATATTCTTTACTTTTGTGGTTGCGGGTCTGCTTGGGTTTACAGTATATGAAGCGTCTTCAATAGGTATAATCGGCGGTGCCGACGGACCGACTGCGCTGTATGTAACAGCAAGGCTCGCGCCTCATCTGTTAGGTCCGATAGCCGTTGCGGCATATTCCTATATGGCGCTTGTTCCGCTGATTCAGCCTCCTATTATGAAGGCTCTCACTACAAGGAAAGAGCGCGAAGTAAAAATGGAGCAGCTCAGACCTGTGTCAAAAAGAGAGAAAATACTTTTCCCGATAATAGTAACTCTCTTTATATCGCTGATTCTTCCTTCGGCGACTTCGCTTGTAGGTTTCCTGATGCTGGGCAATCTCTTTAGAGAGACAACGCTTACTGACAGGCTTTCGGATACTGCACAGAATGCACTTTGCAATATTGTAACAATTTTTCTTGGTGTTACAGTCGGCGCTACGGCTAATGCCGAAACATTCCTCAGAGTAGACACTCTCAAGATTATTGCTCTTGGACTTGTTGCGTTCTCAATAGGTACAGCTGGAGGTGTCCTGTTCGGAAAGATAATGTACATATTCAGCGGTGGAAAGGTCAATCCTCTGATAGGTTCTGCAGGTGTCAGCGCAGTGCCGATGGCTGCGAGGGTATCACAGAAAGTCGGACAGGAGGCAAACCCAAGCAACTTCCTGCTTATGCATGCTATGGGGCCGAATGTCGCCGGCGTAATAGGCTCGGCGGTTGCGGCGGGGATGCTGATGCAGTTTGCGCCATTGTTCAAATAAATTACGGAGAGCATGCAGTTATCTGCGTGCTCTAAGTTTTGTGAAGAAAAAACGCATAAAGCGAATAATATGAGGTGAATAAAATGATGAAGATTCTCGTAACTGAGAAGATCAGGGAAGAGGGGCTCTCTAAGCTCAGAGAGAACTTTCAGGTGGATTTGGCATACGGCAGGAGCATCGACGAAATCAAGGCGATGGTTGGCGATTACGATGTGCTTTTTGTCAGGGCGCAGACTCCTGTCGACAGAGATTTGATCGACGCGGGCAAGAATCTCAAAATTATCGCAATGGGCGGCATAGGGCTCAACCATATAGATGTGGAGCATGCACAGTCAAAGGGCATCGAGGTCTACAATGTACCTGCGGGGAGCACGGAGGCGGTTGCAGAATTGGCTGTCGGCACGATTCTCGCAGTGCTTAGGCAGATTCCGGCTGCGAATGCATTTGTGAAGAGCGGAAAGTGGGATAAAACCATTTATATTGGCAGAGAAGTTAAGGGCAAGACTGTTGGGATCCTGGCTCTTGGAAAGATCGGGTTCAGAGTTGCCGAAGTTCTGAAAGCGCTCGGCGCAGAGATCATAACTTATGACCCTTATCTTAAGCAGGAGATTGCAGACAAGATTGGCGCAAAAATTGTCAGTCTCGACGAAGTAATGAAAAATGCGGATATAATATCCGTGCATTCACCGCTCACTCCGGAGACTCATCATATGATAAACGCCGAAAAAATCGCTCTTATGAAAGATGGCGCGTTCCTGTTCAATTTCGGCAGGGGCGGAATTGTAGATGAGGACGCGCTTTACGACGCTCTTAAAAGCGGAAAAATCGCAGGTGCGGGCTTCGACGTATTAGAGGAAGAACCTCCGCATCCTCAGCACAAACTTTATGAATTTGACAATTTTGTAATAACTCCGCATATCGGCGCCGGAACAGTTGAAGCGCAGATATTTATAGCGGAGGATCTGGCGGAGAGGATAACTGCCAAGCTTATAGGATAGCGCATCTGGGGGAGAGATGAGGGTAGTAGCGTCATATTTTAGCGGGACAGATACGACAAAAAAAATCGTGCTTTGCATAGGTGAAACACTTGCACAGCGTCTTGGATGCGAGTGTGTTGCAAGAGATTTTACGCCGCTTGCAGGCAGGGAAGAGCCGCTTCGTTTCGAAAAAGACGATGTTGTAGTGCTTGGAACACCTGTTATAGCTGGGCGGGTGCCAAATTTGCTGAAAGCTTATTTAGAGGCGATTCAAGGAGCAGATGCCCTTGGCGTGCCTGTGGTGCTTTACGGCAATAGGAATTTTGATGACGCCCTCGTCGAACTTGCCGGCATTATGCGAGATTGCGGCATGACAGTGGTCGGTGCGGCGGCGTTTATAGGCGAACATTCGTTTTCCAAAATACTTGCCGCGGGCAGGCCGGATTTGGATGATATGGCAAAAGCACGGCAGTTTGCTGTCGATGTGGCCGAAAAAATCATTGCAGGCACGCTGAATACAAGGTTTTACATAAGGGGCGAGCAGCCTTTGCGTCCGTACTATCAGCCGCGGGACAGCGCCGGGAATCCGATAGATATTCGCAAGGTCAAGCCTAAGACGAACGACAAATGCACAAATTGCAAGCTCTGCGTTGCACTATGCCCTCTTGGTTCAATAGACGTCGAAGATGTGTCTATGGTGAAAGGGATATGTATGAAGTGCTGCGCCTGCATAAAGAAATGCCCGCATGGCGCAAAGTACTTTGACGATGAGGGTTATCTCTATCATGCGCAGGAGCTTGAAAAAATGTATGCAGGCACCCGCAGGGAGCCGGAGTGCTTTTATTAACATTACTACTGAAAATAAGGAGGTTACAAAGTGAGTAAGGTTTGCACCATGAAGGAAGCCATTCAGAAATTTGTACACGATGGCGATCACATTTGTCTTGGTGGTTTTACAACTAATAGAAAACCGTACGCTGCGGTGTACGAGATTCTAAGACAGGGTCAAAAGGATTTTGTTGTCGAGGCAGGGCCTGCCGGAGGCGACTGGGATATGCTGATAGGAGCAGGCAGGGTCAAAGTTTACAATAACTGCTACACAGCGAATTCAGGTTATACAAATGTGTCAAGAAGGTTTAGAGAGGCTGTTGAAAAGGGCACAATACATATGGAGGACTATTCGCAGGATGCTATGATGCTCATGCTGCATGCCGCTTCTTTAGGACTTCCATACCTTCCTGTAAGCCTTATGCTTGGCAG
Organism: Acidaminobacteraceae bacterium; assembly: GCA_041781135.1. Taxonomy (GTDB): domain Bacteria; phylum Bacillota; class Clostridia; order Peptostreptococcales; family Acidaminobacteraceae; genus JAUMXJ01. Next base: position 138,940 of record JBHAZV010000020.1, read on the forward strand.
CGATCTCGAAGATAAATGGGGTATCAGCAAGGAAGTCAGGGCAACGCTCGAAAAAGTTCCTAAGGACAAACTTGTAATAGTTGAAAACCCTTTTAATCCCGGCGAAAAGGTCTGCGCGCTTCCGGTTCCGAGGCTCGATGTTGCGATTATTCATGTTCAGAAGGCATCTCCGGACGGAACATGCTCTATCGAGGGCGACGAATTCCACGATGTCGATATTGCGGTTGCTGCCAAGTACACAATTGTGACATGTGAAGAAATCGTCACAAACGAGGAAATCAGACGAGAGCCGACAAAGAACAGCATCCCTTCTTTTTGCGTAAATGCAGTCGTGCTCGCTCCGCACGGCGCTCATCCGTCACAGTGTTATAATTACTATGATTATGACAAAGAATTCTTAAAGAATTATGATGGCATATCAAAGACTCAGGAAGATTTTGACAAATTTCTTGACGAGTGGGTCTATTCCTGCAAGGATCACTCCGAATACCTCGAAAAGCTCGGCGTGAACAGACTTCTCAAGTATCGCAATGTGCAGGGTTACGGATACTCTGTAGAGATGAAATAGGAGGTGCGGTGATGAATTACACAAATTACACAAATAAGGAAATGCAGGCCGTTACCATCGCGAAGGAGATAAAGGACGGTCAGATAGTAGTTGTTGGAACAGGTTTGCCGCTTATAGGCGCATCGCTTGCAAAAAGGGTATTCGCTCCTAATGCGATTCTCATAGTCGAGAGTGGTCTGATGGACTGCGCACCTATCGAAGTGCCTCGCAGCGTAGGCGACAACAGGCTTATGGCGCATTGTGCAGTCCAGTGGCCAAATTATAGATTTATTGGATTTGAGGCTAATGAATGGCTTCACCACGGCGAGCGCATGATTGCGTTTATCGGCGGTGCACAGATAGATCCATACGGAAATGTCAACTCGACCTGTATTGGTGATTATCACCACCCTAAGACAAGGTTTACAGGCAGCGGCGGCGCAAATGGCATATCGACATATATCAATACTGTAATAATGATGCAGCATGAAAAGCGCAGATTTATAGAAAAAATCGACTATATAACAAGCCCTGGCTATATTGACGGTCCGGATGGCAGAGCAAAAAAAGGTCTTCCAACCGACAGAGGTCCGATGGCTGTCGTTACAGACAGGGGCGTGATGCGTTTTGATGAAAAGACAAAGAGAATGTACCTCGCTGGCTACTATCCTACATCATCTGTCGAAGATATTATCGAAAATACAGGGTTTGATATAGATGTTTCCAGGGCGGTGCCGATAGAGGCTCCGTCTGCAGACGTCATCAGGATGATCAGAGAGGAAATCGATCCGGGTCAGGCTTTCATACAGGTGCCTAAAGAATAATCAAAATGATTCAATTGGAGGAAAAATGGGATACTATTCAATGTGGCCTTATTTTCAGAATATGCCGGTTGTGGGCAAGGAGCTTGTAAACCCGAATTATGAAAATGAGGATTTGCTCAAGTCAATAGAAGACGAAATTCACAGGATGATTGAGGACGCGCTCGAAAACGGCAGAACTACCGAGTCGCTCAATGAATCCGGGCAGCTTACCGCTATGCAGAGGATTGAGGAACTTGTCGATCCCGGCACATGGAGACCGCTCAACTCTCTGTTTAACCCGGCTGATAATGACGGTGGCACTACTGCGGTTATAAACGGTCTTGGAAGAATAGAGGGCAAATGGGCGGTTATAGTCGCTTCGGACAACAAGAAGCTTGCAGGCGCGTGGATACCCGGCCAGGCAGAGAACCTTATAAGAGCGTCTGATACTGCCAAAATTCTTGGCATACCGCTCGTATATGTGCTCAACTGCAGCGGCGTAAAGTTTGATGTGCAGGAGCAGGTCTACCCTAACCGCAGGGGCGGCGGTACGCCGTTCTACCGCAATGCCGAACTCGCACAGTTAGGCATACCTGTAATAGTAGGTATTTACGGGACAAACCCTGCAGGCGGCGGTTATCACAGCATATCGCCCGTCGTGCTCGTCGCTCACAAGGACGCCAATATGGCTGTCGGCGGAGCGGGCATTATGGGCGGAATGAACCCAAAGGGTTATATAGATCAGGAGGGAGCAGAAGCAATTATCGCAAATTCAGGCGGTTCGCAGACTCCTCCTCCGGGAGCTGTTCCAATCCATTACGAGACAACCGGCTTTTTTAGAGAAGTGTACGAGGATGACCTCGGCGTTATAGACGGGATCAAAAAATATATGAGCTATATTCCAAGTTACGATCTCGAATTTTTCAGAGTCGATGAGCCGATGGAGCCGCAGCTTCCTGCAGAGGACCTCTATTCGATCGTGCCGGAAAATAAAAAGCGTCCATACGATATGTACGATGTCATCGGGAGACTTTTCGACAATTCGGAATTTATGGAATACAAAAAGGGTTACGGTCCTGAAATGATAGTCGGTCTTGCAAAGTTAGGCGGCCTGCTTGTCGGAGTAGTTGCGAACGCTCAGGGCTTCCTGATGAACTATCCGGAGTACAAGCAAGGTTCTGTCGGGCTTGGAGGAAAGCTGTACAGGCAGGGACTCATCAAAATGAACGAATTTGTAACACTTTGTGCGCGCGATAGGGTTCCGATGGTTTGGATACAGGATACTACAGGAATAGATGTCGGCGACGATGCAGAAAAGGCGGAATTGCTCGGTCTCGGACAGTCGCTTATATACTCGATACAGAATTCTCACCTCCCGCAGATAGAGATAACTCTCAGGAGAGGAACGGCTGCCGCGCACTATGTACTTGGCGGTCCTCAGGGCAACGACAACAATGCGTTCTCGCTCGGCACAGCTGCTACGGAAATCAATGTTATGAACGGCGAAACAGCAGCCATTGCAATGTACTCAAGAAGACTTGTCAAAGACAAGAAGGCGGGGAAGGATCTGCAGCCTATTATCGACAATATGAACGAGCTTATTGAGGATTACAGAAGAAAATCTGAGCCGGCGTTCTGTGCAAAGCACGGTTTTGTCGACGAGGTAGTGGACATGGTGGCGCTTCGCGACTACATACTCGCATTTGCAGAAGCTGCATACCAGAATCCTAAATCTATCTGTGCGTTCCATCAAATGCTCGCTCCGCGAGTAATGAGAGATTTTGACAATCTCTACTCAAATCAGAATTAGCAGTACAAGATATCATAGCTCCTGACTGGGCGCAATGCGCTCAGTCAGGGCTGTTTTCAGACGATGCAACAAAATAAGAAGGGCGGTATATGAGTATTTATACACTTGGCGTCGACATAGGGTCGACAGCGACTAAAGGTCTTATACTAAAAGACGGAGAAGATATTGTAACTACGGCTGTCGTGGATGTCGGGGCAGGCACTTCCGGTCCTGCAAAGGTTATGACGGAGATTTTTGCTAAATCTGGACTGAGCAGGTCGGATATAGCGTTTGTAATGGCTACGGGTTATGGCAGAAATACTTTTGAAGCCGCCGATGCGCAGATGTCGGAGCTCTCCTGCCATGCAAAGGGCGCACATTTTCTTTTCCCGCATGTGAGAACGATTATCGATATCGGGGGGCAGGATTCAAAGGCGCTTAAGATTGCTGACAACGGAATGCTCGAAAGCTTTGTAATGAACGACAAATGCGCTGCGGGAACAGGCAGGTTTCTCGATGTCATAGCAAAGGTTTTAGAAATAGATATAAACGAACTTGAAAAATATGACGAGCTCTCTACTCAGGAGATTATAATAAGCTCGACATGCACAGTGTTCGCAGAATCCGAAGTAATTTCGCAGCTTGCAAAGGGTACGAAAAAACAGGATATTATAAAGGGAATACATAAATCGATAGCAAGCAGGGTGGGAAGCCTTGCAAAGAGGGTAGGCATACGCGATGATGTCGTGATGACTGGCGGTGTGGCGCTTAATAAAGGTATGATAAAGGCTCTCTCCGAGAATATCGGTTTTGAAATACATACAAGCGAGTATTGTCAGCTAAATGGAGCCCTTGGTGCGGCGGTGTTTGCGCACCAGAAGACTGTGCAGATTGCGAACAGGCAGTAGTTAAAAATATTAAATAAATTTTGTTATAAGGGAGGATGGCGATGAATCAGAAAAAGCTTGAAAAGCTGCCAAATAAGACGCCGAGACCTGTGGAGGGTCACAAGAGCGCCGCTGCGGTGCTGAGAGGCGTTGTGGACATGGTTTATGACAGGGCTTGGCAGGCAAAAAAAAGAGGAGAACTCGTGGGATGGAGTTCATCAAAGTTTCCGATCGAGCTTGCAAAGGCGTTTGACCTCAACGTTGTATATCCGGAAAATCACGCTGCGACGACCGCGGCTAAAAAAGACGGTTTAAGGTTATGCCAGGTTGCCGAGGATATGGGTTACGACAATGATATTTGTGGATATGCGAGGATATCGCTGGCGTATGCAGCCGGAGAACCTACCGACGCCCGCAAGATGCCGCAGCCGGATTTTTTGCTCTGCTGCAACAATATTTGCAATATGATGACCAAATGGTACGAAAATATTGCAAGAATGCACAATATTCCGCTTATAATGATCGACATACCTTTTTCCAATACTGTTGAAACCCCGGAAGAAAAGGTCGATTATCTCATCGGTCAGTTTGAATATGCGATAAAGCAGCTCGAAGAGCTCACAGGCAAGAAGTTTGAGCAGTCCAAGTTTGATGAGGCATGCAAAGTGGCAAACAGAACGGCTGCGGCATGGCTTAAGGCATGTAATTACATGGGCAAAAAGCCTTCTCCTCTCAGTGGCTTCGATCTGTTTAACCATATGGCGGACATCGTTGCAGCAAGGTGCGAAGTAGAGGCCGCCGAGGGCTTCGAGCTGTTGGCCAGGGAATTTGAGCAGTCTGTTGCAGAGAATACATCCACATGGGAATATCCTGAAGAGCACAGAATCCTGTTCGAAGGCATCCCTTGCTGGCCGGGTCTTAGGGATCTGTTTGAGCCGCTCAAGAATAACGGCGTAAATGTAACTGCTGTTGTGTATGCGCCTGCGTTCGGATTCAGGTATGAAAATATCAGAGAAATGGCGGCGGCTTACTCTAAAGCTCCATGTTCAGTTTGCATCGAGACCGGCGTAGAATGGCGCGAAACAATGGCAAAGGAAAATGGAATAAGCGGTGCGCTCGTAAATTATAACAGGAGCTGCAAGCCTTGGAGCGGCGCCATGCCGGAGATAGAGCGCAGATGGAAGACCGACCTCGATATTCCTGTAGTACATTTTGACGGCGACCAGGCCGATGAGCGTAATTTCTCTACGGAACAGTATAATACAAGGGTTCAGGGTCTTGTCGAGATCATGGAGGAGAGAAAACAGGAACGACTCTCCAAGGGCGAAGAGATTTATACAAATTTCGAAAATACCAAAGAGACTGATTGGTCTAAGCCAACTTTGGAGCATTAGGAGGCAGCTATGGATATAAGAGAATTACTGGATAAATTCAGAGATATTTCGGAAAATATGCGAAAATATCTCGATAAAGCGCTTGCGGAAGGTAAAAAAGCTGTGGGCATATTCCCGTACTATGCGCCGGAAGAGATAGTCTATGCAGCAGGAATACTCCCGCTTGGCGTGTGGGGCGGACAGGGACCCATCGAAAAAGCGAAGGAATATTTTCCGACTTTCTATTATTCGCTTGCGCTAAGGTGCCTCGAAATGGCTTTGGACGGCACTCTTGACGGACTCAGCGCTTCCATGCTGACTACTCTTGATGATACGCTCAGACCGCTTTCTCAGAATTACAAGGTCAGCGCAGGCAGAAAAATTCCTATGATTTTTTTGAACCACGGTCAACACAGAAAGGAAGATTTTGGAAAAAAATATAATGCGAGAATTTTTAAGGCGGCTAAGGAAGAACTCGAAAGAATCTGCGGTGTAAGCATAAGCGACGAATCTCTTAGAAGGGCGTTTGAGGTCTATAATGAAAACCGCTCGGAAAAGCGCAGATTTATTGAGCTTGCGGCGGCGCATCCGAAGACTGTCAAGGCTTCGGACAGATGTCACGTATTGAAAAGCAGTTATCACATTTTTAAGGATGAGCATACAGCAATGCTGAAACAACTCAATGACATGCTCGAAAAGCTTCCGGCAGAGGATTGGGATGGAGTGAGAGTCGTTACGAGCGGTGTAATTGCGGACAATCCGGGGCTGCTTAAAGTTCTTGACGACTACAAAGTCTGCATAGTAGCAGATGACGTAGCGCATGAATCCAGAGCGCTAAAGGTAGATATAGATATGTCCATCGAGGATCCGATGTATGCGCTGGCTGATCAGTTTGCCAGGATGGATGAAGATCCGATTCTTTATGATCCTGATATTGTAAAGCGTCCGGCATATGTTGTGGATCTCGTCAAAAAGAACAACGGCGACGGCTGTCTGCTGTTTATGATGAATTTTAACGATACGGAAGAAATGGAGTATCCATCGCTTAAAAAGGCTTTTGAGCAGGCGGGCATTCCGCTCATAAAAATGGGCTATGACCAGCAGATGGTGGATTTCGGTCAGGTTAAGACCCAGCTTGAGACTTTCAGAGAAATCGTCGAGCTAAGCAGGCTTTAGGAGGTGCGTATGTCAGTTTGGGAATATGAAGATTTTATTTTTAAGGG
>JBHAZV010000021.1:0-10596 GCA_041781135.1 Acidaminobacteraceae bacterium
CAAGCTCATTTACTATATACAAATAAGGTTATAAAAATATAGTAAATGAGCGAATGTGTGTTTATCAGATGTATACGCAAAAACTTACGCATAGGCAAATACGGCTAATAAGCAAGCTCATTTACTATATACAAATAAAGTTATAAAAATATAGTAAATGAGCGAATGTGTGTTTATCAGATGTATACGCAAAAACTTGCGCATAGGCAAATACGGCTAATAAGCAAACTCATTTACTATATACAAATAAGGTTATAAAAATATAGTAAATGAGCAAACATAATGTCTACGAGGCATATTAGCGAACATTTACGCACCGGCAAATGGAACTAAACATCCAAAATGTTTTCAAATATATTTTTTTGTGGTATAATACCCCCGTCAGCTATCTGCTGAAAAGAAAGGAGCGTTGGAACTGGAGTATGAAGGCTTATTATAGAAAAAATCAAAAGAGAAAGGCATTTTCGATTTCGGCTTTTGCGGAACTGCACAGGTTCAAAATCGTGCTTGGCTCTCTCTTTCTTGTGTTTGCGATAGTGTTTGCTGCATATCTTTCTACTCGCGGCGCGAAAGCCGCTTCGTCCGGAAATGTTGCCACAGTAAAAGTTGCAATACCGGAGAGCAAGCTTGCGGCGGATTATATCGCAAAGTCGGCCGCACTCAGAGAAACCATCAAAGAAGCGTACGCAAAGTACGGAATCGACAGTAATATTAGCTGTACTGCGGTGGAATATGCGGAGCTTGTCATCGATGGTCAAAAGGTTGCAAATTTCCCGAGTGAGCGCGAAGCCAACAAGCTGCTCGATTACTACAGGCTCAGATATGTCGATGAAAGCTCGGAGGTTCTCGATATAAAATTCGCTCAGAATGTCGTCGTCAGAAAGGTAAGGACGAGCATCGCCAAATTCAGCGGTTTTGAAAGCGAAGAAAAAATCAAAGAGCATATCGAAGTCGGAACGAGCGAGCTCAGGCAGCATGAGGTGCAGTACGGGGAAAATTACTGGGTAATCGCTCAGAACTACGGAATAACTATCGAAGACTTGGAAGCTGCCAATCCTAATGTGGATCCGGAATATCTTACGATAGGGCAGATGATAAGCTTGGTTGCTCCAAGGTCGCTTCTTACAGTTATTACAGAGGAAAAGGTCGCTTACTCCGAGGAAGTTGAATATGAGACTGTCTACGAGGATTCGGATTCTCTTTACAAGGGCGAATCAAGAGTAAAAAGCAGCGGTGAATACGGCGAAGTCGCTGTAGAGGCAAAGCTGATAAAAGAAAACGGCAGGGTCATAAGCAAAGCGGTGCTTTCCGAGAAAGTGCTCTCGGAGCCTGTCAGCAAAGTGGTATACGTAGGTACGATGGATCCGCCTCCGAGGATGGGCACAGGCGTATTGGGCTATCCTCTTTCGGTTTACGGAATTGTCACATCAGAATTTGGAGATACATGGGGCAGGGGCGGCTATCCTCACAGGGGTATAGACGTGCAGGCGTACGAGGGCACTCCGGTGCTTGCGTCCGATGGCGGCGTAGTCGTGACGGCAACTTGGAGCTACAGCTACGGTTATTATGTGGTGATAGACCACGGCGGAAATATCGACACGCTTTACGCGCATTGCAGCAGTCTTGCCGTAAGTCCGGGAGACCAGGTGTTCAAAGGGCAGACAATCGCATACAGCGGCTCTACGGGCGTCTCTACAGGGGGGCATCTGCATTTTGAAGTAAGGCTCAATGGCACACTTCAGAATCCGAGGTGGTATCTCGATTTTTAGACAGCACCCAATGTTTGCGCAGGAGGGTTATGAATAAGAAAATATTGGTCGTAGATGACGAAAGCAGTATTTCAGATATTATCAAGTTTAATTTGGAAAAAGAGGGCTACATAGTAGAAACCGCAGCTGATGGCGAGGAGGCGCTCCGCAAAACGGCAGGTTTCCATCCGGATCTGGTGATTCTTGATGTTATGCTTCCGGTTTTGGATGGGTTTCAGGTGTGCAGGAAGCTCAGGCAGGACTATGTGATGCCGATAATTATGCTGACCGCAAAGGAAGACGAGGTCGACAAGGTTCTTGGTTTGGAGCTCGGAGCGGATGACTATATCACAAAACCGTTCGGCATGAAGGAGCTTACGGCGCGCGTCAAAGCCAACCTCAGGCGGGTGACGATCACAGAGAGCGACGGCTCCAACCAGATGATATATTCGGACAACTTGGTTATAGATTCTCTCAGGTATGAGGTTCGAAAGAACGATCAGCTCATTGAACTCACTTTCAGGGAGTTTGAGATGGTTAAATATCTCGCCTCCAAGGCAAATCAGATGGTTACGCGGGAACAGCTTTTGCGCGATGTATGGGGATATGAGTACATCGGCGACGAACGCACCGTGGATGTCACAATCAGGCGCGTCAGGGAAAAGCTTGAGGATAATCCATCCGAGCCGAGGTTTATTAAAACTAAGAGGGGAGTTGGCTACTACTTCCAAAAATACTGATACATACAAAAATTTATACAAAAATCGATGGGTATTTTTCGAACGATAAGAATGAGATTTACGCTGATATACTTCATATTGGTGCTCAGCTCGCTGACACTGATTGGAGTATTTATTTTGCGTTCATTTGAGGACTACAGTACAAAGAATATACGCAGGACAATGGACGATGTAAACTATGTCGTTTCGAGCGAGCTCATGAAGATCGAAAACCCGCTGAACACGCCGGATCTCATCAGGCACCTTGTAAATCAGCAGTTTGAATTTGGCAGCGGAGCGGAGGTATTTGTAATAAATGCCAAGACGCTCGAAATAATCGCAACGACTCTCCTTTACGGCGAATTTAAGGATCTGAACGCAGGTTTGCTTGCGCGCGCGCTCGAAGGCGAGACAAGCGAGGCGGATACTATGACTGATGAGTTTTCCGTCAAAGATCGCGTCTATACGACAAAGGATGGCAAAATTCTTATATATGTGCGCTACAATCTCGGCGAGCATCTCGAAATGCTGGAGAACGTGCGTATTATAATAGCGAACGCAATAATGATAGCGCTCCTGACGACTTCGTTTATAAGTATTTTTCTTTCGAAATCAATCACTGATCCTATCAAGAAGCTCACTAAACAGGTCAAGCTGCTTGCGGACGGCGATTTTAATCAGGTGGTCGATGTAAGCACGGATGACGAGATCGGAGCTTTTTCGACCACATTCAATTATCTTGTGTCTGTAATAAATGAGCGCGTGGAGCAGCTGACGGAAGAAAAGGAAAAAATTGAGATCATTACCAAAAACATTGACGAAGGGCTTGTAGCGCTGACTATGACCGGGGGGATAATACATTCGAATAAAAAGGCGTATGAACTCCTTGGCGAATTTAATGCCGACGAGGTGCTTGCACTGCACAGCGCCGGCGAGACGATAATCCAGCGAAAGGGCAGGTATTTGCAGCTGAGCTTTGACGAGTTTACGGAGAGGAGCGAGCGGGGGCTTATAGTTGCGGTGCAGGATATTACAAAGCAGCAGCAAATAGACGATATGAGAAAGGCGTTTATTGCGGATGTTTCGCATGAGCTTAAGACGCCGCTGACGAGCGTTATATCGTATGCGGAGACCATACGCGATTCTGAGGATCTGGACGATGTTTCGCGCAGAAAATTCCTTGGGGTAATAGTCTCGGAGGCGGAGCGAATGACGAGGATTGTAAAGGATCTGCTGTACCTCAGCTCCATAGATTCTGCGCAGCAGTACCTTCGGTACAGCGAGGTAAATATACGCAAGTCTGTCGAAAAATGTGTGGAAAACCTGCGGCTTCAGGCGGTTCAGAACGGACAGAAAATCGATATGAGGCGGCTCGACGAAGTTGTGGCGGTGGTGGACCAGGATCAGTTCGAGCAGCTTATCATAAATATTCTCTCCAATGCGATAAAGTATTCGGGTGACGGCAGCGTAACAGCTGTGGAGCTTGCGGACATGGGCGACGAATTCAGCGTTGTGGTGGCGGACAGCGGCAGAGGGATATCCGAGGCGGATTTGGAGCATATATTTGACCGCTTTTACCGCGTTGACAAAGCGCGTTCGCGCGCAATGGGCGGAACCGGACTGGGGCTTTCGATCGCCAAGGGGATTGTGGAACTGCACGGCGGCAGCATTAAAGCCGAGTCAAAGTTGGGCGTGGGAACGACTATGACTATTGTTATACCCAAGCGCGGGGATGTTACCCACAAGTAATTGCGATGTAATCATACTGTAATTGCGCATCTGTATAATTACATTGGAGGAATTATGAGCAGGCGTATAGCGGTTGTGCTGGTCGTCCTCGCGCTTATGGCGTTTTTTGGGGTTATCAGTGCGGCTGAAACAATAACAGAGGAGGATGTATTTGTTTCGGATCCCGTCGGAAGGTATGTTTTGAAGGGGTCGGAGTCCTATCTTTCTGTCAATATCAGGAATTTTTTGCCTGAGTCAAAGCTCAGGCTTGTAATATCACAGAAATTTAGCACTGTAGTCAATGAAACTGCATTGCAAAACGAGCTTCCGGTAAATCAGCTAAAGCTTGTCGCACCGAAGGTTACTGCTTCGGATAAAAGAATCGTCTATCAGTCTTCTGTGGAGCAGAGCCCGGAGGATATCTCAAAAGATGTTTATGAGACAGTAGATAAGTATTTTGAGTTGAGGCAGCTGCTGCAGGAAATCGAAAAATCCGCCGAAAAATCCGCGGAAAAGACCGTCATACGCAAAGAGGACTTTACAAAACTTATGTCGGAGTTCCTTTACTGGCAGTCAAAGTATATGCTGCTTTTCGAAAAGAAGGTTTTTGCCGACACAATAGCGAATCCAAGCTACTATGTTTCTCTTGCGTCTTTTGAAAGCGGGGAGTATGTCGCAAGATTTTTGGACGATTCGGGCAAGCTGGTTAAAGAAGTATATATAGATGTCGTGAACGAGCTTCCGCAGCCTGTGACAAATGTCGAGCTCATTAAAAATTCCGCGACAGGAGTGACAGCAGGAGATAAAAAATAGATAAAACCATAAAATAGACAATGAAAGAAAGTCTTAAAAGCGTACTTCTGATAATACTTTTGATAATGGCTGTTGTGCTTACCTACCTAAACACATTGCAGCCTTTTTTTGTTGAACCGAGCTGGAATGCGGAGCCAAGCAGCGTTTCGCTCAGCGGGGTCGTGCGCCCCTCGGCGATATTTTTTTCGTATGGCGGCGGCGCTTATACCAGAATTTATGATAAAAAAATCAGCGCGGCTGTGTGGGAGGCGCTTGCGCAAGATTTGCCCGTGTATTTTGACGGCGCAGAAACTGTCGAGCAGATTACCCGCAGCGAATATGCAGATGCGTTTGCAAAGCATTCCGTGCTGCTGTTTCTGCCCGGTCTTGACAGGAGTCTGCTCGCCTCCGACGGCAAGCTTGGAAGCTATCCCTTTTATGAAGAGATATTGCTGACAGACGATGGAGTTTTTGCAAAATCCTCCGGTGAATATTTCCGGATCCTTGCAGAAAACTACAGGGGGATAGGTGCCGCTGCCGCGGCGGCGGCGCAGACAGAAGGAGAGAGCTACAGACGGGTTGCGGACAGGTTTTCGCTCGAAAAAGTGCTCGGTATTCCGTCCGATGCGATAAATTACTATCCTGTGCCGTATACAAACGCCGCTTCTGTCACAAAATCCAGCGTCAAACCAGAAATAAACACTTTGGACCAAAATGCGGTAAATGAGATCGCCAAAAACATCTTTGGCGACAGGCTTGACTTTTCGCAGACATATGAAGACGCTTCAAACTCTGTGGTTATAATGTATGACAGAGGCAGGCGATCTATAACTTTTTCGGAAAACGGGGAACTGATATTCAAAAACCGTCCGGAAAACAACGAACGCGGGAGCTTCGAAACAGCTCTCGGTGCTGCGCTAAGAGTGATATCGGTTTCGGGTGGAGTGCCGGACGGTCTGTACTTGCAGAGCTGCACGGTCGGAGAAAACGGCGAATTTAATTTCGAGTTTGGATACAGCCTCGGCGGTTACAAGGTCTGCAGCGGAGGCGGCGAGCATATAGGAGTGCGCGCAGTGGTTATCGGCGGCGAGGTAGAGGAATTGAGACGATATATTCTGGTGCCGGAGATGGTATACCCGCCTGAGTCGCTTCAATATTTTCCGGTCGATCAATGTATAAGCGGGAATATCGAGCAATTCGATGGTTTTGCCGATTATCCGCAGGGTCAGAGATTTTTTCGCATATGCGCGGCTTTAGAGGCGACAAATATGATATTCTATAGCAGCGGTTACACAATTACTCCGGCGTGGGAAATCATCGTCGGAGGGGAGGCGTATCTTTTTGATGCCTTTAGTGGTGAGCCAATAATAGGAGAGCGCGGAAAATGAATTGGAGCAGAATAAAGACTATACTAATAATGATACTCATTTTCACGAATATCCTGCTGCTGAAAATATATCTCGATAATCTTCCTCAGGGGAATGCCAAGGACTATGCGGATATTCTGAAGCTCTATGCCGCAAAGGGCGTGGAAATCACCGCGGAGCGCAGGGAGTTTCCAAAGTATGTACAGGGAGTTGCGGCGGAGCTCGGAACAGTGCCTGCGAATGTCGAGGAAAAGTTGTTCGAATATTTTGACAGTACCGACATCGTATTTAACCATGTCGCAACGAGCTGGAGCATTTCAAGTATCTGGACCGAGGTTCCGGAAATCGCTCCCGTAATGATAGAAATCGGCGGGACGGAGGCCGAAAGCTATTCGCGCAGGGCGGAGGCTTTTCTCAAAGAGATAGGGTTTGATATCGGCGTTCAGCGCTTTCTTTTTTATGAGGTTGGCGATATACTGCTTATGGAATGCTGCCAGGCAGTGGTCCAGGACGGGGTTGTAGTGCCGCTTGCAGAGGGTTCTGTCAAGCTTTATTTCGATAGAAAAAACGGCGATAGGATAGTGGGGATCAGTATAAACAAATACTTAAAAATAAATGCCGGACAGAATCGCAGCTATGGTATAATAAGCGCCGATGAAGCGCTATTTGGCGCGTTGGAGGCGGCGCCCGCAGGTGATGAGCTGGTTGAGATAAGCGTTGTGTACAAGCTTAACGACGAATCGCTGCTTGTTACAAATCTCGTCAGGGGCGAGATGATGCCGTACTATGAACTCCGTTTCAGACGTTCTGCGCCGATCTATGTCCGCGCATCAAGATAGGAGATATGCTTAAATTTTGTTCGCTTTCGAGTGGAAGCTCCGGAAATTCTTACTATATTTCTTCAGAAACTACCGCGATTCTCGTTGATGCGGGGATTTCCTGCGCCCGAATACAAAAATCCCTCGCGCACATAGGGGAAGATATTGCTTCGGTGCGCGCAGTGTTTTTGACGCACGAGCACAGCGACCACACTTCCGGGCTTGCGACCCTGTTAAAAAAGCACGAAATTGCGCTCTATTCCACGGATGGAACGCGTTCGGAGCTTTCTTTTCTTTCAGGCGTGGCTGTGCGATGCGAGCCGCGCGTTTTTGAGAGCGGCGCATCTGTTCGGATAGGCGATATTGTGGTTCACAGTTATCCGATTTCGCATGATGCCCGCGATCCGGTATGTTATAAAATCGAATCCGACTGCGGAGCGATAGTCGGGATCATTACGGATCTTGGCTGGGCGGATACCGAGGTAATAAAGGCGTTTTATGACTGCGATCTGCTGTTGCTTGAATCCAATCACGATGTAGAGCTGCTGAAAATCGGTCCGTACCCGGCGTTTTTGAAATCGAGGATAATTGGCAAATCGGGGCACCTAAGCAATGACGACGCCGGAATAATAGCCCGCAATATTATAGCGCAGGGCAGGCTCAGGTATCTTGTGTTGGGGCATTTATCCGAAACAAATAATCACCCCGATCTGGCGCGAGCTACGGTGGAGCAGAGTGTGCGGGAGCGAGGGTTTGTCAGCGGCGAGGACTACGAGCTGGATGTTATGCGCAGGGGGCAGTTAGGCAAGATGTACCTGTTGCGCAGGACTCTGATTCTTCTGATGTGTGCGCTGATTTCGGTGCTGAATCTGGTGCTGATGCCAATGCTGAATCCGCCTGCTTTTGCAGAAATCAGGAGCGATGAACTTCTTCTCAGAGAACAGGTACAGTACGACATACCGGTGCTTTCTGTCGCCGTGGTGCAGGGGGGCGAACGCAAACTGTTTTTTAGCAGGCAGCTCAGCGAAGGTGCGCTTCGCGATTATGACGCGCCCTTCCAGGCAGGGAGCATGGCGCGGGTCACCACGTCGCTGGCGCTGCTGCGTTTGCTCGAACAACGCGGTATAACTATGGAAGAACCGATAAGGGTCCACCTGCCTGCCGAGCTCAGCAAAAGCCTTGGAGAGGCTTTGGACGGCGTCCGGTTTGCCGATCTTTTTCTGCATACTACCGGGTTTACAAACAACCGCTATAATACTATATCCGAGAAGCCTTATTCGGAAGATATTCGAAGCAGGGCGCAGAGTTATATTCTGCGCAGCGAAAAAAAACTGCCCACAGGAGAATATTCTGTTCAGTCGAACTCGGATTTTGCCTTTATGTGCCTGCTGATAGAGGAGTTTTCCGGAAAAAGCTTTGCTGCGGCTATGCAGGATTTTTTTGCGGTTGTAGGGATGAAGAACAGTTCGGTAGGGGACGCCAGTGCACAGGAGCTGACTCGGAGATATATGTACGATTCGGGACTTTTGACCGCTGCGCCAAACTATTATGCTTATCTGCCTGCTGCGGACGACTTCGTCACCACGCTCGAAGATATGGAAAAGCTCTGCGCTTTTCTTACTGCAGGCGATTTTGCACAGAAAAACAAGGTTTTTACAAAGGTGTTTACTAATATAAACGAGCAGACGGCGCGCAGTACGGTGTTTAACTATGTGGAGCTTGACGGAGCCGGCGTTTTTATGCTGGACGCCGCGCTTCCGGGAGCGTACGAAAGATTGGTATTCATTCCCGAAAAAAAGCTGGGATTTTTTGTATATTACAATGTGGGGAGGGTCGAGGCGCGCGACGAGATAACCTCGGCGCTTATCGATGGTCTTGCTCCGGGTTTGGGCGGCGGCGCTGCCGAAAAACGCGACTACATAATGCCGGAGAGCGCGGCGCGGCTCGTGGGTTACTATAGTCCTGTGAATGTATCGTCTCGAAATCTGGAAAGTGCGATACGACTCACTCATCAGCTGCGCATAAACAAGGTGGCGGACGGACTGCTCATAGGCGACGACTATTTTCGGGCGGTCAGCGAGACGCTGTTTTATTGCGAACAGAGCGGAAGCTATGCGCTTTTTGAACTGGATGAGCGCGGCGCACTTAAGTACATGGTACTGGAGGGCGAACTTTACAGCAGAGCATTTTCTGCTAATTTGCAGCTAAGCTTGGTTGCGGCTCTGGCGATTTGCGCTCTTGCCCAGCTGCTTTTTGTGATAAGGCGCTGGGGCGAGCTGCTTGCGGGCCGCGTAGACGACAGACCTCGCGTTTGGCTGCTTTTTGCCCAGCTGTTGTTCCTTGCCTGCATTGCGCTCACATTTATGGCGCTGAGGGGCGCGGGCTACTGGATGGTGGCATATGGCGGGGGGCTTGCGTATGGAGCGCTCAGGTACCTTGGCTGGGCGTCTGTGATAGCTGTTGCGCTTTCTGTTTTTGTAATGCTCTATACCCGCGGAGACTACAAATGGCGTGGCTATATCCGCGTTCTCGTATGGTTGAGTCTGCCGCTTGGCTGTTTTTTCGTATACTTTTTGGTGGCGCATGGTTTTGTGTGGCTCGGAATTAGTTAAGGAAAATTAACAATAAAGACAGAGTTTGAGACTTGCGGGTAGGGGGTATCAAGTAGTATAATCAATTAGACAATTGTTATTGTTATAAGCTGTAGGATACTGAAAAGGGCGATCCGTTTGGAAACTGCGGTGTGCAAAGTATGATTCTAAGGTTCTTTCGGACTATGAACAGCATATTGCCATATCCTCGCCGATAGAAGAGGGAGGATATTATGAAAAGTAAAAAAATGTTTGTGAGACCGCTTGCATTGCTGCTTGCGTGTCTGCTCGTGTTTTTAAGCATTCCGGCTTTTGCTGAAGTGCAGAGTGTTCCTGAAGGAAGCCTGAGTATAAGTATTACCAGCGTAGATGGTGTCGGCGATGTTACAGGCGATGTGGAGTTAGAGGAAGGCGAAACTTATACTGTTAATTATGAAATTGAAGCCGAGGGATCGAGGCTCTATGATTTGGTTTTGAAATATGGCGGTACAGAAGTAGATTTAGGTAGGTTGAATGCACTATTGCTGTTTAAAAAATATACCAGAAAAGGAAGTGTTACTTTTACTGCAGATAGCACCGGAGTGTTCCAATTACGGTTGACAGGCAAGCGCGCTTTGAATTCAATTTTTGGCGAAGATATTGCTAATGCTTTTTTGTACTATAAATTGAAGCAAAAAATCGGAACTATTAATGTTGAATATTACTACCCGAACATGTCGAATGATTATGATATGGGACACCAAGCTACACATAGCGGAAATGTAGGCGAATCGCAGAATATTGAGAATAAAACGGAATATGATGGAAAGACATACACTTTTGATTCTGCGAAG
>JBHAZV010000022.1:0-22533 GCA_041781135.1 Acidaminobacteraceae bacterium
GAAGCATCACACATAAACTGATAAGACCGAGAACACCAAGACACAACGGAAAAGTAGAACGAAGCCACAGAAACGACAACGAAAGATTTTACAGCAGAATGAGTTTTTATAGTTATGAAGACCTGAAAACACAGATGAGTAGATATTTACGTAGGTCCAACAATACCCCAATGCAGACACTCGGATGGATGACTCCGATGGAAAAACGAAAATTTTTGGAGGGGTGCTAGCACCCCTCCAAAACCAAAAGTAGCTTATCATACATACTGCTATTTTTTCTCTAAAAAAGTCTCACATCATTGACAAAGGTACAAAACCTTAATTTATTTTATTCATTTCAAAATATGTTTTGCATAAGTGAGCAGCGTTTCATCCGAATAACTGCCCCCTGTAGAATATACTATATTCATTATTTTTAAGGCAATCTCATCTAAATTATTACTATCATTTGTTAGTTTTACAACTATATTTTTACATTTTTCAAAATCATCTTTCCCTGCTCCATATGGCAATTGCATCTCATCACCCTCTTTACAACGTCTAATTCCAATTATTCAAGCGTTATTGCTGACTGCACGAAACTTTAGGGCGGCACTTACAAAATTGGCGGCTATTTCAGGATGCGCCGGAAAATAAAGATGCGGAAAACCGGCGTAAAGAACTCGCGAATGGTGCGCACACGGGTACGCTTCGCCGCCGCGCTCCTTGCGCGCAATGAAGTCTGCGCCATACGCCGTGCTGTCGTAATAGTGAAATTCATGACACCTGATATCTGCCCCCGCATGTCCGATAAGCCCGCTGCGCTCAGGCGAAATATGAGTATACCCGAAACGCTGAAGTTTTTCAGTGCGAAATGCATCTCCGTCTATTACGCCTGCCATTCTCACTCCATCGATGCTGTTATGCAGGTACATAAAACCTCCGCACTCGGCAATCGCAGGCATACCCGATTTAATTGACTCGCTGACAGAACCGAGCATCGTTTTATTTTCGGCAAGAATCGGCAGGTGCGCTTCGGGATAACCTCCGGGCAAGTACAGAGCATCCGCCGCCGGAAGCACAGCATCACTCATCGGGCTGAAAAATGTGAGTTTTGCTCCAAGGCTCTCAAGCAGCTCCAAATTTTCCTGATAAATAAAACAAAATGCCCTGTCGCGCGCCACAGCGATGACAGGCTGCGTGACACCGCGCGAAACCTTGTCTGCACCGCGCGAAACATTATCTATACCGCCGGTAAAGCTGTCGGCGCCAGAATTATCGGCCGCGCCGCAGTGCAAACCACAAGGCAGCACGCCGCGCAAGGCAGCATTCGAATCCAAATGCAATTTTCTGCGTCCTGCACAATGTGAAGCAAGTTCTGCCAGCGCATCCAAGTCCAGGCACTCCTCCGCCGTATCTCCGAGCAGTTCTATCTTTTTTTCAAGCTCGTTCCTGTCAAAATCCGTTATCAAACCAAGGTGACGGCTCTCTATCCTCGCTTCTGCAAGCTTAGGAAAGTACCCAAGCGAAATAACTCCTGCATCCTCGGCAATGCGCTTCATAAGAGGGTACATTCCTCTGCTGATATTATTGAAAATCACTGCGCGAATTTCATTTTCTGCATCCAAACCCAAAAACTGCGACGGCCGCCTGTAATTTCGGAATCCGCTTATCAGCGCTCCCGCAGAATTTGACATACCTCTTCCATCCACAACAAGCACCACAGGCACACCGACAGCGCGGGCAACATCATATGTGCTGAACCTGCCGTCTACTCCAACACCGTCATAATAGCCCATAACACCCTCAATCAGCGAAAAACCGCGGCTTCGAGAGGAAAAATGCACACAAAGCTGCTCAGCACTCATAAAAAACGGATCTAAATTATAAGACGGCACTCCAAGAACCTCTCTATGAAACATCGGGTCTATATAATCCGGACCACATTTGAACGACGAAAGCTCGTATCCTCTCCGCTTAAGCGCAGACAGCAGCGCAATGGTTATTGTCGTCTTTCCGCTGCCGCTGTTCGTGCCCGCAATCAGCACTCCGCAATCACTTCCTGAGCTTATATTCATGTATTTGCTGTTTATATCTATTTTCGTTTTATTCATACTTGTTATTTAACCCGCCGCTACTGCGATAGGGCGTTTTTGGAATTTTATACAGATTTTCACTCTGTATTACCTCACTCCGCATTGCCTCACTCCGCATTGCCAAAACTACACATCAAACCTTGCGCCGGCATCACAGGAAATTATGTATATCGGATTCTGCGCCAGCATCATATGTTTTTTGCCTATTTTTTTTGACTCCGAAACCTGCACCTGCACTATTTTTGCTTCCAGAGAATTATCTTCAAAAGCGCCGATTGCCTCTATTGCGCTTTCGAGGGTTACAGCTGTCGCGACAATTCGAATATTACTGTTAAATTCGAGAAGCTTTTCAATAATCGGGCGCATGCTCCCTTTCGTGCCGCCAATAAACGCTGCATCAAAAAATCCGCAGGATTCCGTCACATTTTCGAGCCATTTGGCAGCATTCTCCTGCAAAACCTCAGCATTTCCAATTTGAAAATTTCTTATATTCTGTCGTGTAAGTTCAACTGCCTCTGCAGAAATATCGATGCCCACTACGCTGCCTCGATATGCCGCAAGCGCCATTTCTACCGTCACAGAGCCGGTGCCGCATCCGACATCGATACACCTGTCATTCGGCTTAATTGCAAGCTTTGACATCACGACCGCACGAATATTAGATTTTGTCATAGGAACTTCGCCCCTTACAAAATCCTCATCCGATATGCCGACGCGCTGCCTTAAATCAAATTTCGGATTTTCAATTATTACCACCGACAGTGCGGCTGTTTTAACGCCTGCAACTTCGTGAACAAAAGCTTTCGTTATATTTTCAGAGTCCGAGCCGAGCTTTTCGCCAATATGTATTTTCAGATCCCCGAACCCTGCCGACACAAGCTCCTGCATGATTTCTCCGATATTGCCGCCTGTCAGCGCAAATGTCAAACGATTTCGTCGCACTGCATCAACAATCCCGCCGCGTCTGCCGTGGCAGCTTATAAGCTCCGCATCCTGCCATGCGAGCCCGCATTTTGCAAAAAAATACGATACCGTCGAAATACCCGGAACAAGGATTGTATTAAATTCACAAATTTTAGATTCACAGCTAAATGCCGATGCCGCACTATAAAAACCTGTGTCACCCGAAACCAAAAGTACGCTGTTTTCCGCATTGCAGCGCATAATTGCGGAAAACACTCCTTCCCTATCGTATATCTCAAAGCGCTCCGCTGTTTCGGAAATATATGATTTTACTTCACTATGCATTCTCGGAGCGCCAAAGACAACCTCGGCGCGAGTTATACAATCTACCGCCTCCGCCGTAAGCGTCCTTTCACCAACACCTATCCCGACGATATAAAGATTTTTTTGCATTTACCCTCCAGAATGTAACGATATACCCTGCTGAATATGAATCACACTGCCTGTATCTGCCTATGCGAAGAGTTTCGCTCGTATGTCTCATATGCACTGTGTTTGCTCATTTACTATATCATTATAATTCTGTTCGTATATAGTAAATGAGCTTGCTTATCAGCCGCATTTGCCTATATGTAAATGCTCGCTGCACACCCCGCGCAGGCATTTATCTGTACATTTACTATATTTGTTATATTTTGTGTTGTATATAGTAAATGTACTTGCTTATTAGCCGTATTTGCCTATGCGTAAGTTTTTGCGTATGCATCTGGTAAACAATACATTCGCTCATTTACTATATAATGATAATCTTATTTGTATATAGTAAATGAGCTTGGCTGTTTATATAGCTAAGCATTGTATCGGCTTTTTGCTATGCAAAAAGCCTTGGCTGTTTGTATAGCTAAGCATTACATCGGCTTTTTGCTATGCAAAAAGCCTTGGCTGTTTATATAGCTAAGCATTGTATCGGCTTTTTGCTATGCAAAAAGCCTTGCTAACTGCATTTTGCGCCGCACGCCTGTTGAAACATCGACCGCAGTACCAGAATACATCATACGGTCGCAGCGCAAGACTACGTTGTCCAACCGAAGTGTAAACCGCAGCGCATATCCCAGCGCACAGCCGAAAAGAACACCGCGCACAGCCGAAAAGCGCACCGAGGTGCACAGCCGAAGCGGCAGCCAAGCCGAAGCAGCGGTCACACCGAAACACGATCTTCTCAGCTGATTTCCGACCATAACTTTTCGTTAAAACCGACAAACACTCTGTCTCCTGCCAAAAGAATAGGACGTTTTACAAGCATACCGTCGGCAGCAAGTAAATCCAGCGCCTCATCATCACTCAAAACAGGGAGTCTATCTTTCAGACCCAATTTGCGATACAAAACCCCACTTGTATTAAAAAATTTTTTGACAGGCAGCCCGCTCATTTTAAGCCAACGGCTGAGCTCCTCGCGGTCGGGATTCTGCTCCTTTATGTCTCGGACGATTAAATTGCTGAACCTTCCGCCGCTAATAATCTTATTTTCCAGAA
This sequence comes from Acidaminobacteraceae bacterium, assembly GCA_041781135.1. Lineage (GTDB taxonomy): Bacteria > Bacillota > Clostridia > Peptostreptococcales > Acidaminobacteraceae > JAUMXJ01. The sequence goes on from JBHAZV010000022.1 coordinate 4,512, forward strand.
ATTTCTGCGCCTTAACGCATGTAGTGCATTTAGGGTACAACACTATTGTCAGGCCGTTTTTTGACAAATCCGAATTTTTGTTTTCGCCTGCGGTCATAACGCCTCCTTATTATTAAGTTTTTTTAATATTTCATCCAAAGAAATACTATCCGAGGTTTCAAGCGGACGTTCAAGAATTGCAAGCTTTATTTTCAGATATTCGGCAGCTCTTATCTTTTCGTCGAATCCCCCAGCCAAACCTGTATCCTTAGTTAAAATGATGCCCGCGCCTGACTCCCTGAACTGGGCGATATTGAAATCCTCCGAAAACGGGCCGTGCAGCGCGTAAATATGTTTCATCGGAAAACCGAGGCGTCTGCACTCCGATATCCCCTCCACTGTCGGAAGGATCCTGACATATATCCTCCGCTCAAAATTCTGCACTTCCGCAAGCCGCTGAAGATCCTTTGCGCCGAGAGTGGAAAAAATCACGTCGTCACACCGGTTCAGCCATTTGACAAGCTCAGACATGCTTGCAAAAGTAAACACCTGCTGCGGCTCTGCTTCGACCGCAGCCGAAGAAGCAAAATTTCGCGTAGAGCGGCGCAGCACGCGAATATAGCGCTGCCCCGTCTTTTCCGACGCCCTGCGAATATTCCGGCTGACAAGCGCCGCATAGGGATGTGTGGCGTCAATAACAGCCGCGGGGCTTAAATAATCTAACAGTGCGGTCATCTCGCCCTCGTCAAGTCTTTGAGCCAGCGTATAACAGTTTTTCTTAAAATCTTCGCCGTTTTCACGCGCAAAAGACGCATCGAGCGCCTCTTCGCCATACTCGGTAGCCACGACCGCGAGTACTGTAAAACCATTGTCCGCTATCGACCGCGCAATCACGCGCCCCTCAGTCGTGCCGCCAAAAAGAATATAATCGACGCCCGTAACCGGCGGAATGCCAGACAAAACTTTTTCCAAAATCAATACCTGTAGCCCCTCGGCGTAACCATTTTGCCGCCTATGTTCCGAGTTTGGCTATTGCCGATAAAAACCGTCGAAAACATATCCACGCGGCATTCAGACAACGCACCGAGAGTGGTGATTTCGACGCTTTCACCCTCTCTCCCTATTCTGGAAGCGACAGCGCAAATTGTAGACGGCCGCATACTCTTTAACAAAATGTCACATGCTTTTTTCAAATAATCGCTTCGCTTACTGCTCGACGGATTATAAATTGCTATACAAAAATCTCCAAGCGCTGCACATTCAAGCCTTTTTTCTATAAGCTCCCACGGCGTAAGCAGATCCGAAAGACTGATCACCGCAAAGTCATGTCCAAGCGGCGAGCCAAGCAGCGCCGAACCGCTCGACGCAGCAGTGACTCCGGCGATTACGGAAATATCGATATCCGAATATTTGTCCGAATGCGCGTCACGAAGTTCGAAAATTAGCGATGCCATCCCGTAAATCGTGCTGTCGCCGCTGCACACGACCGCAACATCCCTCGTGAGCGCAAAATCCAAAGCAGCAATGCACCTGTCTACCTCCTTCCTCATCGGGGTGTCAAAAAATTCCTTATTAGGAAAATTATCTCGCACCAGCTCGATATACGCCGTATATCCCACCACAACTTCCGCCGCTGAGATTGCACGCTCTGCTTCTATCGTCATTCCATCCACTCTGCCGGGCCCGATCCCGACCACGCTCAATTTATTCATACCGCTCCTCCGCTTACTAATGCACTATATCCGCAAAGCCGCTGCAACAGCCACCGTCACTCCGTCCCCGACTGTCTTTTTTACCATTATCCGCGCCGAGCCCGACATTTCAACGGCCGCCGCAACCGCCGCCCGCTCGCAGACACAATCAACTCCGACAACACTTTCAACAAACTCCGAATGCGAAAACTGCGAACACAAAAACCCTGTGCCGCACACACCGCCAGCGCCTTCATGCACTTCGCCGGCGCCGCACACACCGCCGTCAGCATACGCACGATAACCACCCTCACCGTTCAACCCCATTGCATTGAAACAATCCGCACCATACGAATCACCGACACCACCCACGCCGCCAGTAATACACACATTGCCGGCACTGCGTACATTGCCAGCGCCACCTGTAATATCATCCAATCGATTTAACTCATCGGCAGAATAAAAGCGCAGCTCATAGCCTCTCTCCTCTGCAAAACCCAGCAGACCGCCCTCATCCGACTTTATATCGATGCTCGCTACAGACGCCACCGCACGGGCATCTATGCCGTATTCAGCAAACACTCTCTCGAAAAGCGCGCCGACGGCTTCAGACGAAACACCTCTGCGACAGCCAATTCCGACATAGAGCATTCGGGGAACAAGACGCAGCGCGCCGCCCGATATAATTCTCGAACCGACATACACATCCACAATCCCATGTTCCATATTTTGAGAAAAATTCCCAATAAAATCGGCTGCTTTGCATACAGACGCCTGACTTTCGGGCGGCGGAACTAAAAGTTCCGTATCAGCCAAAATCTCTATGCGTTCCCCTCGGAGCGCTTTCATAGATACGTCTTTTATACTTTCAGGATTCGCTATCACATATCCGTTTTTAGACGCCCAAACATCTACGGCAAACGCGCCATTTATATCCGTCGCCGTAGTGATTACAGGCGTCGCGCCGATAATTTCAGCAATATACAGCGCCGCCTCATTCGCGCCGCCCACATGGCCCGACAAAACAGGTATTACAAAATCCCCTGCCTCATCCGCAACAATTACAGCAGGATCACGCATTTTTGACCTTATATGCGGCGCAATCGCCCTCACTGCAATACCTGCAGCGCCAATAAACATGAGTGCGTCAAAACTCTCGAACGCCTCGGAAACAATTGAAGAAAGACCGCCTCTATCGCACGGATAGTGCCGAGTGTTTATGCCCTCGAGCTGCCCGACAAGCCGATCAGCTAACTTTTCGCCTTTATCGGTAAAGCTGATTATCGCTAAATTTTTACACATTTTCCGCGCCCTTTCTAAATTCCGTCGTAAAATTGGCGTCGTACAGCTTTGATAACTCATAATCGCCGCCTAAAAATCCGCCTACGAGGACAAGCGCCGTCTTTCTGATGGAATTTGCCGTTCCCGCGGCTGCTAATTCACCTACCGTGCACCTCACTACAATCTCGTCCGGCCATGTTGCCTTGTAGACAAGCGCAGCCGGCGTATCAGCTGAATAACCGCCCGCAATCAACTCCTGCGAAAGTTCCGAAAGCATCCCCGCAGAAAGGAAAATAACCATTGTTGCGCCATGCTCCGCAAACGAACGAATACTCTCGCGCTCAGGCACAGGCGTTCTGCCTGCCATCCTGGTAATTACAACACTTTGTGAAACATTCGGAAGCGTGTACTCCGCTTTTAATGCCGCAGCCGCACCGCAAAAACTGGACACACCCGGACAAACTGCGTACTCAATCCCAAGCGCTTCGAGCCTATCAAACTGCTCTCTTACTGCACCGTAAATACTCGAATCTCCCGTATGCAGACGCACAGTCATCTTTTTGCGCTGCTCCGCGGCAGACATCACTTCTATAACCTCGTCAAGATTCATTTCGGCGCTGTTATAAATTTCGCAGTCAGCACGGCAATAGTTCAGCAGTTCGGGATTTACAAGCGACCCTGCATATATTACGACATCAGCCTCCGACAACAGCCTCGCGCCTCTGACAGTTATCAGATCGGCAGCGCCGCTGCCTGCGCCAACAAAATTTATCATACCGCCTCCTTTTCAATCATCTCTAATATTTTAATCCGCTATTTTTTTCCAAAATTCAGCCATTGCATGTGCGCCATCGCTTGCAAAAAGCTCGCGCCACGCGCCTATCCTGCCGCCAAAGCATATAAACTCCGTTCGAATATACTCAGGCATTCGTCTGCTGATTGCGCGTTCAATCCTGCTGCGAAGCTCGAATAGCGCACTGTCAAACAACCCTGCAGCTTCCAACACATCGAGCGCCGCCTCGGTAGTAGCGCACGACAAAATCTCGCGCACAGCATCTCCGTCTGCGCCGGATACAGCCGCACAAGCCGCCAAGGTTTCGAGCCTTCCGTCGCCATTGCCTGAATGGGTGTTAAACATCGCAATTCCAAGCTTAACCAATTTCCCTATGTGACCTATTATCAAAAGGCTATCCATGCCGTGTGCAACTGCCGCATCCATTGCCGCGTCAATAAAATTTGAACACTTAACAGAAGGCTTGGGCAGCAGTTTGAGTACATTTTTAGTAAAATCCTCTCCGTAATTTCCAAGATTTACCATCAATTTTTTGTGACCCTCCGCTGCAAGCACGCTCACTTCTGCCTCTATGGTGGCAGCAAGCGCCGAATCGCTCATAGGTTCCACTATTCCGGTTGTTCCCAAAATAGATATGCCGCCCTCGATGCCAAGCATTGTATTAAATGTGCGCCGCGCAAGAGCTTCTCCATCGGGCACAAAAACCGTGACATGCAGGTATTCATCGCAGCCCGGTGCAAAACCGCATTCATCAGCCGCCTCGCAAACAGCCTGCGCAATCATCTTTCTCGGACCGGAATTTATCGCCGCTGCACCGACGGGCTGATCTAGACCGGGGCGCGTAACCCTGCCCACTCCAACGCCTCCGTCTATTACAATCCTCTCTGCAAAAAGCGCGCCGGACTCCACGGTTGCGCCTGATTCCTCTGGAATGCCAAACGCGCCGCGCACACCAATCACAGCAGACTCCCGTGATGCAACGGATACGCCCGGCACGCTGCATTCACCGCTTTTTTTAATGCAAACCTCGGCAAAGACCAGCGCTCCATCCGTAATATCCGGATCGTCACCCGCATCTTTTTTTATTGCGCACACGGCGGATCTTTGCGCCTCGCCATCTTTGACCGACGCCGATTCAACTATAAGCTCTAATTTTTTTCCGCTTAGAGTGGTGATATTAACGGTGCGCGGCATCTCGCCCGTACACAGATATTTAAGCGCCGCCTTTGCGGCAGCAGCAGCGCAGCTTCCTGTCGTGTAGCCATAACGCATAAGCGTCCCGTTGACATACTTTCTCAAAATCTCCTCCGTTCAGCACCTGTCGCAATATTCCGCATAATCGCCTACGGCAAGATTTTCCGCACTAAGCTTGCGATAAATATAATTCGAAGTATAACCACCTGCCACGCCGTTCTCTATTACCTCAACAAGCACCGTCCCATTAGGCGACGAAGCGACATATTCATCTCTAAGCTGTGCCGCGACAGTTTCGAGCTCGTGCAGCCTGCGTTTTTTTTCGCTGTCGGGAACTTTTTCGCCAAATCGCACCGCCGGCGTTCCACTTCGCTCCGAATAAGGAAATATATGTATATCCGAAAAACGCACTTTTTTTACGAGCTCTACGGTTTCGCGGAACTCCGCCTCTCCTTCGCCGGGAAAACCGACTATTATGTCGGTAGTTACAGAAGGATTGGCATAAAAACGCCTTAAACGCTCTACAGCCTCTATAAAACCATCGGCACTGTAGCGTCTGTTCATCAGGCGCAGCACCTTGTCCGAACCGCTCTGAAGCGATAAGTGAAAATGGTCGCAGAGCTTGCCGCAAGCCGCCATCCTTATCAACGCCGCCTCGTCAATAAATGCCGGTTCAAGCGAACCGAGGCGAATGCGCCTTACGCCGTCAATGGAGTTAATCAATTCAATTACATCGAGCAAGCTATGCTCAAATCCCGATTCCTTGCCGTAAGAAGCAATATGTATGCCTGTAAGCACGAATTCCGTGTACCCGGCGTGGCTCAAACGCCTAACTTCCTCTGCAATGCTTTCGAGCCCCCTGCTCCTGAGGCCGCCGCGCGCATACGGAATTATACAGTAAGTGCAGTATCTGTCGCAGCCATCCTGTATCTTTATAAACGCCCTCGTATGCTGACTTACAGTATACTCTGGTATATCCTCAAAATTATTCAGCGAATCAATAATTATAAAAGGCGACCCCTCTATAGTACCGCTATGAGTGCCCGATACGATTTTTTTAAGCGACGCCGCGGACTCCTTGTCCGATATCACAGCCTTTGCGCTTAAATCCGGCGCTGTGGCACAATTCCCGAAACCGCGCAAAATATAATCAATGACGATATTTTTATTGCCGTTGCCGACAATTAGATCTACGCCCATTTGGCTGACTTCATCATAGTGAAGCTGTGAATAACACCCCATACAAATAATCTTTGCGTCTGCGCTCATCTTGCGCGCGCGCCGTATCATCTGCCTGGATTTTCTATCGCTGATATGAGTTACAGTGCAGGTGTTTATAATATAATAATCCGCCAAATCGTCAAATTCTACGATACCGCAGCCGGCATCCGCAAGCGCGCCAAGTATCGCCTCCGACTCGACTATATTAGTCTTGCAGCCGAGAGTCATCATTGCGACCCTTTTTCCAACATTCTGCAATTCCGCATCTATCACCCCGGAATTTTTTTGCGTTTTCTTAATATTTTCCATCCGCATCATTCACTATTTGTCCAAGCCTTTGCCGCTCTCGTGCCAAACTATTGCAAGCGCTGCTATAGAAGCTGTTTCAGCCCTATATATCCTGTTTCCGAGCGAATAAACCTCTCCGAAATTTGCGCGCGCCCATTCTGCCTCTCTTTCTGAAAAACCGCCCTCCGAACCTATTATCAACGCAATCCTCTCCACACCGCGCAGGTTGCCGACTCTGGCGGAAGCTCCCTCATAAAAAAACAAAACTCTGTCATATTCGGAAAAATCGAGAGTTTCGATTCTTCCTGCGACCTCTATCTCCGGAAGCGCCGCCGCCTTGCTCTGAAGCGCCGCCTCTCTCGCTATTTTTTTCAGCCTGTCTATTTTTACGCTGCACGCCCTGTCCGAATACTCGGTATCGCAAAACACTATTCTGCATGCTCCTGCCTCTACGGCTCTCTGAGCCGTAAATTCTAACTTAGCAGTCTTTGTCTTTGCCTGAAATAAATGAATTACAGGTTTTTCAGGCGCAATCTCGGACACTTCTCTCACACTAAATACATATTCGTCTCTGCCGCGCCTTTCCTCGAATACTGCCGTGTACAGCCGACTGTAAAAATCTATAAATTCTACGCACTCGCCGGCCCTGATCCTTATTGCCTTAAGATGCGCCACATTATCGGGCGAAGCGACACAGAGTTCACAAATTTTCACAAAATCGCCGCGCTCAAAGTCAAGATAAAGCCTATTCACGCGCCACACCACAAATCAGCCGCGCCGCAAATGCACACCATTCGCCCATTTGAGCGACTTCGACCACCTCATAACCAAGTGACTGCAAAGCGCATCTCGTATTTTCCTTCTCTGAAAATATTATGCCGGAACATATGTAAAGCCCATTCGGCGCCAAAAGGCAGCGCACATCCTCCGCAAGCGCGACCACCGCCTTTACCGCGATATTTGCAACTATTATGTCTGCCGCTCCGCTTATCGTACTCGCCAAATCCGCGCAGTCCAGACGTATATTTACGGAATTTATTCGCATATTCGCTTCAGCGTTCTCTATAGCATCAGGGTCGTTATCTACGCCGCAGACATCGCCAGCGCCGAGCTTTTTTGCAGCTATGGCAAGGATTCCGCTTCCTGTACCTATGTCTGCGACCGCACAGCCATCTTTTACATATTTTGTAAGCAACTCTATGCAAAGTCTTGTGGTTTCGTGCATCCCCGTTCCAAACGCCCTGCCCGGAATAATGACTATGCGCTCCTTGTTTTCAATCAAATCGCCATCCACTCCGTCAACCATTGGCACTACCACAAAACTGCTCAATTCGACAGGCTTCAAATATTTTTTCCACTCGTTTTCATACGAAGCGGTATCAACATCACTTATTTCAATATCGCTGAAACCCGCATTCCTCAGCGCCGAAACTATATCATAGCAGCGCTGCTCAAAGCTGTCATTATCTTCAAAGTAAGCGGCAACTCCGCTTCGAACAGGTTTTTCTATATCGATATAATCAAAATTAAAGCATAAAAGGTCATCCTCGCTCTGCGAGATGACCTCTGTTCCTGCCGCGCCGAGCATAATTAGCAGCCCGGACGCTTCATCTGTTTTTTCAGTATAGACAAGTATTTTTTTATATACCATATTCGCGCCTCTCACACGCGCACACTTTCCGATGCGGCGAACCGCTGCACAGCGCCTCTAATCACACACCGCGGCTCACCGCATTTCTACTTTTTTCCGCCAAAAAGCCCCTTTTTAGGCGGAGCGGCATTTCCGCCCATAGCAGCATCGTATTTCTGAAGCAGTTCCTTCTGTGTTTTATTCAGACCCTTCGGAACATCTATATTGATAGTCACATACATATCCCCCCTGCCGTAGCCGTTGAGTATAGGTATGCCTTTACCCTTTATTTTAAGGACTTTGCCGGGCTGAGTTCCCTCCGGAATAGTCATTTTGACCTTGCCGTCTATTGTAGGCACTATTACCTCGTCGCCAAATACAGCCTGAGGAAAGGAGATTGTCATTCCGTAGATTACCGAGCTTCCGTCGCGTCTGAACTGCTCATGCGGACGTGTTCTGATATATATTATAACGTCGCCGCGAGGTCCGCCGTTGTTTCCAAGGTCTCCCTCGTTTCGGAGATTCATTGTGTTCCCGTCTGCAACGCCCGCAGGAATGTCGATGCTTTTTTTAGTCATCTTGCGAACTCTCGTCCTGCCCTTGCAGACCTTGCACTCCTGACTGTACGTTTCTCCGCGCCCTTTGCAATCGCTGCATACGCGGGTTGTGATGGATTCCCCGAACAATGAGCGCTGAATAAACTGCTGGCTGCCCTTGCCTCCGCAGGTTTTGCACGTGCTTTTTGTGCTTCCCGGCTCTCCGCCGGTACCGCCGCAATGCGAGCATTCTTCCGTTCTGAGATATTCTATTTCGACCTTCTTGCCGAACGCCGCTTCCTCGAAGCTCAGCTCGACCTCAAGATGTACATCCTGACCTTTTGTCATCCTCGGACCGCTGCTTCTTGATGAGCCGCCAAAGCCGCCGAACCCGCCAAACATCTCGTTAAGCAGATCGTCAAAGCTGAAGCCCTGGAAACTTCCATAGCCGGTAGGACCCGCCCCACCCTGAGTAAACGCCGCATGGCCGTACTGGTCATACATCCGCCTCTTCTCCGCATCGGAGAGTATTTCGTATGCTTCGTTTATCTCCTTGAACTTTTCTTCGGCAACCTTATCACCCGGATTTTTGTCCGGGTGATACTTCATCGCAAGCTTGCGGTACGCGGATTTTATCTCTGATTCGCCCGCATCTTTTTTTATTCCTAAAAGCTCATAATAATCCTTTTTGTCCATAACAGTTAGTCTACCACTTCGTAGTCTGCATCGTCAACCGAATCCTGCTTCGGCGCGTCGCCCGAAGCATTATTGGCAGCATTTTCGGCAGCCTGCTGTTCGTAGAGCTTCTGCGCGATAGGCTGGAACGCATCCATAAGCGCCTTGAGATCTGCGCGTATCTTCTCTATGTCATCCCCGAGCATCGATGCCTTTAATGCTTCGATTTTTGAGCGGACTTCAGACTTCTGCGCTTCATCAGCTTTATCACCGATATCTTCGAGCGATTTTTCTATCTCGTAGATCATATTATCCGCCTTGTTCTTTTCTTCGATGAGCTGTCTGCGCTTATTATCTTCCTCTGCGTATTTTTCGGCTTCCTTGACCTTTTTGTCAATTTCTTCCTTCGAGAGATTTGTGCTTGCCGTGAGAGTTATATGCTGTGATTTGCCCGTACCCATATCCTTTGCGGATACATTGACTATGCCGTTTGCATCGATGTCGAAAGTGACTTCTATCTGCGGAACGCCTCTCCTTGCAGGAGGAATTCCATCGAGTCTAAACTCTCCGAGCGGAATATTGTCGTCCGCCATCTGCCTTTCGCCCTGCAGCACTTTTATGTCCACGGCAGTCTGATTATCTGCGGCTGTGGAGAATATCTGCGACTTCTTTGTAGGAATTGTAGTATTTCGCTCTATAAGCTTCGTAAACACCTTTCCGTATGTCTCGATACCGAGAGAAAGCGGCGTAACATCAAGAAGAAGAATATCTTTGACATCGCCGGAGAGCACACCGCCCTGAATAGCTGCACCAAGCGCTACAACTTCATCCGGATTGATTCCCTTGTGAGGATCCTTGCCGGTAAATTTCTTTACAGCCTCCTGCACGGCAGGGATTCGGGTAGAACCGCCTACAAGAATAACCTGCGCAAGGTCGCCCGCAGAAAGTCCGGCATCCTGGAGCGCCTTCTTAGAAGGTTCGATAGTCTTGTCGACAAGATGCTTTGTAAGCTGATCGAACTTTGCCCTTGTGAGGTCAATATTAAGATGGAGAGGTCCTTCGGCTGTGGCAGTGATAAACGGCACATTGATATTTGTAGTCATCGTAGACGAAAGCTCCATTTTCGCCTTTTCCGACGCCTCCTTCAGCCTTTGATGCGACATCTTATCAGATCTCAGATCCACTCCGTGCTCAGATTTGAATGTGTCGGCGATATAATCCATAACAACTTTATCGAAATCGTCGCCGCCGAGCAGGTTATTTCCGTTTGTCGCAAGAACCTCAAAAACGCCGTCACCTATTTCGAGTATCGATACGTCGAAAGTACCTCCTCCGAGGTCATAAACCATGATTTTGTGATTCTTGTCAGTTTTGTCGAGACCATAAGAAAGTGCCGCCGCAGTAGGTTCGTTGATAATTCGCTTTACTTCCAGACCTGCAATTCTACCCGCATCTTTTGTCGCCTGCCTCTGAGCATCGCTGAAATAAGCCGGCACTGTGATTACTGCCTCTGTAACCTTTTCGCCGAGATAACTCTCTGCATCTGCTTTGAGTTTCTGTAGAATGATTGCAGATATATCCTGCGGTGTATATACCTTATCGTCGATATGTATCTTTCTGTCGCGACCCATATCTCTCTTTATAGAGCTGATAGTCCTGTCAGGATTTGTGATAGCCTGTCTCTTTGCTGTTTCGCCGACAAGTCTTTCGCCATTTTTTGTAAATGCTACTATCGAAGGCGTAGTCCTATTGCCCTCTGCGTTCGGAATCACTACCGAACTGCCCCCCTCAAGCACCGCGACACATGAGTTTGTTGTGCCAAGGTCGATTCCAATAATTTTTCCCATAAATTCCTCCTAAAATATATGTGTAATTTTTTACTTTGATACTTTAACCATAGATGGTCTTATGACTTTTCCGTTCAATTTGTACCCTTTTTGCAGCACATCCACTACAATGCCCTCCTGTACTCCTTCAACTTCCTCGGTCATAACTGCATAATGCTCATCGTGGTTAAATTCCATATCCTGAGCCTCTATCGGCTCAAGTCCATTGGCTTTCAGAACTTCGTCAAGAGATTTTTTAACAAGCACTATACCCTCGCGAAGTTTTTTATCTTCTGTCAAAGCCGAGCCTTCCACCGCTCTTTCGATATTGTCTATCACGCTTAACATATCGGTGATAAGCCTTTCATTGCCGTACTTTATCAGCTCCGCCTTTTCTTTTTCAACACGCTTTTTATAATTCTGAAACTCCGCATTTAACCTGAGATATCGTTCCTTTGCCTCTGCACACTCTTCCTCCGCGCTCTTTTCGGCTGCACCTGACTCTGTTTCGATATTTGCACCAGAATTTGCACCGGCATCCGCCTCACATGCACCTGCAGATTTTTCGGTATTTTGTTCTGCGGAATTACTTGCTTCTTTATTCCCAACTTCTTTTTTCACATGTTCCTCCATTTATATTAAAGGTAAATCCCCGAATATGCCTCAGTAAGCGCTCTTGCGTACCCCGACACGAGTTCGCAGTTTTGTTCGTAATCCATTCTTTTAGGTCCGATAATGCCAATATAACCTCTATCAGTGCCCATATACCCAAACTCCGTGCATATAATCGCATAGTCCTGAAGTTCTTTTTCTGTAAACTCCGTTCCTATCTTTATGCCGAGGCGAGGCCTGCCGGCTTTTGCAATATCGGCAAAAATCCTGTAAAGCGATTCCTTATCGTCCAGATAACCCAGAAACTCTCTGAGCTGCTCTGTGGTGCGTATGCTTTCATTTTCGAGCAAACCTTTCGTTCCGCCGACTATTATCTCGGAAGTTCTTACAGTCTTGAGCGCCTCTCGCAGCGTGGGTATAAAATACTCAAGCTCCGAGCTCTGCACTCGCTTTACCGCCCTTACGTCCATATCCTCGACCGATTTACCTCTAAAGCTGTCGAGCAATATTTCCGCCATCGAGTCGAGCTCCGCCTGCCCGAGTCCGCTGCTTATCTCCGCATACCTGAGCTTTCCTTCACCTGCAACCACTATCATTAACACTTTTGAATGGTACACCTTGACAAGTTTGAGATTTTCGAGCTTTGCTTTTCCAAAACTCGGCAGACACACCACGGCAACTGCACCCGTCTGCTCACTCAGGAGCTCTGACGCCCTATGCGCCAGGTTGTCTCCACGCTCTACCAACGCCGACTGAAGTCTCGAATACATACCTGCGCGCAACCTGTCAAAATTCAGAATGCTGTCCACAAAGAATCTGTAGCCAAGGTCGGAAGGCACTCTCCCAGCTGAAGTGTGAGGTTGAAATAAGAATCCGAGCTCTTCCAAATCCGCCATCTCATTGCGTATGGTCGCCGGACTCGTTCCAATGAGATATTTTCTGGAAATCGTCCTTGAACCGACCGGTTGGGCGCTTTCCAAAAAATCGTTTATTATAGCCTCTAAAATTTTGAGCTTTCTCTCGGTTAACATACTCACCTCCTCTGAGATTTATTTATTGTTAGCAGTCGTTTATGACGAGTGCTAACTGTGTATAATATATTCCCGTCCAAATTGTTTGTCAACACCAAAAATAGAATTTGTCAGTAAATTAACAACTAATTCACAAAATCAGAGTCCATCGATTTTTCTATTTCCCGAATGATGCTTACATACGCAGAATTACTGATGTCGAAGCCTCTATCGGTAAAAAACATTCTGTTTCCTGCAGAATTGAAAGCCAAAACGCCGCCCTCGACCATCATCCGCACCGATTTAAGGGCGCTCAGCTCTACGCCGAATCTAATTCTAAAGTCGGCAGTATCCAGACCTTCAGACATTCTTAGCGGAAGCGTAAGCGCCTCGACCATTCTGTCATATTCCGTAAGTTTAACTACGCTTGCCGCCGCAAATTCTGTATCATTTGAAGAATCGCACCCCCGGCTTGCGCCGCGAGCATCGGCACTGCTGTACGCGCCGCCCACACTGCACACACCGCCTGCAAGAATATATTTATTCAAATCGGAAACATTTGTGCGCCTGCAAATGCCGTCATATGAAGCCGCCGCCGGACCAATTCCCACATATTTTTCGCCCGTCCAATATGCGAGGTTATGTCTGCTTTCGAAACCCGAACGCGCAAAATTGCTTATTTCATACCTATTAAAGCCGCAGGATTTAAGACGCGATTTCAAATATTCAAATAAATCCCGCTCCGAATCCTCGTCAAGCTGCGAAATTTTGGAGCCAAAATATTCAAGCGAATATACGGAAATATGTTTTGCATACTTATCCGCAAGCGCTGCGAACTCGTCAGCATCTGCCGTAGTTTGCCCGGCGAATCCCGTAATAAAATCAAATGATAGATTTGTGATACCATACTTTATCAGAAGCTCCGCCGAATTTACGACATCGCTGTAAAGATGACGTCTGCCGATGCTTTTAAGTACCGCGTCGCTCGTGCTCTGGACGCCGAGACTCGCGCGGTTTACTCCAAACGAAGCGAGCACTCGCACCCTGTCCTTTGTAACCAGTTCGGGATTAAGCTCAACAGTATATTCAAAATCACTGTACTTGTTTCTGCCGCGCTCGGCATCCTCTCTAAAAATGGAAAGCAGACTTCGGAGCTGTCCAGCATCAAAAACATTTGGAGCACCTCCGCCGATATATATCGATTTTACTCTGGCCGCGCCGGATTCCGCAGCTTCAGACCGCGCGGCTGCAGCGGATCCAAAAGCACTGCCCGAAAGCGGCGCTACTCTGCGCAAATACTCTTCTCTCAAGGCGGAAATATACTGCGGAATTTTATCGAGGCTGCCTACAGAATAAAAGCTGCAATAATAGCACTTGGACAGGCAAAAAGGAACATGTACGTAAATTCTCACTGCATTAACCAGCCAATATACACCCCGGACTACTTTCCTTCGTCATACTTCAGCACTGCAAGGAACGCCTGCTGCGGCACTTCTACGCTTCCCATCTGACGCATTCGTTTTTTACCTTCTTTCTGCTTTTCAAGCAGCTTTTTCTTTCGAGTTATGTCGCCGCCGTAGCACTTAGCCAGGACATCCTTGCGCAGCGCGGATATAGTTTCTCGCGCTATAACCTTTGAGCCCACCGCCGCCTGTATCGGTATCATAAACATCTGGCGCGGAATTTCTTCTTTGAGGCGCTCACAAATAATCCTGCCCCTGTCCGCAGCCTTGGTTCGGTGTACTATAAGCGAAAAAGCGTCTATCAGCTCCTTATTGAGCAAAATATCGAGTTTTACAAGGTCAGAAGCCCTGTATTCCTTAAAATCATAATCCAGCGAACCATAGCCGCGCGTCTTGGATTTAAGCGCGTCGAAAAAATCGTATATAACTTCATTAAGCGGGAGGTCATATCTGAGAACCACTCTGCGTTCATCGAGATAATCCATCGACAGCAGTTCCCCACGCCTGTTTTGACAGAGCTCCATAATATTGCCGACATAATCGTTCGGAACGATTATTTTAGCTGAGACAATAGGTTCCTCCATCATCTCGATCTCTGTCATATCAGGGAGATTCGAAGGATTTTGTATCATAAGTACCGAGCCGTCTTTTTTAGTGACCCTGTAAATAACACTCGGAGCCGTAGCTATCAGATCGAGATCAAATTCTCTGTCTATCCTCTGCTGAATTATTTCAAGATGCAGCAAGCCCAAAAATCCGCACCTGAAGCCATAGCCGAGCGCCACAGAGGTTTCCGGCTCAAAAGACAGCGCAGAATCGTTGAGCTGCAATTTTTCGAGCGCATCGCGTATCACCTCGTAGCTTTCGCCTTCCACAGGATAAAAACCGCAGTAAACCATTGGAACAGCCTGTTTATATCCGGGCAGCGCCTCGGCGGTAGGCCGTTCAGCGAGAGTTACCGTATCGCCAACCCGACAGTCGCGGACATTTTTAATGCTTGCAGTAAAATATCCCACCTCACCCGCCGAAAGCGAGCCGACCTGCACCTGATGGGGAGCGCTGATGCCGACTTCGGTCACTTCAAATACTCCGCCGCCCGCCATCATTTTAATTTTGTCGCCCTTTTTTATGCAGCCTTCAAAAACTCTGATGTAAACCACCGCTCCGCGATAGCTATCGTATATCGAGTCAAAAATCAGCGCCTTTAGCGGTGCGTTCTCGTCGCCGCTCGGCGCAGGTATATCCGCAAGTATTTTTTCGAGCACAGCGCGGATATTCTTTCCTTCCTTGGCGGAAATTTGAGGCGCATCCTCTGCCGGAATGCCCACAAGATCTTCTATTTCGGCTATCACCGCCTCCGGTCTTGCGCTTGGCAGATCAATTTTATTCAGTACGGGAACGATTTCGAGCCCCTGCGCATCGGCGAGATATACATTCGCCATAGTCTGCGCCTCGACTCCCTGAGATGCGTCCACAACCAGTACTGCGCCCTCGCATGCAGCAAGGGAGCGCGACACTTCGTAATTAAAGTCCACATGCCCCGGAGTATCGATAAGATTGAGTATGTATTCGCCTCCATCGTCGGCATTATAGACCAATCTCGTAGAAGTAAGCTTTATTGTGATGCCGCGTTCGCGTTCGAGATCCATGCTGTCGAGCACCTGGCTCTTCATTTCCCTCGCGCTAAGAGTGCCCGTCTCCTCGATCAGCCTGTCTGCCAATGTAGACTTGCCATGATCGATATGGGCGATTATAGAAAAGTTTCTGATTTTCTTCTGTCGTTCTGAGCTCATAGTAAGTGGATTATAACATATTTGCTCTTTATGAAGCATACAAATTCGCAACCAATCCAAATCCGAAAAAATTGCATTTTAGCTCGCAGCAATAAATGTTCTTAACATTAACGCATAAATAATCGTATAATGATAACAAATGATTTTAAAAGGAGGTCTTTATGGAAATTATCAATCCAGACGGTATAGGCGGAAATCCATTTGGTGATATTCAGCCAATGGGATGTGGAACATCGCCCCCTCCGCCACCATTTGTATTCGGTGGCGGAGGGGGCGATGTTCCGCCCGAATGTGCGGCAGTTGTAATCTGTTATGTAGATTGCCCTATCTTTTAACTAACTTTTAGGGGAAGTATCAATGAAAAGGTGTAGTTTATTAGTAATTGTCATACTTACATCCTTGCTCCTCTTTGCATGTTCGAGCGCAAATGAGCCTCAACAGCAAAGCAGCGAGCATTCAATTTCTACCACGCAAGAAAATGCCATTTCTACTACACAAGACAACGCCATTGCTACCACACAAGAAATTAGTATTTCTACTACCACTTGGAACGGCTACACCGGATACAGCGATAATAAGAAAAACTATCAATTCCTTCATAGCTATGGTCGAAATCACAGGTGGGAAGAGATCATTGTGCAGATTGCAGACAGCTATCTGTCGCCCTATAGCGGACACCCGTTTTTGAGTGACAGGGATGTTCTTTATCTAATTTTAGACGAAGAATACGGAATCGCAGATATGACGAAAAATATTAATGTATTTAATGAAAATAAGCAAAAAATATTTATTAGTAATATCGATGCATTGATTTCAAGTATTGGTGCCATGACAGACACAGAAATAATGTTTTCACTGGCAAAGACTATTTTTGAAATGTGCGAATCTCACACCACGATAGGTATTCCGTTGTTAAATACATACCCTCTCGCATTTATGGTACTGCACAATAACAGTCAGCCCCGAATTTATTGCTCCGCTGCTCCAAAAGAGCATAGCGATCTGACAGGTTGTGAGTTGGTGTCCATCAATCAAGTTCCTATCGCGAAGGTTCTGGAGCTCTTTTCGCCATATTCACATTCTTTTGATGAACACAGTATGGTTACAGATCTTGTCTACAATACTTTTTTGAATAACTGGGAAGCACTCCAAATGCTCGGAATCATCGGAATAGAAGACGAAACCGTCGAAATAGAATTGGAAGATGCCTACGGAAAACGCATCAAAGCTTCTTTTGAAAAAGTAAGTTCCTACGATTTTATGGCGTGGTATAACTCCAATAACAAGGCGAGTATTTATGACAAATATCCGAAGCAATACCACAGGAGTCGAAGCGAAAAGCTGTGGTATGAAATGATTGATGATCACACATTATACCTTCGTATTTCCACTTTTGATCTTGATATGGGCATGTTTCCTTATAATGTCAAAAATTTTGTAAAAGAAACCGAAGGTATAACGACATTGATATTGGATTTACGAGACAACGGAGGCGGTTATGCCGAACACGCTATTTACAAAAGTATCCGAGATATGAATTTAAACAAGATATTTGTTTTAACAAACAGCTCTACTCAATCCGCATCAATTACATCGGCACAGGCGTTAAGAAGGTTCTGTCAGAATGTCACCGTAATCGGTTCCTACGGGTGGCATACCAATTTTTTGGGTAGTCCCCGTAGAAAATTAGTCACCGATGTGCCGGGATATAAACAATTTGAATATATTTTACCTCACAGCGCCGTTAAAACCTCAGCAAGTACAGATTCGTTCTCGAAGAATGCGGAGCTGTTTACCCCGGATGTCTTTTTATACTATGAATATAAAGACTTTATCGAAGGAAAGGATACATTCCTCGAATGGATAAAAAATCAGTGAGAGTTCATAAAAAGGAGAGATACATGAAATTTAAAAAATCAATCTACAATACTTTGTTAGAAACAAGAGCCGACGGTAAAATCCTTGTGTTTAATACCGCTTCCGGGATTTTAAGTTTGCTGGATCAACAAACTCAAAAGCTTTACAATGAA
>JBHAZV010000023.1:0-4691 GCA_041781135.1 Acidaminobacteraceae bacterium
CGGCTGTCACCGGCGCGACTGAATCAATGAAAGTATTCAAAGAACTTGCTACTCAGATTATAGACGAGGCAACAGAGAAATAGAATGACCGCCAAACAAAGAGTGCATCTAAGAAACAGTGTAATAGGCTTCGCACTTGTCTTTTCGGCGGGCTGGCTCGATATGCTCGGCGTTCGGATAGCTATAAGCGAGGGGCTTTCGTATATCACTGGCAGAGGCATCGGTATGGGCGAGGCGCTTGCTGCAGGTAATCTGCCGGTTTTTACGCTTTTTTCTTCAATGGTGGCGCTCTTTATGTTCGGCAGCTTTGTGGGTGCGCGTGTACACAAGCGCTTCGGGCTTTGGGTTGGCTTGTTTTTATCTGCGGCGGCGGTTGCGATAGTCGCGGGGATTGCGGCGTTTGCGGGTGCGGACAGCGAGGAAACGCGCGTAGTCTGCAAGTCGCTTATTCCTTTTGCGATGGGCTGTATGAACTCGTGTACAAGCCTTGCGGGAATAGGAAGGACGACCCATTTGAGCGGACCTGCGACCGATATAGGAATCAATCTTGCGAATGGCGATTTCGGTGCTGCGCTGTATTGGGCGCTTCGCTGGCTTGGCTTTATCTTTGGGGCTTTTGCGTCGGCGCTGATTTTTGAGTTTATTTCAGATAATAATCTACCGATGTATATTTCGTTTTTGATACCTACGCTTATTATTGCAGCTCAAGCAGTATTTGTTAAATTTGTTTGCGATACTCGTTGCAACTGATAGCCTAAAACTACAAACTTTTAATCAATAACAGCGCAAATTAAATGGTATTTTGAGTTGTTCACTGCTATAATCGGCTCATAGAGAGGGAGGTTATGGTGGGGACAGGATTTAAGCGGAAGCACAAGATAGGCATTAGACTGGCTATTATTGTGGCTGTTTTTTTATTTAGCGTGTTTGCGATAAAAACAGCTTTGGAGGGTTGGAATAAGTATCACTCCGAGCTTGCTGCCGCGACTGATGTGGTTGTGGCGTCTGCAGAAAAAAATGCAAATCAGATTGCTGCGGAGTTGTCATTTGTAGCGCAGAGTACAGAGAGCATAAGGACTCTTGCAGAGGAGATTATGAATCAGCCTATGAGGCGCAGGCTGCGTTTTCAGTTGATTGACTATTGCAGTCTCTTTCTTTCAGAGTTCAGTTTTTTAGAAGAAATCGTAATAGCTTTTGAACCCGGTAAATTTGACGACAGGGCGGAAATTTACAAAAAGGATCCGGTGTTTGCGGATGTCGACGGCGAGTTTTTTGTCAGTGTGGGCAGGGATGGGTATCGTTCAAACGCTGCGCTTTATGCGGACAGGTCGCTGAACGGATATTCACTTGCCTATAACAAAGGAAACGCAGTTATCACGGAACCTGTGGCATTTGACGGCATGGTAGTCGTATACTTTTCTTATCCTGTTATTTATAATGGCGAGGTTGTGGGCGTTATCAGCGCGGCGGTCAATACAATGGTTTTTCAGGATGAACTCACCGGAAGCAGGCTTCCGGGCGACAGCGCAGAGCTGATGCTCGTCTCTGACACCGGCGTGGTTATTGCAAATACTGCAGATTCCGGGGCAATAACAAAAAAATTGACTGAATTTGCACCTGATTATTCTGAGTTGTTCAGTAAATCCATAAATGGCGAAAGCGCGATATCCGATGAAAATAACGAGCACGGCATATTTTCGCGTGTTGTAAGCAATCCTGTGGATATATTCGGCATAGGCGGCTGGGTGCTTTTTAATGCGAGTTCGATTGCGGATATGACTGCACACACTGGCGCGCAGATCAGAAATGATGTCGGGATTGCCGCGGCAACGGTATTTTTGATAGTTATTATCAGTTATTTTATTATATCCTTTTCGGTCGTAAAACCGATTGCGGTCGTGGAGTCTGTTATCCTGCGAATGGCAGAGCTCGATTTTACAAATAATATGACCGAAGCTGAGCGCAGGGCGATCGACAAGAGCAAAAAACTTAAAAATGAGATAGGCGCTGTGCTTTTTGGGGTGCAGCACATGACAGAAAGACTTACATCGACGATAGCCGGAATTTCCGAGACTGCTCAGACCGCGGCTGCTACGGCGCAGGAGCTGACAGCTACATCGGAGAGCACGGCATTTTCTGCAGGCGAGGTATCCGACGCGGTAAGCGAGATATCGCAGGCCGCGGTATCACAGGCAGACGAAACCCGTGCTGCGATTGCAAATATAGGGCAGTCGGGGGCGGCGCTCTCCAAAATGAACGAAATTGCCAAAAAACTTGCTGAGACTACCCAAAAAATGCACGATTTAAGCGACGAGGGAAATCGAAGCCTCGACGAATATTCCAAGCTTATAGCCGAGAGCAGCAGCGCATCTGAGCGTGTTTCCAAAATTATTGTCGACACAAACAGCAGTGCAATAAAGATCGGCGAGGCGAGCAGCATGATAGAATCTATAGCCGAACAGACCAATCTGCTTGCATTAAATGCCGCGATAGAGGCTGCAAGGGCGGGCGACACCGGCAGGGGATTTGCAGTGGTTGCAGAAGAGATACGCAAGCTTGCCGAGCAGTCCTCAAGGTTTGCGGAAGAGATCAAGCTGGCAATAGACGAACTCTCAAAAAAGTCTCAGGATGCAGTCGACAGGTCCGAAACTGTCAGCGCCGCGGTTCAGACTCAGAATACAAAATTGGCGCTTGCGAGCGAAAAATTTAGGGATATATCCGAGGCTATAAATTCTGGCATATCTATAGTGAGCCGAGTGGGAGAATCTTCCGCAGAAATGGAAAAGCGAAACGAAGAGACGAGCAGGCTTGTAGTTTCAATGGGAGCGATAGCGGAAAACAATGCGGCGGCATCCCAGGAGGCCGCGGCGTCTGTCGACACACAGGTCGCATCGATTCAGAACATTTCGAGGGCGAGCGAGAGTCTTGCGCAGATAGCTACGAGCCTGCAGGGCGAGGTTTCGCGTTTTAATTTTTAGAGGTGATTATGGCGAAGAATAATAATAAAAGTATAAAAACGGGCAAAATTGGATTTGGCTTCGCTCTTTCTGCGGCAATCCTCCTGGTTGCGGTTCTTGGCTTAAAATTGATAGCCGACAGTATCGATCAATACAGTTACGAAATGAAGATTTCAGAAAATCGCGAAAAATTGATTGCACAGCGCGATGCGAATGTCATTTCGCACAAAATTTCGAGCGCGTCGCAGAGTGCGTATGCGGTTAAGTATTTGATAGAAAATATTATCGCAAACGAGGAACCGGTAAAGCGCTCAAGAGATCTCATAATCAATTTTTGTGAAGAGGAAGTGCGTAGAAATCCGAATGTGCAGTATATTGGCGTATTTTTCGAAGAAAATGCATTTGATAACCAGGACAGCAGGTATAAAAAGGATGAATTGTTTAAGAATACCAACGGAAGATTTATGATTTATGTAAGCCAGGATACCGGTGTTCGCGCATCTACCATACTGCTGAGCGACCCTAACAGGCCATGGTATGTCGAACCCAAGGAGCGCGGCGAGGCGATAATGATGGATCCGTACTACGAAAACGAAGTTTTGTGCGGAACAATTGCGATACCTATTATTGTCGATGGAAAGAGCATTGGTGTCGTAAATGCAGACATCGACCTTTCAGTTCATCAGGAATATGTCGCGGGGGTTTATGCCGAGCGCAGTGCAGTGGGCAGGGAATATATTCTGAGTTCGGGCGAAGGCTTGGTTGTGGCTTCCAGTGCCTTGGAACCTCTTGAAAAACTGCATGAAAATCTGTTAAGCGGCTTAGAAACTGTTAAAAGCGGCAGCGAGGTGGTAAGCGTAGGAAAAAACGCCGCAGGCAGCAGCGCGCTCATAGTGCTTGCTCCGGTAAATATTTCGGGGGTGCGGGAGAAGTGGGTGTATGCAGTCGTCAACGAAATGGGACTTGTATCCGAAAATGCAATGCGCGTTTTATTTGTCGATATTGCAGTAAGTATTTTGGTTATAGCAAGCATCATCGTGCTTCTTTACTTTATTGTCAATGCGTTTATCGGAAAACCGCTGGCAGCGGTCGCCAATTGTGTTAAAAATATGTCTGATTATGATTTCTCCGAAAATTCAGACAGCGCAGCGCTCGAAAAATACTCTGCCCGCAGGAATGAGATAGGTTCCATGGTGGCGGCGATAAGGGCATTTTCTGCAAGTATGAAATCGGCTGTAAGCGGCGTTTCTGAGATATCCGAAACTACTGCGGCTACTGCGCAGGAACTTACTTCAACAGCTGCAAGTACGGCGAACGCTGCGTCTGAGGTCGACAGAGCGGTGTTCAGCATTGCGGAAAGCGCCACTTCGCAGGCGGAGGACGCGCAGAGGGCGGCGTCCAATATAGAGAAATCTGCCGCGCTTTTAGGAGAACTCGAAACGATTCTTGGCGAGTTAGAAACATCCAGAAACGAAATAGTTCTGCGAAAGGACGAGGGCAGCCAGTCGCTCGTGGAATTAGAGGATGCTCTTGCAGAGAATTCCGATGCTTCTGAAGATATTCGCAAGATAATTGAGGATACGCATTTAAGCGCTGCCAAAATCTCTCAGGCGAGCGATATGATACAGTCAATATCCGACCAGACGAACCTGCTCGCCTTAAACGCTGCGATCGAAGCGGCGCGAGCGGGCGAAAACGGACGCGGATTCACTGTGGTCGCGGAGGAGATAAGAA
>JBHAZV010000024.1:0-52654 GCA_041781135.1 Acidaminobacteraceae bacterium
CTAACTTTTAGGGGAAGTATCAATGAAAAGGTGTAGTTTATTAGTAATTGTCATACTTACATCCTTGCTCCTCTTTGCATGTTCGAGCGCAAATGAGCCTCAACAGCAGAGCAGCGAGAATTCAATTTCTGCCACGCAAGGAAATGCCATTTCTACTACACAAGACAACGCCATTGCTACCACGCAAGAAATTAGTATTTCTGCTACCGCTTGGAACGGCTACACCGGATACAGCGATAATAAGAAGAACTATCAATTCCTTCATAGCGATGGTCGGGATCGAAGGTGGGAAGAGATCATTGTTCAGCTTGCAGACAGCTATCTGTCGCCCTATAGCGGACACCCATTTTTGAGTGACAGGGATGTTTTTTATCGAATTTTAGATGAAGAATATGGAATCGCAGATCTAACTAAAAATTTATTTAACGAAAATATGCAAAGAATGTTTATTAGTGATATCGATGCATTGATTCCGAGTATTAGTGCCATGACAGACACGGAAATAATGTTTTCACTGGCAAAGACTATTCATAAAATATGCGAATCTCACACCACGATAGGTATTCCGTTGTTAAACACATACCCTCTCTCATTTCGAGTGCTGCACAATAACAGTCAGCCCCGAATTTATTGCTCTGCAGCTCCAAAAGAGCATAGCGATCTGACCGGTTGTGAGTTGGTGTCCATCAATCAAGTTCCTATCGCGAAGGTTCTGGAACTCTTTTCGCCATATTCACATTCTTTTGACGAACACAGCATGGTTGAACATATTGTTTGCAACGCTTATTTAGAAAACTGGGAAGCGCTGCAAATGTTTGGAATTATTGGGGAGGAGGATACAACCGTCGAAATAGAATTTGAAGATGCCTACGGACCCCGCATCAAGGCTTCTTTTGAAAAAATAAGTTCCGCCGACTATTGGGAGTGGTTCAACTCCAATAACAAGGCAAGTATTTATGACAAATATCCGAAGCAATACTACAGGAGTCGAAGCGAAAAGCTGTGGTATGAAATGATTGATGATCACACATTATACCTTCGTATCTCCTCTTTTTATCTTAACATGGGCATGTTTCCTTATAACGTCAAAAATTTTGTAAAAGAAACCGAAGGTATAACGACATTGATATTGGATTTACGTGACAACTTTGGCGGTTATTCTGAACCTGCTATGTACAATAGTATCCGAGATATGAATTTAGACAAGGTATTTGTTTTGACAAACGGCATGTTTACTTTTTCCGCATCAATTGATTTGGCACAGGCGCTAAGAAGATTCTGTCAGAATGTCACCGTAATCGGTTCCTACGGGTGGCATACCAATTTTTTGGGTAATCCCCAAAGAAAATTAGTCACCAATGTACCAGGATATGAACAATTTGAATATGTACTACCTCGCAGCGCCAATAAAACCTCAGCAAGTACAGATTCATTCTCGGAGAATGCGGAGCTGTTTACCCCGGATGTCTTTTTATATTATGAATATAAAGACTTTATCGAAGGAAAAGATACCTTCCTCGAATGGATAAAAAATCAGTGAGAGTTCATAAAAAGGAGAGATACATGAAATTTTAAAAATCAATCTACAATACTTTGTTAGAAACAAGAGCCGACGGTAAAATCCTTGTGTTTAATACCGCTTCCGGGATTTTAAGTTTGCTGGATCAACAAACTCAAAAGCTTTACAATGAAGTCGAGAGTATTCAGTATGAGGATTTAGATTCGGATAGCAAAGATAGATTTAATAAACTGATTCTTGCGAGTTATGTCGTCGACAAAGACATTGATGAGATTTCCGTGATCAAGGTTCGCAGACAGATACAGAAGTATCAAACGGATTATCTTAATTTGACGATAGCTCCTACTTTAGGTTGCAACATGGCATGTCCTTATTGTTACGAAAGAAAAAACGACTACATTATGAACGAATCCACAACGAATCCACTCAGAATTCTATAATTACATTTGTCAAATCAATTTATAGCAGTTCTCCTTTTAAGGCATTAAATGTTACTTGGTATGGAGGAGAACCGTTGTTTGCTAAAGACGTCTTACTAAGCTTGTCAACCAAGCTGATTTCTATTTGTAACGAAATGTGTATTGATTATACGAGTTCTATGATAACAAATGGCACATTATTTGATTATGCAACCGCAAAACAACTTGCGGATCATCACAAATTAAAATCAGTACAGATTACCATCGACGGGATGAAAAAGACGCATAATCTTCGACGCAGATTGGTCGATAACAGTGACAGCTTTAGTAAAATCATCAATAACATTGAAAATGTCAAAGATTTTGTTAATATTATAATAAGGGTCAATGTAGACAAAAGCAATTTGAACGAATTGCCAATTATGATAGATTATTTTTTGAATCAACTGAAATGGGGAAAGAATCCCAAGGTTTACTTTGCTCCCGTTGTTAATTATACTAGTAGCTGTAAAACCGAAAGTTCAGTGTGTATCACCTCAAAGGATTTTGCCGATTTGGAGTTTGATTTAGCAAAACGGCTTTATAAAATAGATCGAAGCGCAATCATTGAGCGGTTGTTTCCGAAACCAATTACAATAAGTTGCGGTGCAGAAACAAAAAATAACTATTTAATTGATCCAAAAGGCTACCTGTATCATTGTTGGTTACATATAGGTAATCAACAACATCGATCTGGTCATGTTGATTCTCCGCATCGTATTAGCAAAGAGGATGCAAAGTGGTTACTTGCAGATTTAAACGAAAAGTGTTATGAATGTAAATTTATTCCTATATGTCAAGGTGGATGTGCTTATCATAGAATCTGTAATAATGAGACTTATCATTGTACTAGGAGCTCGTTTAACTACAAAGAAATGCTGCAGTTAGCTTGCGAAGATTATTTGTTACACAAAAGTGAATGAAGCATGGAGGGGCATAGTTGATTTCTTTTGTGTTCGCTCATCAAAAAAATATATGTTCAACACGATTGTATACTATACAATCTCAGTTTTTGCATGGATTATATCGATAATAATTCCAAAAATTTTCGGTTATTTTATTGATGCGTTAACTCTACCAAGTTCACCTATGTTGGAATTGGTTGCACTTTTCCTTTTTGCAAATTTGCTTCAGTCAATATTAGGTTTGCTGAGAGTTAAAATCTACAATATTGTCTATTTGAAGATCTCCCACAGCATTTATACCAATGTGTATTCCCACATTTTAACTTTAGATCGAAAGGAGTACGCAGCCATTAATCCATATTATTTTAATGAAAGTGTTACTACTGACTCATTTGAAATGACAAGCTACATTATGAATAATTTGTTTAATTTGATGATGACATCTTTGACTTTTTTGGTTGGGATCGTCGTGCTTTTCAAGAATTTTTCTTTAAAAGCTTTTATAGTAGTTCTACTATTGCCATTTTACTACTTTTTACATTACTATTCTTATAAAACGTATCACAATTTAAATAGTGATTATACCGAAAGTGTGAATTTATACCACGCACTGAAAAGTCACGAGGCAGAAAATATAGACCTAATAAACTTCAAATCTTGGAGAGAGAAGTCCACAGAAAGAATTGATGAATCATTCAACAAAACAATCAATATATATGATAGAGTTCTCAGTTTCAGGTTTAAAATTGACGGCTTAGCAGGTATTATTAGAGTTCTAATCATCGGGGTCACCCTACTGATGTCAGTTATAAGTGTTGAGAGAGAAGTGATGAGTGTGGGAGAATTAACATTGGTGAACACATACACTTTGATGATTTTATCTTGTGTTTCCGATTATTTAGCATTTGGAAAATCATACTCAAGAGCAAAGATTGCTTACAATAGACTGAAGGGATATTTATTGATTTCTGCTGCAAATGAAGGAAACAATCAAATCAATAGCATTCCTTTTATTAAAATATGTAATTTAAGCTTTCTGTACGGCGATAAAAGATTGCTTCACGGCTTGAATTACACATTTGCTAAAGGTAACATTTATGGCATTACCGGACCAAATGGAAATGGAAAGACCACATTTCTTCGTATCATCACAGGCATGGAAAAAGAATACCAAGGTGAAATTCTCATTGGAGAGTACTCATTACGCATGATTGATACTTGTGCCCTTAGAAAATCACTGATTTCCGTGGTCACACAGGTTCCAACTCTGTACTTTGACAATATGAACGATGAATTGTATTTTGATAAGAACGAGCCTAACTTTGATTATAGTGTTTTATTTGAATGCAACCGCTTAGTTGACGATACCTTCAGAGGAGATAAAGGCTATTCAATAGGACAAAAACAAAAAATAAATATTGTTCATAGCCTTAATAAAAAGGCAGATATGATCATCATGGACGAGCCAACCTCATCTTTAGATAATAAGAGCGTAGAAAGATTAGCAAATATTCTGTTGCGAATTAAGAATGAAAAAATCATTGTTTTGGTTTCCCATGACAGCCGCCTTTTAAAAATTTGCGACAAAATATTTGAATTATAGCAATAGCCATAAAAACAAACAAGTTAGCATAAAATGTCCGCCCATATCGTCACGTAAATTCTACACAAGTGTAAAAGGCGCAGAATAAAAGGCTCCAGTGGCGTTCGAAAAATTTATATATCCGCACAAGCAGCATTCTATCTGCCGTAAAACTCGTCGATGTAACGCTCGACAGCTCCGAACACCTCGCCCAGAGGCTCTCTTATCACAAGCCGGGCTGCCATATCATAAGGGGTCGCATCTCTGTTTATAATGACGAATTTTTCGCCACGGTAATACTGCACAAACATTGCCGCCGGGAAAACCGCAAGCGATGTGCCGCCCACTATGAGCATATCCGCATTACTTATGCATTCGACTGATTCCGACATAACTTCTGCATCGAGACTTTCCCCGAACAGCACCACATCAGGTCGTACAATTCCGTCGCATATACACTTCGGCGGAACTCCCATATTCTGTATATCTGCAAGCGAATATTTTTGCCCACATTTCATACAGGTATTAGACGCCGAGCTGCCATGCAGGCAAAGAACCCTCCGGCTTCCTGCGCTTTCGTGCAGTCCGTCTATATTCTGAGTTACGACGGCGCTCAGTTTGCCAATTTGCTCTAATCTCGCCAGCGTACAGTGGACGATATTCGGCTTAGCGCCAGGAAATATTAGATTTTCAAAATAGAAGCGATAAAACCGTTCAGGAAACCTCTTCAAATATCCTCCCGACAAAATCTCTTCCGCTCTCGCTTGACCATAAGCATCGCGGAAATCACCGCTGTAAAGACCCGTGCTGCTTCTAAAATCGGGTATACCGCTATCCGTGGAAACTCCTGCTCCCCCCAGGAAAACAATTTTTTGACTCTTATCTATCCAGGATAACAATCTTTCAATTTTTTCATCCATAATTCCTCCGTTTAATAGACGCCAAAATTTTAATAGACACCAAAATTAAAATAAAATGTTCTGCATTAAAACAGAATGTTCTGCAGGTGCTCTTTAATAAACTTCTGTATATAAGGCATGAGCGCTCCCACGCCTATCGCGCTGATAACAGTGCCTTCTCTTACCCCATAAATGCCGCCCAGGAAAAGTAGAGACAGAACTACAGCCAACGCAACTCCGGCTACATCCAACAGCACTTTGACGCTATGAAATTTCCACTTTACGAGAATTTTATCAGCAACCGCCTGGCATAAACCCTCCTTCGGCATATTTACAAGCCGCGCGTTCATATAGAGACACACGCCCAGGGAAACAAAAAAAACGCTAATAAAAATCATTGTTATCTGGCTGATGTATGAACCCGGAACAAGCCAGCTCAGCAGCGGTTTAAGAATATCCACCATGTAGCCGAAAACTGTGGAAAATACGATTTGCGACAAGTCAATAATTCGGTACTCGCGCCTTAGAATGCAAATTTGCAGCGCTATATAGAGCAAAAAACTCAAAAATACTGCCGTGCCAAACTTAATAGGTGTGAACAGGCTCACGACATACGGAAACGAATTGACAGGAGAAACTCCGAGGTTTGATTGAACCGAGAGCACGACTCCAAATGCAATGGACAGAAGTCCAAGTATATATACAAAGATGCGCAGTGCAAATTTCATGTGGTTATTCTCCTATTGGGCAGTTTGGGTATATTATAGCATTTAGGAGAACTTTTTCTATGTATATTTCTTTTCGCCCAACGCCGTATTTTGGCGAATAGGCTTCGCCGCATTTAACAAAGTATAAAATTTAAGCAGATATGCGGCTGCAGATAATTCTCCCAAACACACGGCGCTGGGCGAAAAATACATAACATAATACGCCGGCGCTCCAAAGCTTTACACGGCATATTTTGCTCTTATTCAATAATTATTTTCAGACAGATATTGCTGCAGATAAATTACCAAAATATGACGTAGGGCAAAAACAATATAGTACGCTCGGGCGGCAATATTTTTGCAAATTATCCACAGACGCCTGTTTGCTTGAATTAACAAGCCGATATTTATTCGAACGGATTATTTTCTATTAGGATATAATCCGCTTTGTAATCGGTTTTATCTGATATGTCAATCAACACATCGACGATGCGAGTCTGCGAACCAATTTCCAAATCCACACTTTTAAGACAATTTTCGGTCAAGTACGGCTCAAGCTTAGCCACAAAAGCATCATAATGCCCCTTCGACATCAGTTGCAATTTTAATGTCAAACATTGCTTTGATAATTTCCTCAGACGCTACCCAACAACTCGCCATAGTTTAATAAATACCGCTTCTTGATGCACTTGTCTTCGATTGTAAACACTTACAGTTTTTTTGCCGCGAATGCTGAGTATCTCCTCACCTTCCGGGTTTGTCGGCGAATACATTAGACAAAGTCGGTCTGGAGTCGCTTTGTTCCCAAGATAAAGGAAAATCTGTTCCTACAAGCTCAATTTTTGGAGTTGTAATCAAATCTTTTGCATATATCAATGAACCTCTATAAAGTTGCGGCATTATTGCATATTCATCCACTTCGTTTACCTCACCTGTGTCGATATTTACTGATATAAGTTTATTTTCATTTAAGCCGAGTTTATTAAAATACAATAATTAGAAATTCGCCGGTTGAATTATTGATAATATCTATTCCACGAACATGATACTCGGTTGAATTATCAAATTCATATATCGTGCTGTACTCGTTTGTTACAAAATTGTAAATACCGTACTCTGTTTGAACATAGCCCTTTCCGATCCCTTTGAGATCTCTTTCTACCAACTCTACTATATAATTAAGTATACCATATGCGCCCGCCATTTGTCAAGAATATTAAATTTTATTAATATTAATTATGTGACAATCCTCATATTGCAACCAACGCTATACACTTTATTTGTTCTAAGAAAATGGTATAATAATCACAGCACAAAATTATTTTAAGGGGGGAGTATGTCTAACAAGCTTGATGCATTGCTAAGTCCGTGGAAAATCGGGGGTCTCGAAATTAAAAACCGAATAGTTTTAACCTCGATGGGCGGCACCGACCTGTTCGGATGGATGGAAAAAAACCACTTTGATAAGGCCGGAGCTGAATTTATCTTAAAAATTGCAAAAAACAATGTCGGTCTTATCCTGCCGGGCTGCCAACCCGTCTATAACCCTATGTTCGGTCAATGGCTGCACAAAAACAAAAAAATGTATAAAGACCTCGCTGCCTGGATGCCGGAATTTCACAAAACAGGCGCAAAACTCTTTATACAGCTGACCGCAGGCTTCGGTCGCTCATTCACCATTTCGAAAATGATGGAAACGCTGTACACAAATCCGATTCTAAGAGTTCTATCCAAACCGGTAATGAATCTCAGCCGCATTACCGCGGCGCCGTCCGAGCTTCCAAATCGCTGGTCTGACAAAGTGCCATCCCGCAAGATGACAAAACAGGAAATTCAAGAAATTATTGACTCCTTTGCCAAAAGTGCCAAGCTCTGCAAAGACGCCGGCGTCGATGGCATAGAGGTCCACGCAGTGCACGAGGGGTACCTGCTGGATCAATTTGCTCTAAAATACTGCAATAAGCGAACCGACGAATACGGAGGCTCTCTTGAAAATCGCTACCGCTTCGCCGCGGAAATTGTCAAAGCCATAAAAAAAGAATGCGGAAAAGATTATCCGGTCTCGCTCAGATATTCTGTCGTTTCCAAAACCAAGGATTTCAGAAAGGGAGCGCTTCCCGGAGAAGACTACACAGAAGCAGGCAGAGATATGGCAGAATCGGAAATGGCAGCAAAATTCCTGCAAGACGCGGGTTATGACATGCTAAACTGCGATAATGGAACCTATGATGCGTGGTACTGGGCGCATCCTCCAATCTATATGCCCGAAAACTGCAATCTCGACGATGTTTCGCATATCAGAAAATTTGTCGATATACCAGTTGTGAGCGCCGGCAGAATGGATCCATATGTCGGGAATGAAGCCATCAAAGAAGGTAAAATAGACGCAGTGGGCTTTGCACGCAACTTCCTCGCCGATCCGGAGTGGGTCACAAAACTCATAAACGGAAATGAAGACGATATAAGACCGTGCATACTATGTCACAACGCCTGCTTTAATATGGCAAGCTACAAGGGCGTCCCGAACGACCAAGATCTGTTTGATTCGCTGAACCTTGCAAGATGTGCGGTCAATGCGGAAATGATGCAGTGGAATAAATTCTATATCAAAAAAACAGATAATCCAAAAAAAGTCCACATTATCGGCGGCGGCATCGGCGGTATGGAAGCTGCGCGCGTACTGAAGCTCCGCGGTCACGAGCCGATTATCTACGAGGCATCCGACAAACTCGGAGGCACGTTTATACCTGCATCTGCAGAATCATACAAAGGCAGACTGAGAAGCCTGCTCGCATGGTACCGCCGGCAGATGGAAAAATTACATATAGAAATCAGGCTGAATACCAAAATCGAGGATATAAAAAATTTCGCCGGTGAACATGTCATAATAGCTACAGGTTCAAAAGCAAGAATCCTGAGCGGCGTGAAAGGTCACGAAAAAATGGTCGAAGCCTGCGATTATCTAAATGGCGTCAAAGTCGGAGAAACAGTGGCTGTAATAGGCGGCGGACTAACCGGATGCGAAATTGCATACGAACTCGCGCTGCAAAGCAGAAAGCCGATAATAGTGGAAATGCTTCCAGATATAATTATGCAAAAAGGGGTATGTCTCGCAAACAGCTCCTATCTCAGAGAATGGTTCGAGTGGAAAAATATTCCTGTATATTTAGAGACAAAATTAACTGAAGTCCGCGACGGCGAAATTGTCTGCACGGACAAAAACGGCAAAGAAATGGTAATCCCTTGCGACAGCGTAATAAGCTCCGCCGGATACACTCCAAATCCTCTTGCAAAACCAGGTTCTAATATCCATTTGGTCGGAGACTGCTTAAAGGTCGGAAATTTGCGCACAGTAATATGGCGCGCGTACGAAATCGCAATGAAAATATAGGAGGAACAATGATACTGACAAAAGAGCAGGAAGCAATCCTTAAAGGGAGCGAAGGCGAGGTCAAAGCCAAAGTGATGGAAACTGTGGTGCGTTACGGCGAAGTTTTCGGCGCAGATTCTCTGTTAAAAATCACCGGGAGCTGCCACCACTTTGTCACTTCATTCGGACTTAAGGCATTAAAACCTATTTATAAACTTCTGGACCGCCTAATCGAAGCAGGAGCAATCCCGGACAAAAAATTCACAGTAGATCCGCGTCCGCTTGACAGCGGCGTTCCATCGTCTCTAACAAAAAATTTTGTATTCAAAAAATTTATGTATTCCAAACAGACGGATTACGAGGCGCAACTCGACAAGCTTGGTCTCCTGAACAAGGACGCTTTTACATGCACGGCATATATGGAAGAAGTCGGAAATATACCAAAAGAAGGTGATATTCTCGCCTGGAGCGAATCCTCAGCTGTCGTCTACGCCAACAGCGTGCTTGGAGCGAGATGCAACCGCAATTCAGGCATCATGGACCTTATGTGCGCGATAGTGGGATATGTGCCAAAATTCGGCTTATTGACAGACGAAGGCAGAAGTGCCGGCTGGGAAATTCAAATAAGAACAAGCAAAAAGCCGGAAGCCCAACTACTCGGTTCTGCGATAGGCATGAAGGTAATGGAGGAAGTTCCGTATATAACAGGTCTGGACAGCTGGCTCGGAAGTGAACTAAACGACGATGTCAAGGCATACCTAAAAGATTTCGGCGCCGCCACCGCTTCAAACGGCGCAGTAGGTCTGTTCCATGTAGAAAATATAACCCCAGACGCAAAGCGGCTCGGAAAGTCTTTAATCAGGGAAGATCACAGGATTTATGTCATAGACGATGCAGAATTGGAACGCGTCTACAAAAGCTATCCTGTAATGTGGAAAAATCCAAGCTCAAAGCCTAAGCTCTGCTTTATAGGCTGCCCACACCTCTCGCTTGCGCAACTAAAAGAATGGAGCGCTAAAATAGACGAGAAACTGAGAGCAAAAAACCGCGGAAAACTCGGCATTCCGACGGTCTTTACAGCTGCGCCGCAGGTAATAAGGGCGTTTGAACAGACGCCGGAGGCAAAAATTCTGAGCGAGCGCGGAGGAATAGTATCGGCGATCTGTCCGCTTATGTATATGAACAATCCGCTATGCGGAAGAGTTCCTGTAATTACCTCCAGCAACAAACTGCGCACATATACGACTGCAAAATATGCCACAGACGAAACAATACTCGAACAAATAACAGGAGGCATACAATGAAAACTTTTAAAGGGCGTGTGATTTCTCCGGGCAAACTGACTGCAAAGGCTCTTGTATCAAGGCAGGGGCTAAACACACTCGCATCGTTCCAAAAGGCGCTGCAATTCGGCGACAAAGAGGCGACATGCGGCGACCAGAACAACGCGGATCTTTACGGAAAAAAGATGAGAGGTAAAGCGCTTTGTCTCCCGCAAACTATCGGCTCGACTACCGGCGGTCTCGTGCTTTACTGTGCATGCGCTATGGAAAGACAGCCAGCGTGCATGCTTTTTTCTGAACCGATAGACTCGCTTGCAGCTGCAGGAAGCATACTTGCGGATGTATGGCTCGACAATGTAAGCATGCCGGTAATAGATTCGCTCGGAGAAGAATTTCTAAACTATGTTCAAAATGATATGAATATCGAAATCAATGACGACGGAACTGTAACAGTAAGTACATAAAGCCCAAACAGTCTCTGACGACCCGGTGCAAATGCACAAAACAAAAGCGCACTGAACCCAGTGCGCAATAATGCATACAAAATATACCAACGCCGCTTCGATCATAATAAGCTTCGAAGCGGCAAATTATTTACTTCGTAACATCAAGGTGCATATAATGTCTTAGAGTATGCTCCTTAAAAAGCTCAGGGTGAAGAATATACAGCAGATCCTCTACATACTCCACTTCGTTTGCGCGATTTTGATAGTAGCCCATATCAAAAATATATATCCTGTTATTTTTATAAGCTTTGAACTCCTTGACCTGCGGCAGCGCCTCAACAAGCCCCGCAACCCCGCCGAGATACTGCGGCAAAGAAGTATAAACGAGTACATCGGCATCCTTAGCCTTGGCTACAAATTCTTCCAGAGTAGGCTGTATGCTTTCTCCCGCCATTCCGGCAAATACATATTTTGCGCCAAGTTTTGAAGAGAGGCTTGCAAACGCCGAATCAGCGCCACTTGAATACACCGTTCCAAAATATACCATACCCGCCGCTACGCTTATCTTGTCCTCTTCTTTCATAGCAGCAGTCTTTTTGAGAAGCGCGGCTCTCGCATCTCGAAGAGCCTCAAATTTTGCGTCCGCTTCTTTATCCATATTGTAGAATGCGCCAAAAAATTTATACCATTCAATAAGCCCGACAGGGTTTTTTTCCAAGTACTCCTGAACTGTCACGACCGGAATCCCAAAAGCGGCAAGCTGCTCGGCAAGCTTTACATCACTGTCAAAATCGCTGCCGTCTACAAATACGACATCAGGTTTTATTGTAATGATTTCTTCTACATTCATCGGCGTTCCAAAATTTTTGGCTATATATTTAACCGCTCCGCTCTTCATTGCATCGACAACTTCTTTTGTCGTCCAATTTTCCATTTCGGTAGTCACCGCCGCCACAGAAGAGATATTGCCGCTGTTCAGACCAAGAATAAATCCCATATTTGTGGTACATGCTACCAGAGCTTTTTTAATCGGCGTCCTGATTACAGCTGCTCCATCAAAACCTTCAGGCACTTCTACTCCATCGGGAACCAAAAGGAATTTTTTGCCAAGGGAATCTGTGACAAGTTTAACTTTTTCTGAAAGATACTGAATCTGGAATTTTTTTGCCAAATCCACATTATAGAGTTTTTCTGCCGATTTTATATCCGCATCTGTGAGTTTTCCGAGCTTTATGCCCAGTGTAGAGCCGTCTGAAGCGATAGGTCTTGTGACAGCTTCCCAGATGTAATCGAAAGCCTCTCCTCTATTGATTGCTTTATCCGAAGAATTAAAGCCCAACTTTGCAAGTTCAAGCCCTATTTCACCCCAGGCGTAATCGTAGCCGAGAGCCCTAAGCAGCACTGTGCCAAGCTGTTTTTCGGTAACTTCGCCCTTTGGATCGAACTTACCTCCTCCAACCCCAAGCATTAGCTTATTATCGACGACATAAGAGACAAAAGGCATTGCATACCTGCTTATAATTCCCGCATCTGCAAAACTTACATTGCCACCATATTTTTGCGCCTCGTCAAAACTGCCGTTTATCTGCGTGATAATCACGGCGAGTTCCTCGCGAGTAAGCATTCTGCCTTCGTCAAGGGATAATTTTTCCGCGGAAGTTCCCTTAATAAAACCGAATTTGTAAAGCAGTTCGCCGCCTGCGGCGTACGATGTGCTTCCTGCCAAAAGGCACAGCGCTAAAACCAGCGCGACAAACGACTTCATAAAACCTCTGTTGTTTTTCATACAACCTCCTTTTTGATATATCTCAATTTCTTTGAGTCAAAAGTATTTTCAGCGATCTGACTGCTTCGTCAGAATTGCGCGCGCTTATAACGGCTGCGCCTAAATTTTTTGCATCTCTGACTATGCGCCCTCGAATATCATCCGATGCACCGCTTTGCACAAAATCACCGCCTGCAATGCCGCGCCGCACGCTGCCATGCTCAGCCGCGGCGCTTGCGCTTACTGCGATTTCCACTAACACATCGCATCCTGTCTCAGCAAATACGGCGTCATCCATTACTTCGATATTCATTGCGCGAGCAACTTCGTAATCCACCTCGCCAGGAACAGTCCCCACGGCGACAACACCTGTTTTGAGCCTTGCAAGCATTCTTAGAACAGGCGTTCCGCGATTTCCTCCACACAGCACCATCACCCTCGGTTTTGAGGAATTATGGATTTCTATGCCGCCCAGCAGCTCACTGTATGAGGCGCCGTCTATATCATACAGACCCTCTATGCTTTGCTTTGTCAAAACATCACTCACACACCCGGAAGCAAATACCTTGCCATTTTTTAACAAAATGAGCCTGTCGGCTGTTTTCTGCGCCATGTCTAAATCGTGGAGAGAAAGCAATATGGCTATGCCCCTCTCATCGGCAAGCCTTCTCAAAATCCTGAGCACTTCCAGCTTATGCCGTATATCGAGATGACTCGTAGGCTCATCCAGCACCATAAGTTTCGGCTGCTGCGCAAGCGCACGCGCTATCATAACCTTTTGTCTTTCGCCATCGCTAAGACTTGCAAAATCTCGAGTTGCAAGCGAAGCTGCTCCGACGTCAGCCATAGCCTCCATTGCAATACGCCTGTCTTCCGGGCTTACCCCACCGAAATAATTTGCATACGGAAGTCTGCCCATCAATACAATTTCAAAAGAGGTCATCATCTGAACTGCAGTTCTCTCGGTCAAAACAACGGACATAACACGCGCAAGCCCCTTTGAAGAATACTCTTCTACACGCCTGCCGCAAATAAAAATTTCTCCGCCCATACCCGGCAGCATTCCTGCAACTGTGCGTATAGTCGTAGATTTTCCGCAGCCGTTCGGCCCCAGAAGACATATAACCTCTCCGCTGCGCGCCTCAATATCTATTCCGCTGACTATAATTTTGCTGCCATAACCGGCGCTCAAACCCCTTGCAAGAAATATTGAATCAGGCACTTCGCTCTCGCCTCCTCAGTAAGTACACTACGATCGGAGCACCTACAAATGCAGTGATAGCGCCAAGAGGAAGCTCTCTCGGTGCGACAAGCGTCCTTGCAAGCAGATCGCAAACTCCGGTCATCACAGCGCCTCCAAGTATACATGCAGGAAGAAGCACGCGAACATCTTGGGTTCTAAAAAGCAAGCGGCAAAAGTGCGGCGCAGCAAGCCCCACAAAAGATACAGGTCCAGCAAAAGCTGTGACCGCAGCAGTCAACACACTGGATACCAAGACGACGAGGATTCGGATAACGCGTACATTAACACCCATGCTTATCGCATAATTATCGCCCAACTGCAATGCATTTAAGCCGTTTGCCATATTTATCGAGACAAAATACATAGGGATGGTTAGGACTGCAAGCACTGCGCACTTTTCAAGAGGAATGCCGGCAAAGCTCCCCATCCCCCATGCTACAAAGGCTGCAATATTTTCCTTTGCGGCATAGGAAGTGAGAATCGTTATCACACTATTGCAAATATACCCACACATAAGACCAATTATGAGCAAGGTAACTATACTTCGCGCCCGTGCAGCCGCAAAAAGCACCGCAAGCATCACGAGCATTGCGCCCGCAAACGCTCCTGCAAACAACGCCCACGGCGTAACCGCGGCAAATCCGAGTTTTGCACCCGCAAGCAATACAACTCCCACAAACAGCGAAGCCCCCGACGAAATTCCAAGCACATATGACTCGACTATCGGGTTTCCAAAAAATGTCTGCAGCAGCAGACCGGACGCCGCAAGCGCCGCGCCTCCAAGAAGAGCCGCTACCGCCCTCGGAAGACGGATTGTCATAACTACAAGATGCTCTGTAGAATCAGGCGCAAGTCTGCCGAAAATCGCATCCGCAATATCAAAAATGCTTATATCATATGTGCCAATAAGCACATCAGCCAAAAAAACTGCAGCAACTAAAACAAAAAGAAAAACAAAACGCAGCACACGTCTCCGTCTCGTCTGTTTTTCGTAGGCTAAAAGCGCCCCATCATCCCCAAATTCTGCAATGTATTTGTCCATAGGTTCAAGCGCCGATCAAAAATCAGGGAGCGGGATTTATTGCTGCACAAAACAAAAGCGCACTGAACCCAGTGCGCAATAATGCATACAAAATATACCGACGCCCCGCCGCCCTGAGTCCGAAAGCTGCGCAGCACGGGCTACGGGAGTATTCTGACTTGAGCATCAACACGCTCCTCCGCCTTCCCGCAAGGCTCTACATTCTGTCGAACCGTTGCAGTGACATATGGGGGCGCTCATCTCTTACAGCAGCGTTCCTGTGCCGGATTCTCACCGGCTTCCTGCCAAGTAGCCCGGTAACATTATATACACTGCCGTGAATAAAGTCAATTTCAATCGAGATAAACCTTAGAGCCGGTGGCTCCGCGCTGACCCTGATACTTGCCTCTGTACGGATTATCCGTTTTTTCGTCCATCTTTGCAAATACGAGCTGACCTATACGCCTGCCCGCTCTGAGCTCAAGCGCGCAGCGGTTTGCGTTATAGAGTTCGAGCGTTATCTCGCCCTCAAATCCGGGATCCACCCAGCCTGAATTCTGAATAAACAGACCCATCCTTCCGAGCGAGCTTCTACCCTCGACAAACGCGGTGAGATCATTCGGCAATTTGACATACTCCATCGTAGTCGCCAGCACAAACTGACCCGGAAGCAGTATGTATGTATCACTTTCAATAGTTTTGTACTTGATCTCATTATCCATATCGATTATTCCCGTCGGAGAATCCTCGACAATACTAAATGTCCTGCCAAGCCTGATATCGACGCTCGCGGGCTGCACCTGCTCTTTTTCTATTGGTTCTACGGCAAGCGTTCCCTCGCTCAGCATCTTCGCTATGGTCTTATCCGATAAAATCATAGCGCCCCTGTCTCTTTAATACTTGCCACAAGCGAAGAAACAGAAGCAATCTCGGTAGGAAGTATAAGCTTTGTTGCCTGACCGTCAGCGACCTGAGCAAGCGCTTCGAGCGACTTGATTTTAATTACCTGATCATTAGGATTGGCTGCGTTCAAAAGCTCAAGACCCTTGGCTGTAGCCTGATGCAGCTTGAATATAGCTTCGGCTTCACCCTCCGCTCTTCTGATATTCGCCTCTTTATCACCCTCTGCCTTTAATATCTCGGCCTGCTTTGCAGCTTCGGCGTTGAGTATCATGGATTCCTTATTGCCTTCTGCTATAAGGATTGCCGAACGCTTTTCGCCCTCGGCGCGGAGGATTGCTTCACGCCTTTCTCTTTCGGCGCGCATCTGCTTTTCCATCGCGTTCTGAATGTCCTTTGGAGGCAGTATATTCTTGAGCTCCACTCTGTTGACTTTTATTCCCCACGGATCTGTCGCCTCGTCAAGAGTAGCTCTCATCTGAGTATTAATAAGATCTCTTGAGGAGAGCGTCTGGTCGAGTTCGAGCTGACCGATAATATTCCTGAGAGTCGTCGCCGTAAGGTTTTCTATTGCGAGCATAGGATTGACAACGCCGTAAGTGTAAAGCTTAGGGTCTGTGATCTGATAATACACAACCGTGTCTATCTGCATTGTCACATTATCCTTTGTGATAACAGGCTGCGGCTTGAAGTCCGCCACCATTTCCTTGAGCTGAACGCGTTTTGCCACTCGGTCTAAAAGCGGCAGCTTGAAGTGCAGACCAACCTGCCATGTAGTCATGTACGCACCGAGTCTTTCGATGACATAACTGTTTGATTGAGGTACGATTCTAATATTGCTGATAATAAGAATCATAACCACGATAATAAGTCCAAAGACTATGTAATAACCTTCCATAAATCCTCCTTAATCCATTATACTTATTTTTCCTGTTTTTTGACTATCAGTTTAACACCTTCGACGGCTATAACCTCTACAAGCTCGCCGCGCTCCAGCGGACCGTCGCCCGCCAGCTTTGCCGTCCATCTGACCCCGTCGATTTTTATTTCGCCAAACTCATTCTGGAATACGGGCTCCGTAACTACCCCTATCCTTCCGAGTATTGCGTCGACATTGGTTTTAGTGATTTTCACATTGAGCCATTTTTTTATAATCGGTCTCGTATAGACAAGCGTAATAGCGGAAACCACAACAAAAGCCATAAGCTGCCAAACGAAATGAACATCGAACATAGATGCCACAAAAGCCGCCAATGCTCCAAATGCAAACCAAATCGATACCACGCCTGCAGTAAAAGCTTCTACAACTATTAACAGCGCAAACGTCAGTACCCAGAACACATCATATATATCCCAAGGCATATTCCCTCCTTTCGAAATCTACGGCGGCTGCATTTAGAACCCGCCATCCCAAACATAGGATACAACAACAATCTTAAATTTTCATTAAGCCATGATGAAGCCTTGAAATAATGGATGTCTGCGTGGGATATACAGCAAACGCTTACGCATAGGCAAATACAGCTAATAAGCAAGGCTTTTTGCATAGCAAAAAGCCGATGTAATGTTAGCTATATAAACAGCCAAAATAAATTATAGGGCTTAAATTACTGCTTGTTGACTAAAGCAAGTAAAAGAAATAAAGTAAAACTGAGGTGAATCTCGTGAGCATAAAACAAATCAGACATAGGATCGTTTCCGCATGCGACGGAGCCTGCTCGGGAAACGGAACAGATAACTCGCCGGGCGGTTGGGGGGTCGCAATAAGCTATGGGAACGATATAGTAAAACTGTCGGGATACAAAGCGCGTACTACAAACAACGAAATGGAGCTTACAGCCATGCTCGAAGCGCTCCGAAAAATCAAAACCCTGCCGGAGGTCAAAGAGTCTTCGGTCGAAATATATTCAGATTCCGCGTATGTAGTGGGATGCTTTGAAGAAAAGTGGTATATAAACTGGGAAAAAAACGGTTGGATAAATTCTCAAAAACAACCGGTAAAAAACCGCGCTCTATGGGAGCAGCTAATTGCCGAATACCGCGGCGCACTTCAAAATTTCGGCGAGCTTCATATCAGAAAAATCAAAGGGCACATCAGCAGCTCCGAGGCCGCAAAATGGCTGCAAAAATACAATCAAAAATACGGACTGAATATGACGGAACAAGAATTTGAAAACGCCGTCAAGCTGAACCGCGAAGCCGATGCGATCGCGACAGATGCCTACAAGAACATACGCGAAGATGCTGCCGCAAAGTCCGAGGCGACATCCGAGGCGACATCCGAGAAGCCATCAGCGGCGATATGCAAAGCGGTATCCGGAACCATATCGTTAGCTGCATATGAACCAAGCGATATAGCCGAAAAAAACGAACAAAGGCTGTACATCATTATTCCGGCAGGAGGCTCCGGACAGCGATTCGGCGAGATAAAACAGTTTGCCGATATAGCCGGCACTCCGCTGCTGCTGCTCACTTTAAGGAATATAATAAAATCATACAGCGTGGGGAATTTTGGACCGCAGCTTGCAAAAATCGTGGTCGCAATGCACGCAGAACATATACCTCGCGCCGAGCAGCTGCTTTCAGAATTTGGAGGCATGACCGAAATAGTATGCGGCGGCGACAGCCGCGGCGCAAGCGTTGCTGCAGCTTTTGAGCGCATAACCGTACTCGCAAATGACGCCGATCTGTTGGCAGTTCACGATGGATGCAGGCCCTTTGTTCCGACAAATGTTTGGGCAAGGCTCCTAAAAGAGCTGTGCGATTCCGAAATTGCAATTCCTGTCCTGCCGATTACGGACACAATCAAAAGCAAAAGCAGCCTGCAAAATTTTCCGCGCGAAGATTACATAGCCGTTCAGACGCCGCAGATTATGACATTAAAGGCTGCGCGCTCTATTTATTCGCATCCGCATATCTCGGATGAAAAAATTACGGACGATTCTACATTGGCGCTAAACCTCGGTCATCAGATCGGGTGCGCGGAAGGAAGCTCGACAAACATTAAAATTACGACTAAGACCGACGCGCTCATAGCCGCAGCGATCGCAAAAACGGAATGGAATGTATGAAAAAATATGCACTGATAGGAAAAAAGCTTTCTTACAGCTACTCTAAAACCATACACGAATACCTCATGGATTTGGAAATATTTGCAAGCGGCAGCTACGAACTGCTTGAAATGGATGAGTTTCGCATGCCCGAAGG
Source organism: Acidaminobacteraceae bacterium (assembly GCA_041781135.1). Lineage (GTDB taxonomy): Bacteria > Bacillota > Clostridia > Peptostreptococcales > Acidaminobacteraceae > JAUMXJ01. The sequence goes on from JBHAZV010000024.1 coordinate 19,306, forward strand.
AATAGAAGGACTAAATATCACTAATCCTTACAAGGATTTATCCAAGACCTCCGCTGCAAAGCATATGCATTTTGCCGAAAGCATGTTTATAACTGATGCTATAAGCCAATGCTTCAAAAAAATACCCGATTTCTCCGCAGACCGATGTTATAAGGAGATAGTTTCAAAAACCGTAAACACATTAAAAATTCGCGATGCAAGCGCATGTGCAAACGAGATAATCGCTGACAAAGCAAGTACAGACACAGCACACGAAAATAAAGCAATCGCAAATAACTCCGCGGCGCATAACAAAAAATGCATCGAAAGCGCCAATACCGATATTTTCGGTTTCTGCCTTTCTTTCTGCGAATTTATACAAAATTCGGACGAATGCGCAATCCTCGGCACAGGAGCAACTTCGGCAATGATACAAACCCTGATGAGACATCTCGGCAAAAGTATTAAAGTATTCGGAAGAAATTCTGCCGATAAATTGCGTGACTATTGCAAGGACATTTCCTCCGGACCACGCCGCATGCTTGTAAACTGCACGCCCGTAGGAACAGATGGAAACGAATGCAAAATCTTTGAGGGTATCGATAAAATAAATATCGAAGCCTTTGACTGCGTGGCCGACCTCGTCTACAACCCGGAGCTTACTCCGCTTGCCGAAATAGCCGCAAGCGCCGGAATCTCGGTAAAAACAGGGCTCGAAATGCTCGTGCTGCAGGCCGTAGCCGCGCAGGCGATATGGAACGACTGCAAATTTTTACAAGACCGTCATACAATATCAGACCCGTGCAATTCGACCACTAAGTCAATATCTGAGATCGTTGCCGGCGCAATCCGACATATTAAACATACCACGGCAGGAGGTAAATATAAATGCCAAGACAAATAACCGTCAAAGCTTCGTTTTCTGAAAAACCAATTACCGCACTGCGCCGCGAACATATATCCGGCGATTTGCCAAGCGATTTGCAGGAAGGCGAACTGCTGCATCTTAGGGATAAAAACGGAAAATTTACGGCAACTGCATACCACGGAGTGCAAAACAGAGCGATAGGCTGGGTCATATCGAAAAGACAGCTTGACGCAATCGATGCGGATTTTTTTGCTCATAAATTTGAAAATGCATTTGCCAAGCGTCTGCCGCTGCTTAGGAACAAAAAAACAAATGTGTTCAGAATTTTTAACGGCGAAGGAGACGGCGTAGGCGGACTTACAATAGATTACTACGATGCAAATATCCTTATCAATTATTACAGCGAGGGAATAATTTCGTACAGAAAGCAAATTATTGAGGCGCTGAAACGCACAGCCGAATTTGCGACAATTACCGAAAAAAATCGCTCCCAAAAGTTAGTAGAGACGGAATCGTCCAAACGCGGCGATTTTGTAGTGCTCGAAAATGGCGTGAAATGCAGAGTAAACCTCGAAAGCGGCGGTATGACAGGCATATTTATGGACCAACGCGAAGTAAGACAGGCCATAAGACGGAACTATGCAAAAAACCGGAACGTACTTAACCTGTTTTCTTATTCGGCGCTATTTTCAGTATTTGCCGTGCTCGGAGGCGCAAAATCCACCACAAATGTCGATATTGCAAGACGCTCGCATGAGATTGCGGAAGCAAACTATGCGCTAAACGGAATCAGCGCCGCTTCGCATAAATTTATTACGGAGGACGTCTTTGAATTTTTAATTCGCGCGGCTAAACAAAACCGGAAATACGATCTTATAATAATTGACCCTCCAAGCTTTTCGACTTCAAACGGCGTAGCTTTTTCAACCGAAAAAGAGCTTGGAAAGCTTATTGATGCCGCACTCGCTGTATCATCTAAAAATGCGGCGCTCGTAATATCGACAAATAACTCAAAAATATCAAAGGAGCAGTTCTCAAAACTCGTCGGCAAAAGAATAAAAATACGGGAAGAATTCTCACTGCCGGCGGATTACCGCGCCAATAGAGATCTTCCCGAATCAAGTTACCTTAAAGTTGCGATAGGCACACCTCTGTAGCAAAGCACAGAATTTTACGGTGCGCCGACGTGGCATATGTTTCGCTCGATAATACACCCTCCGCTGCGCAGGCTGATTGCGCCTTCGCGGGCTGCCTCGCTATTTTCTGTTTAATATTACAATAACAGAATAAGTATTTCCAAAGTCATCATGTACAAGCTTGCCCTCACGGTCTACGGCGTAAGCAAAATCCTGAAGCACTATGGAAATATTGTAAGTATCTCCGGCATACAGGAAGCTTCCTGAATAAACCGTATTTGTCACACCGTCAGCGGCCGCGCTCTCTACAAAGCCTTCAAAATAAAGCGGATTTTTTTTATCTCTGTCGGACAGTTCAAAAATGCGAAGTCCGTCCTTTTCCGCGACTACATGGAACAAATCATCAATATCTGCATTCTGACCGAGCGTAATATCAAATATAAACTCAGAATCCGAAATTTTATGTACGTGATTATAATAATAATTTCTTATATAAGTATAATCCTCCATATCCGCATCGCGATAATAAGCGTTCATATAAGCCTGACTGCGCACTGCGGCATACAGATTATCCACAAACTGCGAATCCTGACTTAAAGGCATATTTTGCTTAACTTTAACTAAACTGCTCACTATGCTGACCGCATCGTCAGCCGTAAGCTGCAGCGAAGATATGTTGAGCTCGCCGCTCGCCAATTCTCCATAAGAATATCCTGCGGCAGCAAGCTTTTGTTCGAGTTGGGCGAGCTGGCTTCTGTATGTTACGCTTCCCATTGAAAGTTCTCCGAATACTGCAACTGTCGAAATGCACACGGCGGTCAAAACGATTGCGAACTGCGCCTTTTCCCTGAAAAAGAACAGCATTGTAAGCCCAACTGTATTAAAAATACCGAAAGCAAGCAAAAGGTATCGCATCTCTGTAAATCCATACGCCGAAATTCGGATAAATATGCTCGCGAACATCATCACCGCCGGAAGCACCAGCAGCGGAAGGTATTTACGGCTGTTTTCGACGATCCAGCGCTCGAATTCGTTCTTGTATTCGTGGATTCCGGTTATAAAGTAAACCGCAATATGCGCCGCAAACAGATACCACACGACTAAATTTGCCATAATATTGTCGGGAAAGACGCCTCCGATGGCAAGCTTTGAAAAATAAAAATAGAGCACTACTGTGTAAACAATAAGGAGCGGCATAAAAATATAGTAGAGCAGAGCGCGGCTGATAAAATTGAGCTCCGCCTTAAAATCGTTCCATGCCGATTCTTCCCTCGCATAAAGCGCAAGGCAGAAATGCGGAAATACGAGCGCAAAACAGAACGCCAAAATTATCGGGTACTCGTTTATCCAAATTTGATATTGAGACAGCTCAAATAAATTATTGAGTGTAAAAGCAATAAAAAACAGTCCGAGCATCAGAAAAAGGGAGAGAATAAACGCCTGGGATATTATGCCGACGACGCTCCAAATATGCCTTCCGAGCCCTTCGCGTCTGCGGAACGGCAGCGAAAAAAACATGGCAAACTGGCAGAACGCGAGCACTATCCACTGTCCGTAATAATGAGATTTTCTGGACGGAATATCGGATAAATATGTAGATAGATTCCACCAATCGTTACTCATAAAATAGAAGCCCCAAAGCAGCAGGACTGCAAGACTTGATAAAAGAATGCCTATCCTTCCAAGCCTGCCGCCAAGCACAGAATCGATCCTGTATATGAGCAGCGAGCTGATACTCGAAAACAAGAATGTAAACATCAGCTTACTGTTAGTTTCAAAATCAAATCCAAGGAATGTCTGAAAATCCTGTTCATAGCCGAAATAAAACCTCGATGCTGCAGCAGCTGAAATAAAAAACAGAAATACAAACGCAGACGTGACGTAGTATTTTCTGATGGCATCCCTGAAAAGATTATGTACAAATGTAAATAGCTTCATATTTCCCTCCAAGCCTATTTTACTACAGAAAAACAAAATCGCCCCCGCAGGAGCGATTAAAATTCCATTAGAATACGCAGTTAGAGTGTCGGCTCGATGTGGCCGTAGTTGTCATCGCCACGTCTGTACACGACGTTTATGATATTCGTATCCGCATTGAGGAATATGTAAAAATCGTGATTTAAGAGTTCCATCTGAAGAACGGCCTCTTCTGTACTCATTGGTTTTACAGTGAAGCGTTTTGTCTTTACAATCTTCTGTTCTTCTTCCGGCGCATCTTCAGGTATTTGATCGAACCTTATGGAATCACCCGACTGGAAGCGTTTTTCCAGCTTGGTCTTGTGCTTGCGCATCTGCCTGATTATCTTATCAGAGGCGTCGTCGATAGCCTTGTACATATCGAGCTCTCTGCCGACAGCTCTCAGTATTGCGCCGTTTTTCAGTGGTATGGTTATCTCGACATTGTAGGTGCTCTTCTGTTTGCTGAAATTCACATGCGCCTCTGTTTCGCGCTTAAACATTTTATCGAGCAGCGCGAGCTTCTTTTCGACCTGATCCTTTACAGCTTCGCTGATTTCCATGTTTTTGCCGCTTACGGTAATAATCATAGTATACCTCCTAATCTATTTTACAGTTAATATAGATTTTTGGCAAGACTCTGCTAAATTTCCTGAATCTCCCTGATAAGCGACTGAATTTTTCTGAGCTTTGCGCGGTCTACATCTGAGAGTACAGCAGGATCTATCTCGCCATTTGCGGAAAAACCGCAGCGTCTCTTGAAATTCGAATAACCGACAAGGAAAATTTCATCTAAAGTAACAATATCGCTCATTATCTGCGACAGCTCCTTTCGGAGCGCAAATTCAAAAGGCTCGCGCGGATGCTCCGCAAGCTGAGCCTTTATGACCTTCCTTCTCCTGAGTATCTCCGCTTTTTTTTCAAGCGAATCTATGATAGATTGCATATACTAAAGTCCAAACGCCGATTTCCAGGTGTCCTTAAATTCCGTCGCTATTGCGAGAACATCTTCAAACGCTTCTCTGCTCTTGTCGACATCGGCATCAAACAGCTTGAATTCCATATACTCGTAGAGCGAATCGAGCCCGCCGCTCATCTCCACCTCTAAATTCAGGGTAGATCTGAGCTCCGAAATAATATTCAGCGCTCTTACGCAATTATTGTGAGCTTTCTCGGCATCGTTGGCGTCGACAGCAATTATCGCCTTTTTTATAAATCTGACAAGCCCCTCATATAGCATAAAAGTGAGTTCTTCCGGTTTAGCGGAGAGCACCCTCTGCTCCAAATACTGATCTGCCTTGTCCTGCTCTCTCGACTTTGCAGGAACTGCGACTGCCGGAGGCGCTGCGTTTATATTTCCGATATTGACATTTACAAAATTCTTTGGTTTAGAATAGTTATAAGCGTTCAAAACTGCCATAATCCCCTCATTTCTTGGTATCTATATTTGTGCCTGCGTCGCCAAAGCTGTCGTGATACTTGTTTTTTGCAGCGTATGCATTCCTTTTTGCAATCCCTGACTCTTTCAGCGCTCCGGAGGTCGCTTCGAGCATTGCCGAAAGACGCTCCACACACTTGCCGTGAAGTTCGGCGATTTCCGAAAGTACGGCGCGTTCATCTTCGCCGGCAGCGCCCCCCATGCTTTCGAGCACCGAAATCAGATTGCCTCTATGTTCGAGTGCGTTCTCAAACACATCGAAATCTTCCGTGTCTATCGCAGCCTCCATTATCTCGGTCTGAGTGAGTATTTCATTAAGAATCGCCTTTCTATCCATTCATACCACCGAGCAGCCCCGCAAGCGACGTCTGCTGCTGCTGCATTTTTGCCATTGCAGCCTCCATCTGCGAGAACATCTTATAATAATATTCCTCTCTGTCTGCAAGGCGCTTGAGCAGATCGTCCATTCGCTTATCCTTATTTCGCAGTTCCTTTGACATTGTATTCTCAATACTGCTCAAATCGTTTTCGAGCCCCGCCAGATTTACAAGTATGCCTTTTTTGCCGCTGCTATCCCTCGTAGTTCTTGTGTAATCCTTGATGACATCGTCGAGCCTCTCCATAACGCCGCTTTCGTTATAGCGCTGCTTTTTGTTTTTCTCGTCGTTATAAGGCACTTCGGAGGTTCTGGTAAAAGTTTCCACAACCTTGGAGAGATCGTTTCTAATAGCATCCTTAAGCTTTGAAGGATCGATAGTCAATTTGCCATTATCGCGCCAGCTTGTACTCTGTATGCCGATATTGCGCAAACTGAGCCCGCCCTCCATCGTGTCCACAACAGCGCTTCTTATCGCTCCGAGCATCTTGTCAAGCTCTCTGTGATTATTGAGAAGCCCCGACTTAGCCTTTTCTTCGAGCTTTTCAGCCTGCTTTTCGGTGATCATGGTTTTTTCTTCTTCGGTAAGCGGATCGAATCCTCTGTACTTAGGCTCTGTGAGCTTCTTGTTTATTTCTTCGATTAAAGCATTGTAGTCGTCGACAAAAGTCTTTATTTTATCGTAAACCTTGTCTGCATCTACCTTGGCAGACATTTCTACCGGATCGGAGGTCAATGAGTTTAGAGTAAATGTAACTCCGTCAATTGTAAAAATATTCGAATCCTTGATTATCTGTGTGCCGTTGAGAGAAAGAATTGCATTTTTCCCCTCCTGCCTTTCTACGGATGCGGAGGCAACAAAATTGCCGCCCGCGTCCACCAGATCGCCTGCACCAAATAGCTTGGAAAGCACATTTTCCGCTACAGAGCCATCCTCCACTGCTATATTGCCGACTGAACCGGATTTAGTGGATTTCATAACTACCTTGTCCGCAAGCGAATTAAAATACAGCTCGACTCCCGCTCCCGAACGATTTATCGCCTTGGTCATCTGATCCAGCGTCATACTTGATTTGAGTTCGATACTTACTCCGTTTATACTGAAATCTTTGAGTTCTTCATCGCTGACTCCGAACAGCTTGCCGATACTCTCGGATTTATAAGCAAATGTACTCGCGCCGTTTGTTATGCCGAGCGCGTTCAAAAATCTGCTGTCTGTGCCATGCCTGAACAACTTTACTTCGGTGCCGCTGAGCTCGAATTGTAATTTATTTCCATTAGAGGTCACTATATTAGAGTAATCGTTTCCGAAAGCCGCTTTTATCTTGTTGTTCAAAAATGCGGAAAGCTCCTCAGATGATGTGATCCCGCTGAGCTGCGCTCTCTCCAAAGTGATTTTCTTGGATGTCTTGCCGATCGCCATAGAGAATTCTATGTCGCCATCGCCGCTGAGCAAAGTGTCAAAGGATATGTCGCCGCTCTTTATTACCGCAATGCCTGATTTTTTGCCGTTCCAGGTGTCGGCGGTCGCGAGCTGAGTTATATTGTCGATGGTATGGCTCATTCGGACAGCATCTGCCCTAACGCTCATGCCAACTGCATTTGTCGGTTTGCCCATACTCGTTACCGTATAATTGAACTCGGAAAAAACCGCCGAGGACTTCATATTGCTGTCGGTCTTCAGCATATCAAAATACTTGCTCTGGAAATCCCGCGCCTTTACGGCAAGATCGCGCACAGCAAGCTGGGTCCACTCATACTTTATTTTTTCTTTATCTAATTTATCTACCTTGGCGCGCTCTGCCTTCATCATATCCTTGACAAGCTTATCTGCGTCAAGACCGGAAGCAAGTCCGCCCAATCTGATAGGTGCCATATTTTCCTCCTGTTAATTAGGCCTTTTCGTCCACAAAAAGACCTGCAAATTCCCACATTTTTGCTATCATATCCTGTATGCGCTTAGGAGGAAATTCGGCTATTATCTCGTTTGTAATGGTATCTCTTACAGTGTACATAACTGTCTTTGTGACATCGTGAACGACCCTCTCGACCACCCTGTTGTGCAGAACGAGATTCTTGTTTGCCTGCTGAATCGATTTATTCAGCAATTCTTCGTTTAACGGTTCATCCTCGTAATTCTTGGATTCCGGCTCTAACGCCGCGGTCTGCTTAACATTTGAAACAGGCTGCGCTTTTGTGATTTCTACTCTTGTTTCAGATTGCATCTCCGGCAAATCCATGCCCTGACCTGCATTAACGGTTTGAAACTTGTTAACAGGCGATAGATTATTTATCCTCATAATTCCTCCCATCCTTCCTTGGACTTCAATCTCGTCTATTCTATCGGCAGGAATGAAAAAAAGATTAGCTGTTCAATAAGGAAATATCTGTAGGATCGAGCCTTTCTTCGAGTCGGGCGTCTATAATCTCCGAAACAAAGGAGCGGATAACAGCAAATATCGGCACTCCGAACAGCATGCCCGCCACGCCGAAAAGCCCTCCGCCGATGGTGATAGCGACCAGGACCCAGAAAGCATCAAGTCCGAGCGAATCGCCCATGACTTTCGGCACGATAATATTGCCGCTTATTAAATTAAGTACAGCGATAAATACCGCAAAGCCGATCGCGGAATTCATATCCACGAGCATAATAAGCACCACGGACGGTATCGGACCGATAAATCCGCCGACATACGGTATAAGCGCTGTAATTGCAATAATTGCGCTGATGAGATGTGCAAACGGGAAATTAAATATGCTCATGCCTATAAAGCATATGATTCCCAAAATTGCCGCAACAATTATCTCGCTTGCGACAAAATTTTTGAAAAACTGCGAGCTTCGAGCTGCGACTCTCTCCAGGTAATTGGCGGTCTTAAAATTAAACACCGCATATGTAAAGCGCGAACAGGATAATGTGAGCTGATCGCGCGCCGCGACCATGTATATAGAGAAAAATATCGCAAGCAGCCACTTGAACAAATTTCCTGCAAATGTAAATGTGACTGTTATAAGCTTGTAGGATGTGTCTACAGTAAACTGTGTAATACTTACGAGAGCGTTTTTGAGCCCCTCCTGCAGCTGAACCAAAAAATCGTTCTCGATATTAAATTTTTGATAAAATTCAGTAATAGCCTTGCTGATATTATTAAAATAAACCGTGGAATTTCCTACTATTTTTACGACGGAATCGATTATGGAAGGAAGTATAAACAGCAGCATCAGCGCAAAAATGCCCGCAGCCAATACGTACGCCGCAGCAATTGCAGCGGTTCTTCGGTATTTTTGAGGCACGGACTTAAAATGCTTTTCAAAAAACGATACCGGTATATCCATCACGAACGCAAGACAAAATCCGATAAATATCGGGGATATAACTCCGTATACGCTCTGCGCAGCCAAAAACACAATACTTAAATTCTGAACCAGCAGAAAGAGCAGTATTGCGAATGTGATAGTCAACCAGTATCGTCTGAGTACCTGCATAACTCTTATTTTTCTGAGTTTTCGATCGCCTCGGCATCTGCAGCCTGAGCGTCGTTTTTGCCGAGTGCAGCTTTTGCTTTGTCTATCACGGAATTTGTAAACTCAGACGCTTTGGCATAACCGGTAACAGCGGTTTTCTTTACGATCTCTGCGCCTTCGGCAGATTTTTCGGCAATATCCTTCCTAAGCTCCTTACCTGATTTAGGTGCGAAGAGCAATGCAGCTGCGCCGGAAATTATTGAGCCTATTGCAAAAGCAGCGGCGACATTTTTTCTGTTTCTTGCGCGCGCTCTCCTGCGCTCTTCTTTCTTTTTGTTGTCGATTGCTTCAAAATATCTTTTTAGCATTTCCACCTCCAATGATTATTTCGATTATATCAAAAACTTTATCCGGTATCCTTTCAATAGGATTAAATAATTTGTAAGTATTTTTATGCTACCTGCCCCTCGCAAAACCTACCGCAGCGGCTGCAAGAAATACGAGCAAATTGCACAGAACTATGCTCGCGCCTGCGGGAGAATTCAAAAAATAAGATGCGATGATTCCGGCGACCGTGCAAAGCACTGACAGTACGACCGAAGCCGCCGCCACTTTTTTGTAGCTTCCGTAAATACGCATCGCCGACATCGCCGGAAATACGATAAGACTCGATATAAGCAGCGAACCGACCATCCGCATTCCAACTATTATTACTACTGAAGTGAGCACTGCGATCAGCGTTTTGTACCTCTGTACTCCTATCCCCGCAGCAACCGAAAAGCTTTCATCAAATGTGACGGAAAATATTCTGTTATAAAATGCGATGTATAACGAAATTGTAATAATTGCCAGAACCGCGCTTATTGCGACATCTGCCGACTTTAAGCTGAGGATGCTGCCAAAGAGATAGTTCCAAACGTCGACATTCATACCTTTTGTCATCGAAACTGCTGTGACGCCGATGGCAAGAGCTGCTGTCGATATCAGCGCAATCGCCGAGTCGCCGCTGAGCTTGCTGTTTTCGCTGATTTTCAAAAGGAATACTGAGGAAACCATCACGACGGGGACGCCGACGATGAGGGGCTGCGTGTCAAGCGCAGAGGCGACGGCGAGCGCTCCGAAGGCGACATGGGAAAGTCCGTCACCTATCATAGAATAGCGCTTGAGCACCATTGTGACGCCGAGGAGCGAGAGGCAGACCGCGATGAGCGGTCCGGCGATGAGCGCCCTCGCCATAAAAGGGAACGAAAACATCTCTGCTATCGCATCTAACATTGCTGCTGCACCTCCTTGCCACACTTGCACCCGCATACATCAAGGTGTACGCGAGCAGGCTCCGCATACTGGCACGCCCTGCCAATATAACTGCGCCCCAGCTCCGTTAACTCATATTCCGACACGCTGCCAAAAAACAGCTGACGATGCTTCAAATGCAGTATTTTATCAGCATACCGCAGAGCTGAGTGTATGTCATGCGAAACCATAAGCACCGCAATCCCCTGCTCGTCGGAAACGCGGCGTATAGTTTCGTAAAACTCTTTTGTAACAAGCGGATCAAGCCCCGCAGCCGGCTCATCCAAAAGTATCAGTTTGCTTGCCGCACACAGCGCTCTGGAGAGAAGCACCCTTTGCTGCTGACCACCCGAAAGCTCGCGATAAGAAGACTCTCGCCTTTCCCAGATCCCAAGGCTCTGCATATGCTTACGCGCCAAATTCCTTTCGCGTTCGCTGTAAAAAAGTCTCGAACCCATAGAATTAAGGCATCCGGATAAAACAACCTCGCCGACTGTAGCCGGAAAATCCTTGCGAATACCGCTTTGCTGCGGCATATAGCCAATCTCATTGGAGTCTGCGCCTATAAATTCGATGCTTCCGCCGCTTGGCTTCTTTAATCCGAGCAATCCCTTTATTAACGTACTTTTTCCGGCGCCATTTTCGCCGATAATACAAATATATTCTCCCGAACAGACTTCAAATGCTACCTCGCTGAGTACAGTTTCTCCATCATACGAAAATTCGAGGTCCCTGCACCTGAACAATATGTTTGCAGCCCCGGACATCAGTTCAGCGCCTCTCTCAATGCTTCGAGATTTTTTTTCATAAGCGACAAAAAATCCTCTCCGGCTTCTATCTCTTCAGCCGTCAGATTATGGCACGAATGCATCAAAAGCACCTTTGCTCCCGTCGCCTCGGAAATCGCCTCGGCGATACCGCTATTACTGAACTCTATCTTAAAAACAGCCGGAAGCTCATTTTGCTCCACAAACCTAATGAGCTGCCTCATTTTTGCTGCGCTGACTTCTGTTTCACTCGAGCAGCCCGAAAACGCCGATTCAAACTCTATATCATACTCAGCGGCGAGATATCTGAAAGGAAATCTGTCGCCAAATACCACTAATTTTCTTTTGGAATTTTTTACCATATCTCCGTACGCACTGTCAAGCTCGTCCAACTTACGAATATACGCATCGGCATTTGCTTTGTAATAAGAAGCTCCTTCTACATCGATATCCGACATTTTTTCGGCAAGCGCTGCCACCAAAGCCTTTGAATTATCAAGCGAAGTCCAGACATGCTCGTCATTGCCATGAGAATGGGAATGAAAAACATCATTATGCCCGGATTCCTCCTCTCCATCCTCGTCGGAATGCACGTCCTCAATCAGCTGTGACACATTATCCATCAGGGCAAAGGTCGCAACTGTTTCGGGAAGCGAATCGAGCGTCCTTTTGACCCACTCGTCATTATCAGTACCGGTAAATACAAACAGATCCGCAGCCGCTATATCTTTGATGTCCTGTGGAGTCGGCTCATATGTATGACTCTCCATTCCCGGAGCAAGAAGCATCTTTACTTCTACGCGCTCGCCGCCGATATTTCTTGCAAAATCGTATGGAGGAAATATCGTAGTCACGATCAGCAGCTTATCAGATGCCGAATTCTCCGCAGAAGAAAACTCCGGGCTGCCGGCCGTCGTATGAATATTCAGACTGCCGCATGAGCTCGCAGCAAACAAAACAAAAAGCACCACAAGAGCGCCCGCCACAAATTTTATAGATTTTGACATTCTACCTTCTCCGTTTCAATATTTTTCTACTTAATACTATAATAGCACAAGAGTCAAGGCTTTTTGCCTTAAGCAAAAAGCCTAATGTAATGCTAACTATATAAACAGTCAAGTACATTTACTATACACAACAAAACATAACAAATATAGTAAATGTACAATACAATGCCTAAGAGGTGTACAAGTGAAATTCTTCGTATAGGCAAACGCGGCTAATAAGCAAGTACATTTACTATATACAACAAAATATAACAAATATAGTAAATGTACAAATAAATGCCTGCGCGGGGTGTACAGTGAGCATTTACATATAGGCAAATACGGCTACTCATTTACTATATACAACAGAATTATAATGATATAGTAAATGAGCAAACACAGTGCATATGAGACATATGAGCGAAACTCTTCGCATAGGCAAATGCGGCTGATAAGCAATCTCATTTACTATATACAAATAAGGTTATAAAAATATAGTAAATGAGCGAATGTGTGTTTATCAGATGTATACGCAAAAACTTACGCATAGGCAAATACGGCTGATAAGCAAGGCTTTTTGCGTTAAGCAAAAAGCCGATGTAATACTAACTACTGTATAAACGGCTAAGGCTTGACTGTAGAATCAACCGACCCCCGGCACGGTTTTGCAGCGCCGGGGTCATCAAGAATAAATTATAAAAATATTAACCGAGTTCTTCTCTAAGAAGTCCTGCAAGCCTTTCTATACCCTCGACAATCCTGTCTTCCGACATATTGGAGTAATTAACGCGCATGCAATTATGAACATTGGCATCCGGAAAAAAAGAAGTTCCCGGTACAAACGCCACCTTCTTTTCTATCGCTTTTTCCAAAAGCTTGCGAGTGTCGATCTGTTCCGGCAGTTCGACCCACATAAATAAGCCGCCCTGAGGTATCACATAACGCGCTCCTTCCGGGAAAGTGCGCTTCATTGTTTCGACCATCAAATCCCTGCGCCTTCGGTAGACTTCAATAAGACCTTTGACGTGCTCATCGAGGTCGTAGCTGTCGAGGAATACACTGAGCTCTCGCTGGCTTATGGTGCTTGCCTGCAAATCCGCCGCCTGCTTCGCGATATTGTACTTGCCGAGCAGTTCTTTTGAAGCTGCGACCCATCCGAGCCTGAGCCCCGGTGTAAATGTCTTTGAAAATGTTCCGAGAAAGACAACGCGACCATCCTTATCAAGCGACTTTATAGGAGGTATCACATCGCCCTCAAACCTGAGTGCTCCATAGGGATTATCCTCTATAATAATGATATTGTATTTTACGCAGATATCATATAGACCCTGCCTGCGTTCGAGCGACCAGGTCTTGCCGCTCGGATTCTGAAAATCAGGAATAACGTACACAAACTTCGGAGGATGCCCCTCTGCCTTTGCCTGCTCGATTTTCTTGACGAGATCGTCCAGATTCATGCCGTCTCTGTCAGTCTCGACAGCCTTAAAGACACACTGGTACGACCTGAAAGCATTTATCGCTCCAAGATATGAAGGGCTTTCACAAAAAACGGTATCTCCCTCGTCAAGAAAAACTTTGCCGCTGAAATCGAGTCCCTGCTGCGAACCGCTGATGATAAGGATATTGTCAGCATCAACATTCACGCCCCTGCCGACCATATGCTTTACAATGTGTTCTCTCAGAGGCAGGTATCCCTCTGTAGGTCCGTACTGAAGCGCTTCACGCCCCATATTTTTAAGTACGCTGTGACTGACTTCTATCATCTCCTCCACCGGGAAAAACTCCGGCGCAGGCAACCCGCCCGCAAAAGATATGATGTCGGGCCTTGTGGTAAGCTTAAGGATCTCCCTAATCTCCGAAGCCTTTGCCGACTGCATTCTCTTTGCAAATAACCTTTCCATTCCGTCCTCCAATATACTTTAATTGCTTGCCGCTAAAATTTTGTCCTCATGATTTTTAATTTCAGCCATAACCTCAGAATATGGTTTTCCAAAATTTGTAAGCTTGCCAAGCTCCGAGTTCAGCAGATAGTGCATATTTACGATAGGCGCTCTCTCTACAAGACACATTGCCGCAGTGAGATAAAAGCGCTCATTCTTTGGCGCGCCCTTTATGAGCTTTGCAAATACTGTCCTTGAAATTTCTTTGTCGGAAACGTCGAGCAGATGGAACATCGTACTCAGCTCAGGGTCGGCATATATATCGTACACCAGCTTCCTGAGGGTTTCTCCGTCGTAATCCTTGCTGATTTTAAGCAGTGCCAAAAGATCGTATTTTTTATCGCGATATGTGAGATTGTACTCCTTGTACTTAATTATAATCTCGCTTGCCTCGTCAAGCTTTATGTTGTCGCGCGTCTCAAGTATCCTTTTGTAATTCTTTTTTGCGAATTCAGTTCCAAAAAGGCTCGAAAGATAAAGTACCATCGAAGAAGTATCAATCCCTATCTTTATAAGCATCGCGCCGACCCCGAGCAGCAGGAGCTTTGCGGAATAAACATCGGAGTCCTCAAGACAATGCTTGTAATTTCTTAGCAGCTGGTAATAAACCTCCTTGGAGATACCCGCCTCAAAAAGCCAGAAAAACATCAGATTAAACGTTCTGTCGCGGTTATAGTAAGCAGATTCTCTTAAACCGGCTATCCCTCCGCTCACAAAAACATCGTTAGCCTTCGCTATAAGCTTTATATACTCGCCAAAACGAAGCTGGTCGGTGACCGGAATATCCGAAAACACCTTCAAATCGATCTGTGATTCAATTTCCATGAGTTCTTCGTGTTTCATATAGCCCCCTCGCTATTTATTAAAAATCCATCAAACCGCCCGGAAACGCTTTCGAAAAATCTTCGAGCATTCTTTTGAAAGCCGCGTTGTTTTTAAGATAATTTTCCGCCAATTCCCGAACAGTCTCCGAAACTGCCATTTGAACATCCATATCAGCCTTTATATCCAATATTATGCTGTCAGCATCCTGCTGAATACTGCCCGTAGTCTTCTCATCCGTGACAAATCCCTCCGCCTTTAGCCACACGGTAAGCTTGTCATTAACAAAAAACTCTGGAACCTCAAACGAAAGCTTGGCGCTTGCACCCACAAAGACGCCCTCGCTGATATAGTAATCGATGTCGAACATGACATTTACAACAGAAAGTACTATCGAGCTCTGTTGATCAAAACTTTTGAATGCATTTTGCAATTCGCCAATATATTTTCCCGATGTAACAAATTCTCTTGCTTCTGCCAAATTCTCCTTGTTTCCCGGAATAATATTATTTTCAATTTTATCTATGTATGTGAGCAACAGATTATCGGCAAACTTTTTGAGCGCCGCATTGCTGTCGAGAATGCCCACAAACTTTTTAATCGTATTATAGATATCCCTTGCGGAAAATTTAACATTGACTACATCGCACGCCTTTCCGATCCTCGCCTCCGTATAGTCCTTTTCAACAAGAGAAGCGTTTTCAAAAAGCTCTCTTATGATTTCAGAAACTTCTTTGTCTTTTATAAGCTCCTTTAGCGCAGCTTCGTCAAAAGCGCTCTGAATCTCTACGAAGTTGTTAGGCAAAAAAGTTTCGCCCGAAATAAAAATGTTTGTCCCGAAAACATCTGCCCGCATACTATCCGGACCAAAGGCAAGCTTCGCGTCGAACACCGTTTCGCCGCCATAGGAAAGTAAGTATTTTCCGATTGCAATAACTTCGCCTTCCTTGGCATTCTTGTTCATCGCCGAAACAGAAGCATTCAGGCGCACATTTGAAAGCGCCTCCGCAAGCGCAACGATACTTTCGGCCGCTCCCTGCGAAAAATCTATCCCGGCAGTTATTTCCGCGCTCGAACCGGTATTATAGTTAGTCTCCTGTAAAACCGAAACGACGTATAAATCAGGATTGCTTCTCAGGTACATTTTTTTTGCCACGCCATAAACAAACGGCGAAAGCACCGCTACAACAGCGACCGCCGCAAGCAAAATAAACCAAAATTTTCGTCCCGGTCCACCTTTTTTGCGAGGTTCTGCCGCAGCCTCCACAACTTGTACATCTTCATTTTCTCTTCCGATGTTGTTATTTTCTTCCATTAAAACTCCTGTATAATTATATTTTTATATCCAACTCAAGAAAGACAGGACAATGATCCGAGCCGAATACCTCAGGCATCATCCCCGCCTCCCTAATACTGTTTTTAAGCGCTTCGGATACCACAAAATAGTCTATCCGCCATCCGATATTTCTTTCGCGCGCCTTGGCAAAATACGACCACCACGTGTACGCATCTTCCGCATCGGGGTACAGATATCTGTAAGTATCGACAAAGCCGCTGTCTAAAAGCTGTGTAAACTTATTGCGCTCTTCATCCGTAAATCCGGCGTTCCTGCGGTTTGATTTCGGATTTTTAAGGTCGATCTCGCGATGAGCAACATTCAAATCGCCGCAAAACACCACAGGCTTGGTCATCTCGAGCGTTTTCAGATAGTCTCTAAAAGCGTCTTCCCACTCCATCCGATATCCGAGCCTGTCGAGCCCTCTGCCGGAATTCGGCGTATAAACTGTTACAAAATAAAATTTGCCGTATTCGAGAGTGATGACCCTTCCCTCTTCATCGTGTTCGTCCACACCTATTCCGTAACTTACGCTTATCGGCTCATAACGCGTAAAAATAGCCGTTCCGGAATAACCCTTCCTGACGGCATAATTCCAATACTGATAATAACCCGGAGCCTCAATCTGCACCTGCCCATCCGAACACTTGGTCTCCTGAAGGCACATAAAATCCGGAGCTTCTTTTTCAAAAAACTCGCCGAAACCCTTTCCAAGAGCAGCCCGTATCCCGTTTACATTCCAGTTTATAAATCTCATAGCTGTTTTCACAAAAAATCCGAGGAAGCTCCTCAAGAGAATATCACCACACCACTCTACCAGGTGGGTGGACTCTCTGTGAATTCTGTAATCCGCAACAAGGCGGCACGCCATAGCTCACAGAATACGTTCTCCCGTTCTAAAATTTGGTGGTAATTTTAATGAAGAACTCACCTCGGACGACTTCATTATACCATATTTATACTGCAGAATAGAGTTTATAATTTTCGAAAATTTTAACAGAATATGAACTGCACGATGCACTAACAACCGCCAAAGCTCTCTATCATACGTATTGCCTGAGCAATATCCGCAGGAATCGGCGCTTCGACGCAAATACGGCTGCCGTCCTGCGGATGCGAAAAGCTCATGGAAAAACAATGAAGCGCCTGCCTGCCGATGTACGGAGACGAAACCCCTCCGCCATAAAGCGGGTCGCCGACTATCGGATGACCTATCGCCTTAAAATGCACCCTGATCTGGTGCGTCCTGCCGGTAATCAATTCCACCTGCACAAGCGAGTAATCGCCTATTACCCGCACGCGCCTGTACTTTGTCACCGCACGTTTTCCATCTGGGCGCACCACGCGCAATACATCGTCATCGGAGGCCCTGCCGATCGGCATATCTATCTCGCCACTTTCTTCAACCACACCTTCTACAAGTGCTAAATACTGCTTTTTGACTGCGCCCTTCTGCATCTGCTCCGTGATTCTCTGCTGTGCAAGCGCATTCTTTGCAATAAGCACAACGCCGGAAGTGTCGCGGTCGAGCCTGTTTATAAAGCGGATTTTGTACTCGTCGCCAAGCTCTGCCATATGGTAGGCGACAGCGTTTCCAAGAGTATTGCTCTGATGCCCCTTTGTAGGATGCACCACCAGAAACGGGGGTTTGTCTGCGGCAAGCAGGTATTCATCTTCATACAACACTCCAAACCGTATCGGTTCAGGCGAAAATATATTTTCCTCATCTTCAAGGACAAGCTCCACTACATCACCTTCGCGGAGGGCGGCGTTCAGCGAAATTTTATGACCGTTCACCCTGACGAGCCTACTCTTTTTAGCGCGCCTTAACTGCCGGATCGACAGCTCAAACCGCCTGAACAGGACATCTATGAGCTTTATGCCCGACTCGTCTTTTTTTACTATATATGTCTCTTTCATCACTACTGCCAGGCAAGCGGCGCATATGCAAAGCTGAGTATGCTGAACCGGCTGTCCTCTTTTAAGAGCATATACCCGCAATCCTCGGCGCTGAGCTGCTCGTCGATCGTTCCCGCGTCTTCCGTGCCTGCGCTGAATTCTACCTCGGCAACGCGCCAGCCAAAGCGCGTAAGGCATTCCTCCTGAGCCTTGCTCAACACCGAAAGCGGCAGCGCTCCATAAACATTGGTGCGAAGAACCGTCTTGGTATTCCAGTAATCCTCGTAAAGCTCCAGCACGCCGGCCCTAAAAAGCTCTTCCTGCCTCTCGCGGGCATAAAAATCAATATGCTTCTTCATCTTGTTTTCGCCGAAAAAAGCCGGCTTGTACAAAAATATTATTTTATCTTTCATCTTGACAAAATTATAGCATTGTTACAATCATATGACAATACTTAGTGCTGGCAGGCGCACAACAAAGGTAGTCCCATTCGGCGAGCTGTCCTCGACATCCACGCTGCCGCCATGCAGACGCGCAACCTCGCTTACGAGAGCAAGTCCAAGCCCTACGCCGCCAAGCTTTCTGCTGCGCGATTTATCCACGCGGAAAAACGGCTGAAAGATGCTTTTTCTGTACTTCTCAGGTATCCCGCTGCCTGTATCGCAAATGCGAACTACAGCATCGGAGCCCTCTCTTCCAATAAAAATGTCCACACGCCCTCCGGAATAATTATACTTTATCCCATTTTCCACAAGATTGAAAAAAAGCCTGTATAAAAGCACGTCACTTCCGGTCAGTGCAACGTCTTCGCCGCTTTGGGAAAGCAATACCCCCCGCTCGTCCGCAACAGGCGACAAATCAGTCAAAATTTCATCAATCATCGGTGCAAGCTCCACATACTCAGAGCGCGGAACCGACTCCATTTCGCTCATGGCAAGCAGAGTCTTTACCATGCTCGCAAGGCGTTCTATCTGTTCGGATATAATCGCAATGGTTTCTTCGATTTCTTCCGGCGGTTCGTTTTTATAAAGGTCAAGTCTCGCCTGCATAAGCGCAAGCGGTGTGCGCAGCTCATGCGCGGCGTTGCCGGCAAACTGGCGCTGCGTTTCAAAAGCATCCGAAAGCCTGACGAGCATGCGATTTATAGACTTGCTTAGTTCCCTGAATTCCGGTATCGTATCCTCATCGAGCTTTACCTCGGTAAGATTCTTTGCCTGCACACTCTCCGCCTGCTCTGCAAATACTTGAATCGGCTTAAGCGAAATTCCGCTTATAAAATATGCAGCTGTGCTTCCAAAAACTGTAACAAACGCCGTAATTATCCATCCGTTCAATCCAAAGCCATGCTTCGTCTCTAAAAGTTCGTCTGCAAACTTCTCGTAAAACGCCTCAAAATCTTCGTTAGTCATATCTACTATGACTGTGTAATCCGAACTGTTCACTTTATCTGCAAGCAGATCGGAAGCGCCGCTGTACTCCAGAACATATTCGCCGAGCATATCAAAATAACGCGCCCCTGACTGATACAGCAAAAAATTCAAAGCAACGCAGACAGCGGCTATAAGGAACGCCGTCATCAAAGCAATGCGAAGCCTGAATGACAAATTCTTCACTTTGATGTACCTCCTACGATATAACCCTCTCCGATCCTGTTTATTATTGGGTCGTAACCCAGCACAGCCCTGAGTTTTTTTCTGAGCGATGATATGTGAACACGTATGGAATTACTAAAATTATCGACACTTGCATCCCAAACATGTTCTATAAGCTCATCCTGACTCACGGGACGCCCCTGATTCAGAAGCAGATATTCAAGAACCCCGGTTTCTTTGCGGGTCAAAGCGACTTCGGCGCCTCTCGCCACGGTAACGCGGCTCTTCATATCAAAGGAAATATCTCCGCATTCTATGCAGATGTCCCTTTGCACAAACTGACGCCTGAGCAGGCTTCTTACCCGCGCCTCCAATTCATCCAAATGAAAGGGTTTGGATAAATAATCATTCGCACCCGCATCCAACCCGGCAACCTTGTCTGTGATCTCGCTTCTTGCCGAAAGAATCAGCACCTTTGTTTCGGCATCTCTCGAACGGAGGGAACGAAGAAGCTCCATTCCGTCCGTGCCCGGAAGATTAAGATCGAGCACTACCAAATCATAAATTTCCGATTCAAGATAATCGCCCGCCTCGTCGCCGTCATAACACGCATCCACCTCGTAGCCCGCAATGCGCAAGCTCCGCGCTATCATATCGCAAAGCGTTTTTTCGTCCTCCACTATTAATAGCCGCATAGTCACCTCCTCTTTACATTATGATTTTCTTTTCCAGTATAGCAAGTTTGCATAAAATCGATGTTAAATTTGCAAATTAACAAAGATTTTATACCTGATGTTGTATCATCACCTCATGAATACAAAACCAAAACTAAAAACCTGCGCGCAGGCAGCGCTGCTCGCAGCAGGAGCGGCCTTTATCGCATACGGCGCTATCCGAGGCGAAGCGGCGACAGTATTTGCAAAGGCAATCAAAATTTGTCTGGAGTGTATCGGCATTGGATAAAAACAGTTTACTGATACGTTTCAGAGGCATGGTTCAAGGGGCGGCGACCCTGCTTACAAATATCCATCTGCCAAACTTCTTCAAAGGCGAAATTTACAGAGGTGCAGGCAAAATGGTGTGCGTTCCCGGTCTTAACTGCTACTCTTGTCCGGGCGCTACGGGAAGTTGCCCGATAGGCGCAATTCAGGCGGTGATAGGAGCTTCGAAATTTCAATTCGCCTACTACATAACCGGAATACTGATTTTATTTGGGGTTCTGCTCGGGCGTTTCATCTGCGGATTTCTGTGCCCGTTCGGATGGTTTCAGGAACTACTTCATAAAATTCCTGCAAAAAAGCTGTCCACCCAAAAACTTAAGCCGCTCAGATATTTGAAGTACGGGATTCTGCTTATAATGGTATTTCTGCTTCCAGCGATTTTGACAAATGAGCTCGGCATGGGCAGCCCTTACTTCTGCAAATACCTCTGCCCGCAGGGAGTATTATCGGGGGCTCTGCCTCTGTCAATCGTAAGCGGCGGAATAAGAGCCGCGCTCGGCAAACTCTTTGCATGGAAATTCACAATCCTTTTGGCAGTAATCATATCGAGCATAGTATTCTATCGCCCATTCTGCAAATGGCTGTGCCCACTTGGAGCTCTCTACGCACTGTTTAATAAAGTTTCGCTGATGAAAATGCACGTAAATCAGCATAAATGCGTAGCCTGCGGCAAATGTGCCAAAATTTGCAAAATGGATGTAGATGTAACAAAATCGCCCAACCACACAGAATGCATCAGATGCGGCATGTGCGTAAAGGCTTGCCCTAAAGATGCAATCTGCATTCAATATGGTTTTGGAACAAAAAAAGAAGGAGAACAAAAATGAAAAGAAAATTTATTGGATTTTTAATCGCAGCTGCAATGCTTATAACGCTGACGGCATGCGGAAACAACAGCGCTGCGGCTTCCACTGCCGAATCAGAGTCATCTTCAAACAATAATGCTTCGGCAAAGGCTTTTCCGTCATTCGAAGGTCAGGATTTCGAGGACAACAAAGCGGACAGCTCGTTGTTTCAAAACAACGCCGTGACTGTAGTAAATTTCTGGTTTAACGGCTGCAACGCATGCGTCGAAGAACTGGACAAGCTCAGCGAGCTAAACGCTGCTCTAAAGGAAAAGGGCGGAGAGGTCATCGGTATCAACTCGGATACATTTGACGGAAACAAAGAGGCGATTTCAGAAGCAAAGAAAATAATGGAAAAAAAAGGTGCAAGCTACCGCAATATCTGGGTGTCGAGCAGCAGTGATCTCGCAAATATGACATATGGTTTTATAGGATACCCTATAACATATGTCGTTGACCGAAACGGAAATATCGTAGGCGAGCCAATCGTCGGCGGGATAAACAACGAAGATCTGATGAAAAAATTACAGCAGCAGATCGACACGGCAATTAAACAGGAAAAATAACAATAACAGACAGTGCCAATAGCAAAGCACACGCGCAGTCCGGCAAACCGGCAAAGCGCGTGTGCTGTTCATTTTACAAACTCCGCTGAATCAGGGCGGCAAATATAAATTACATTTATTTAATACTCGCCTGATATATCGACTCTATCGAAGCATCAAGAGCGGCGTCGAACTCTTCGTCCGTCTGGCTGACGAGCAGCCCCTCGGTAAGCGCTCTCGAAAAACTTGCGATAACTCCGTTGTTTTCTGCAAGCCTGCGCACTGATTCCTCGCGCGAATAACCCCCGGAAAGCGCAACCACTCTGACAGTGCGGACATCTTCGGTAAGTTCTTTGTAAAAATTTGGAATCTCAGGCAAGGTGAGCTTGAATATTACACGCGCAGACTCATCCATATCGCGGAGATGTTCCAGCAGCTCTTTCTTCAGAATTTCCTCCGCCTCTTTTTTATCGCTGATATTTATGTCTACCTCAGGTTCAATAATAGGTACCAATCCGGCTGCCACTACTCTTTTGGCGAGCTCGAACTGCTCGTCCACGACCATTTTTATCGCAGCGGGATTTGCACGCTTAATAACAGAGCGTTCCTTTGTACCAAAAATGCCCTTGCTCTTAGCCTTAGCCAAAAGTGAATCCAGATCCGGCATAGGCTTTAACATCTGAACGCCGTCTTTTTCATCTGCAAGACCTTTATCTATTTTCAAAAAAGGAACTACCCCCTTCTTTTCCCAAAGATACTGTGCAGTCGGGATTCCATCGATTTCGCGGTCCATCGTCATTTCGAATAAAATCGCGCCAAGTATCCTCTTGCTGTTAAAGGACTTGCTCTTGATAATCCTTGTTCGCATCGCGTGGACCATATCGAACATCTCGTCGTCATTCTTATAGGCAGTTTTTTCTACGCCATAAAGCATAAGCGCCTTCGGCGTGCTGCCTCCGCTTTGATCGAGCGCAGCGATAAAGCCCGCGTCATTTTTCATTCTTTCAAGCATTTTGCCATCCATAAAATCCTCCTATTTTCCCTTTACCTTGACTGAAATGTGTTTTACATTTGGATCAGAAGTCGAATCCGATCTGATAATGAAACAGCCGAGCGATTCAAGCAGCGGCGTAAGCTTTTTGAACCCATAGTTTCGAGTATCAAAGGACGGATGCCTCTTGGTAAGCGTGCTCCCGAGCTCGCCCAAAAAGACAAAGCCGTCATCGTCCGAAAGCTCGCCTATTATTCCGGTTATTTCATTTTTCAGATTTTTAAGCGTTTTAATGTCTTTTCCCGCCTCCTTTTCAGAGGCATCATTTCTCTTGCTTACGTGCTTTTCTGTCTCTTCCGGAGAAATAACCTCAAGATATGTGAACTTGTCACATGCCTTAATAAAAAACTCGCTCGTTTTTTGCTCTCCCATCCCTAAGACAAAGTAGCCTTCCTGCCTTATTCTTGCGACAAGCCGCGTAAAATCGCTGTCGCTGGATACAATGCAGAACCCGTTTACCACCTTGCTGTAAAGCAAATCCATCGCGTCTATTATCAGCGCGGAGTCGCTCGAATTCTTGCCGGAAGTATAATTGTACTGCTGCACCGGAATTATTGAATTCTGAAGCAGGACATCCTTCCACTTTGAATTATTCTGTTTTGTCCAATCACCGTATATTCGCTTGATGGTGGCTGTGCCATATTTAATCACTTCATCCATAATCGACCTGACATACTTTGCGGAGACATTGTCAGCATCGATCAGTACGGCAAACTTCAAATCATCATTTATCATTTTTAAGCAAATCTCTTATTTCAGTTAAAAGAACGATATCCTCCGCAGGTTCTTTTGGCGCCGGAGCTTCCTCCGGTTTTTTTCTGAGTTTTGATACCAACTGAACCATTAGGTAAATACAGAAGGCGACTATCAGAAAATCCACAATATTCTGGATAAATTTTCCGTAATATATAGCGACCTCAGGTTCTCCCTCGCTAAGCAGTATTTTCAGCTCCGTAAAATTTATTTTTCCAAGAACCAATCCAATAAGCGGCATAAGCACGTCTCCTACAAGCGACGTGACTATTTTGCCGAAAGCGCCGCCGATAATTACGCCGACGGCGAGATCCATAACATTGCCCTTTGCAATGAATTCCTTAAAACCCTTCATGCTACCTCCTTAATATTATTTAGCATCTTCCTCGCGATGAGGAAATAAAACCATCAACAGCTTTACCATCAGGAAAAAGACTATGAGCGAGAAAAATACTCCACCAAGTCCATAAGCTGTGAGCATCAAACCTTTTTCAATAATAGGATCCATATGACCTCCCTAAAGTGACAACAGCCAAGGAACGAGCGCAAGCACCATACCGCCTGCCATTATCGAGCCTACCTGACCTGCAACATTGGCAGAAACCGCCTGCATAAGTATAAAGTTTGTAGGGTCATCCTCTTTCGCAAGCTTCTGAACAATCCTCGAAGACATTGGAAAAGCGGAAATACCCGCAGCGCCGATCATAGGATTGACCTTTCTCTTTGAGAATATATTGATAAGCTTTGCAAACAGTACGCCGCCGGCTGTATCAAACACAAATGCCACAAGACCCATGCCAAGAATTATGAGCGTCCTGTAATCCAAAAACTTATCCGCATGCATTGTAGAACCAATTGTAATACCGAGCAGCAGGGTAACTATATTCGAAAGCTCGTTTTGAGCCGCCTTAGAAAGTCTTTCTAAAACTCCGGCTTCGCGTATAAGATTTCCGAACATTAGCAGACCGATCAAAGGAACGCTTATCGGCGCTATAATCCCCGCTATTATCGTCGTAAGTATCGGGAAGATTATCAAAACAGTCTTTGAAACCTTTACATCTGAATAATCCATCCTGATCATGCGCTCTTTTTTAGTAGTCAGCAGCTTGATAATAGGCGGCTGTATCACAGGCACGAGCGCCATATAAGAATATGCGGCGACAGAGATAGGCCCGATCCAATCCTGAGCGAATTTCGACGCTACATAAATAGATGTCGGACCGTCTGCAGCCCCTATAATCCCAATTGCCGCCGCCGTCTTAAGATCGAACCCGAGCTCGGGAAATATAATCCCGAGCGCCAACGCCATCAGCACTGTAAAAAATATCCCGAACTGGGCAGCAGCTCCAAAAAACAGCATTTTAGGCTGCTTCAGCAGCGGACTGAAATCTATCATCGCGCCGACACCAATAAAAATCAGCACCGGAAACAGTTCTGTAAGTATCCCAGCCTTGTAAAAAATCTGAAGTACGCCATCTGCCCCATCGTGACTCCAAATCGAATTTAGCGGCAGATTGACAAGTATAGCGCCAAATCCGATAGGCAATAGCAGCATAGGTTCGTAATTCTTTTTAACTGCGAGATAAATCAGCAATCCGCCTATCAGGTACATCACGAGGTACCCAAGCTTAAACTCAGTTATTCCAACAAAAAGTTCACTCATTTCAGCTCCATCTTATAAATTCTTCGCTTTTCCAAGGTAGGTACGCCTGCGCTGAATTCTCCAGGTTCGGTAGTCTTTAATGCAAGCTCCATATCGTAAATTTTTGCATCAAGCATATCGACATGATGCAAAATTTCGCCCTCTATAATCATCGGTTTCTTAGGGCTTCCAAATTCCGGAAAATAATGATGAGAAAGCACCAAGTGCTGAAGCAAAATAGATTTTTCGGACGACATTCTAAGCTCGTCGGCAACCCTTGCAATATCTTTGATTCCCATAACTATATGGCCAATCAAATTGCCTTCCATAGTGTAACTCTCTACGCTTCCATATTCTGTCGATGTCATTTCGCCGATTTTCGCCAAATCGTGCAGCACTATGCCTGCGCACACAAGATCCGCATTTGCCTCATACACCTTGCAGAGCGCGAGTCCGCTCCTGAGCATCCTCAGCATATGGTACAGCAAACCGCTTCGTATGGAATGGTGATTGGCCTTTGCAGCCGGATAGTACATAAGCTTCTCCCGGACACTGTCAGTCAGAGTTTTGACGAGCAGACGGATTTCGTCATCTTTAATATTATTTATATGAGAATAAATCTCACTCATCATTTCCTCTGCCGGTATCGGGGCGCTCGGAACAATATCGCCAATATTTATGCCGTCTCCGTCTTCGAGCCTTCGTATCTTGATGACCTTCGCCTGAAGCGCGCCATTGTACTCGGTTACCTCCGCCTGAAGCTTTACTATCTCGCCTATGGCATACTCGGTATCTTCGTCACACAGCGGCGACCAATGTTTGCCATTGACCGTTCCCGTGATATCTGCAAAGGTGTAATCTATATATGGCTTGCCGTTCGAACCGACCCTGATGTCTTTCCACTTTATCAGGTAAAAACCGATATAAGTCCCACCCACTGCGAAATCCACAATTTTAGAATAAATCAAAACCTTTTTACCTCGTACTTCTTTTGGAACTCTTCAACCTTTCGAATAAATAGCTCGTTCTGCTTCTGAAGCTGCAATATCTGCTCGATTGAAGCCTTTGCTTCATCAAAAGGAGGCTTCTTTGTACCCTTTTCGCCGCTCTTAAATATTATGTGATAGCCAAACTGCGTCTGCACAGGTTCTGATACATCGCCATTATTCATTGCAAAAACGGCTTCCTCAAATTCGGGCACCATCATGCCTCTCCTGAAAAATCCGAGATCGCCTCCCACATCGCGCGAAGGACAAAGCGAGACATCCTTTGCCACGTCAGCAAATGCTTCTCCGTCTTTTATGCGTTTTAGAGCGCCCTGCGCCGCTTCTAAAGTTTCTACAAGTATGTGCGATGCTCTGACTTCCGGCTGTGCCAGCATATCGCCGTGTTCGTTGTAGAATTTTCTGATCTCGTCGTCTGTCACAACTGCGGCAGAAACAGTCCTTCTTATATTCTCATCCCTCAGCATTCCGCGCTTTACTTCGTTTATTCTCGCAACAAACTCCGGCTCCTTGTCATAGCCTTTATCTACGGCGTCAAGATAATAAAGCTCCTGAAAAATCACCTCGTCAAGCAGCTTTCTTTGACCCTCGGCGCCTTCATAATTAGGCTTTATCTCCGGCGCGAGCGCATCAAAAACACCGTTTACATCAGACTCGAATATCTCAATATTCCCGACCTTTGCCAATAATCTTCCTTTCATTAAGTTCTCCTTGTATTATATTGTGTCCTTAAAAACCACTATCTCCGGTTCGAGAACGATACCGCTCTTTTTGTAAACAACATCGACGATGCAGTTCATCAGCTCCTTGACATCTGCAGCCGTTGCGCCGCCTGTATTTACAATAAATCCGGCGTGCTTTTCCGATACTTTTGCGCCTCCTACCCGCTTGCCCTTAAGCCCCGCTTCATCGATGAGCTTGCTCGCATAATTCCCCGCAGGTCTTTTGAAAACAGAGCCCGCCGAAGGATATTCAAGAGGCTGTTTTTCCCTGCGCTTTGCCGCTATCTCATCCATTCGAGCGCTTATTTTTGCCGGATCTCCCTTCTCCAGTTGGACGCATACGCGAGTGATTATCCATTTTCTTTCCTGCGCCAAAGAGAATCTATGGCCAAAAAACGAACTGTCGGGAGTGATTATATGTATATCGCCGCTGCTGTCTACAATCTCCAGCCATTTAACGATATCCTTCATCTCGCCGCCAAATGCTCCTGCGTTCATAAAAACCGCGCCGCCGACAGTTCCAGGTATACAGTGTGCAAATTCCGCGCCCGTAAGCGAACCCTCCAGCGCAGTTCTGACGAGGTCACATAGCGGGAGTCCCGCCCCCACCACTATTGAATCGCCGTCCAACCTGCACTCGGCGATCGCGCTGCCTATTTTTATTATGGGAAGCTCGATCAATTCGTCGGACATAAGTACATTTGAGCCGTTGCCGAGCACAAAATAACCAAGCCCCTCAGCCGCAAAATAGCGAACCAGCTCTGCTACTTCCTCAGAATTTTTGGGCAAAAACACATGCCGCGCCTCTCCGCCTATTTTGAAAGTAGTGCAGTCTGACATCTTAAGATCGCTGCGATATTCGATATCAGGCCTATACTCCAAAGACATTATTGGCTTTCTCTCCTTTGTGCAAACTTGCGATTTTGTTTTCGCTGTCCACGACGATAACCGAAGGCTCGTAAGCCCTCGCCTCGTCAGGCAGCATAAGGGCGTAAGCCATTATTATGACAAGGTCATCCTTCTGAACCAGCCGCGCCGCCGCGCCGTTCAGACAAATCACGCCACTGCCGCGTTCTCCTTTTATTGCATAAGTCACAAACCTGCTGCCACTGTTGACATTGACAACATGAACCTGTTCGCCCTCTATAATCCCGGAAGCTTCCATAAGATCCTCGTCTATGGTGACAGATCCGACATAGTTAAGATTCGCATCGGTAACTCTTGCCCTGTGAATCTTGCTTTTAAGCATATTTAAATACATTTTCCGTCTATCCTCGCAATATTATCAATAAGTCTTGTTTTTCCAAAATATGCAGCAACTGCCAAAAGATAATCGCCACTGAAACCCATGCCGCCGTCATCGATTTCTTCGAGCGTGCCGGGGTCTACTATTTCTACGTAATCCACCCTGCCGCCCGATGCGGAAATCTCTGCCGACACGCCATCCCTGACGCTTGCGAGCGCCTTGCCTTTTTCTATATTCTCAGCCGCCTTCTTTATTGAACGCGAAATGGAGAGAGCCGAAGCCCTCTCGCTTTCGGAAAGATAAGTATTTCTTGAGCTCATTGCCAGACCGTCCCGCTCGCGAACTATCGGGCAGCCGACTATCTGCGTGCCGATCAGCATATCGCGCGTCAAACGCGTGATTATAGCAAGCTGCTGCGCGTCTTTTCTGCCGAAAAACGCCTTGTCCGGTTTAACCAAGCACAAAAGCCGGGCAACTACGTTCGTGACACCGTCAAAATGCGTCGGCCGAGTTTTTGCGCAGAGCTTCGTCTTTATGCCGGAAGTAAGCACTATGTCCGTGGAGTTGCCTTCCGGATACATCTCCGAAACGGTCGGAACAAACATAATATCCGCACCTGCCGCCCTGAGGAGCTCGGCGTCACGCGCCTCGTCCCTCGGATAACTGTCAAAATCTTCGTTCGGTCCGAACTGAGTCGGATTGACAAAAACCGATACTACTGTCAAATCTGTGTTTTCCCTGCTCGCATTAACCAATGAAATGTGCCCCGCATGCAAAAAACCCATTGTCGGAACGAGTCCTACGCTCTTTCCCGCCTGTGCCTTTAGCTCTCTGCGAAGCTCATCTGCGCATCGAATTATTTTCATTTTTCACTTCCGTAAAGCTGATTTATTATTTCATCTGATATTTCGAACTCGTGCTCCGCTGAAGGAAATGCGCCTGATTTTACTTCTTCCGAATATCGAGAAAGCGCGCCCACTATAGGCTGCCTCAGCTGCGCAAAGCGCTTTACAAATTTTGGAGCCAAATCGGAGTACACGCCGAGCATATCCTGAAGCACGAGCACCTGTCCGTCACAGCCCGCGCCTGCGCCTATCCCTATTGTTGGGATTCCAATACTTTCGGTTATCATTTTAGCTAACTTTGCAGGAACGCATTCCACTACGATCGCAAAACAGCCCGCAGCCTCAAGCGCCTTTGCATCTCTTATCAGCTGCTCTGCAACTTCTACGCTTTTCCCCTGTATTTTGAACCCGCCGAACGCATTAACAGATTGCGGAGTAAGCCCGATGTGCCCCATAACCGGAATCTGCGCCCGAACTATTGCTCTTACCTCGTCTGCAACCGATTCGCCGCCTTCTAATTTGACTGCATTTGCACCGGTTTCCTTTATCATCCTGCCGGCATTTTCAACTGTTTTTTCGATGCTCACGCGATAGGACATAAACGGCATATCGATTACTATCAGCGGATTTTGCGCACCGCGGCGCACCGCTCTTGTATGGTGGATCATATCCTCTATCGTGACTGCAAGAGTATCTTCATATCCGAGCACCGTCATGCCAAGCGAGTCGCCCACAAGTATCGCTTCGATTCCGGCTTCCTCGACAAGCTTTGCAAATGTGTAATCGTAGGCGGTTACCATTGTAATTTTTTCGCCGTTTTTCTTTCGCTTTTTAAAATCAGCGGTCGTAAACTTATTCATTTTCCCCCCTTTCGTATTCTTGAAGAACCGCTTCGATTTCGGATTTTTTCTCTTCCGGAGCGCCGCTTATCTTAAGAGCCCACCTGGAAAGCGCAGTGTACATGGCAAGTTCCGGCAAAAGTCCGTGTTCCGACATAGTTTCAAGATGAAGTCGCACTACACGCGAATCTCCTCTTGCAATCGGTCCGGTTAAGGCATTCCCTACGCCAAGGTTCTTCATGTTTGATACAGCCGTATCTATGAGCTGCCAGAGCAAATTTTCATCGGAAATACCTATATTTCTCAGAAGCGAGTATGCGGCGTCTATAACCGGCACTATAAGATTTGAAGCCATCACCGCCGAGGCGTGATAAAGGGGCTTATCTGCCGGGTTCAGCTTTATGACCCTTCCCAAACGCTCCGCAAACCTGTCTATCCCTTCGGCATGGGGAGAACCTGTGCCTTCGTGGATTTCAAGCGCAAAGACTGTGTCCGAAATATCCGATTCTATCCTGGCAAAAGCGCGCAGCGGATGCAGCGAAAATCTGGCTAAAAAGCCCTCCGCCAGTTCGTCTGCGGCAAGCGCGCCGCTCATATGGAAAGCCAACTTGTCGGAAACCGAGGAATTTTTTGAAACCGCCGCCGAAACTTCGGCAATTACACTGTCCGAAACGACAAACCCGACGGCATCACACCAGGCAACCAAGTCCGAAGGCGAATCAAAAACACGCGCGCCGATGCCATCCGCATAGCCGCGCACGCCTTGCACGTTCCTTCCGCAGTAGCCTACGTCGAATCCCTTGTCCAGCAGCAGTCTGCCAAAGCTTAGAGCCACCTTGCCGGTGCCGTAGATACCGACCTTTAAGATTTCCATATTCGTTCATATCTTACCATAAAGACAGAACATTAGCGATAGACTTGGAGAATATTTGATTAAATATCTCTGTGTTCGGGAATAATTGAGGTCAGCCTCGAAATTATTTCGATTGCTTCGTAATCCGGATGCAAATCCGCAGCGTCGCGCAGAATCTCGCCAAGAGTCCTGCCGAGGGAATAATAATCCGCAAGTCTCGCGTCGACGCTGCCTCCAAGCACGACTTCTGGCGCTGTATACATCGTGAATGCCTCGCTGAATGCCGGCGATTCCAAATTTGATGCATTCCCATACCCAATAAACCGAACCGAAAAATCGTCGGAAATTATCAATTTTTCGGGAGATATACTGCCATGACACACTCCGAAGCCATGAAGCTTTTTAAGACTGATTACCGCAGAATCCAGTACGGCTCTAATATTTTCCGAAAGCGCCGCCCGTTTTTCACGATCTTCGAGCATATCGGCAAGACTTTCGCCGTCATAACGCTGCAGCATCATTACAACCCCGCCCTGATCTATTGCGTAGTCTATGAGCGGGGAACCTCCCATGCTCTGATACGCCTTTAGTTCATTTATTCCGCGCTCCATTTCGGCGCGTTTAAGAACTATTCTGTGCCTCGTTCCCGCATTCTCCATAAATGTGATGTCAGAATACTTTGAAGCAGGTTCGCTTACATAATTTGTCAAATTCATAGACCCTCCTTTTAATGACAATTTTTACAAGGTGTGTACCCCCGTTTTTTAGCTTCCTCAATGTTGATGCCAAATTTTGATTTCCTAAGATGAAAACAGCCGTCTTCATGATACCGCTCTCCGGTTCGGGTGATATATACTGTCTCCTTTTTGAAATCGATTCCGTCCGAAACCTGGTAGCCGGCGAGCGGCAGCACTATGGAGTCGCCGCTTGTGATGCCCGGCAGGACAAAGCCGTAATTAAAATAGAGCTGTATACTGCCGTAATCGTCGTACTTACCAAAGACGGGCGACGAAATGGTGCTGAATCCTCCGCTGATTTTGGAGGCAAAATCGGCGGAGGACGCCGTGATAACGGCGGCGAGGTCTATCGCTTTGTGCGCAAACATCGCATTGTGGAGCACCCCCACATCCTCAACGGTGTGTATTGCCTTCCAATCGCTCCTGTCTGCCGCAATGACCGAAATCAAGCTGCCAAGAAGCGCGATCAGTATTAACAGCGCAAATATAAATGCGGTAGCCGCCTCGATTGCGATGCTGCCCTTTCGCTTTCTGCTCAGCTTAATAATTTGCCGAAATGATTTATGTACTGCCATTTTTGTTACGACGCAACAAGTCATCTTAATCATATGAATTCTCAAAAGTCAAAAATGACTTGTATTTTCCAAGAGGCGATCCGCCCGAAAAAGTGAGATCTATCCTGTGCCCTACCGCAAAATCAGACAACGAATACGACTCTCCGGTTTTTTTGTAGATAGACGCTTCTATGAGATTCATTGCGCGAAGCAGCACCTCATCATCAGGTTCAAAATATATCAGCAATCGCAGATAATCCCTGTATCCAAATCCATTCTTCCCCATCTGCGCCGTGCCCGGCTCATTTACCACGCCGTTCATACTTAGACGCCATTCTGACGACTTTTTTATAAAGTCAAAGCTCTTGCCATCTAAAAGCGCCTGTACATCTAAATAACTTTCGCCGAGCACTACAATGCCGTAAGCAATGACTTTTCCGATTGAACCAAACGGCGGCGGCACAAGCGAAAATACAGAATCTATCTCGCGTTTTGCATCAGTGCCAAAAAATGTAACTAAATTCGCACCCGCGCGGATACCCGCAATTTTCGCCTTTACTACGGACATACTCTTGGTTTCGCGGAATTCCCCTGACGCGAGGTATTCGAGCTCGCCCTTTATCGCTCTGTCCTCCTTATGTTCCCCCTTTGCATAACAGCCAAAAACGGAAAGACCCCACTCAGTAATCAAGATTTTTTCAAACAAATCTCCGCTCTTTCCAAGCTCAAGGGTATAATCTCTCAGCGGCATAAGCTTCTTTCCATCTACATCCACTGCCTTAAAAGCATCAAAAATCTTTTTGAGCAGTTTGCGTATTTTCTTTATTATTCCGCCAAAATCTCCATCATCCGGCGATGC
>JBHAZV010000025.1:0-31113 GCA_041781135.1 Acidaminobacteraceae bacterium
GGGATATTGGAGGAATATCTCAGAGAGAATATCAGGGAGGTAAGAAATATGTTCTTCGGAGAATACGATTACGAGACAGACATAAGAGTAAAGACGCGCGAATCATACGATGCAGGCATGAAATTAGGCGAAGAACGCGGCGAAAAGCGCGGCATAAAACTTGGTGAAAAGCGTGGCGAAGCAAAGGGGCTTGCTAAGGGTTTATCAAGGGGCGAGCAGCAGAGCAAGCTTCGGATCGCCTCGCAGATGAAGCTGGAAAAATTCGAACCTGGACAGATTTCCAAACTCACAGGACTTTCCCTCGAAGAAGTGGAAGCGCTTTAGGGGTAAGCGCAAATTATACATTGCAGACTCTGCGGATATTTAATTGTATACAGGCCGATATATAGTTAACATATGAGTATTGCGAAGATAGCCCCATTTTACAGTTAACGCATGAACGCTGCGAATCAACTGCATTTTAAGTTTGTTTAAATATTACAGCCGCCGTTCGTTGAACGGATCGCGCATTTATGTTATAATTAAAAACCATGAAGAAGTTTGTATTAAATGCACTGTCCTGGTTGAGAGAAATTCTTATTGGCATAGCGATTGTGCTGGTTTTTAATATATTTTTCGTAGCTTCGACAGTGTACAACATTTCAATGTACAAAACTCTTGAAGAGGGCGATATCGTGCTGATGCTCAGGACGCAGAATGTCAGTCGCGGTGATATAGTCTCTTTTAAGTCGCATCTTGTTGTTACAGAGAGCGACCTGCGGACTGTAAATTTTATTCAGAGACTTTTTAATAAGCCGGGAGATAGGAAAAATCTGATAAAACGTGTAATTGCAGAGCCTGGAGATCTTGTGCGAATATCCGAAGGCAGAGTTTATCTGAATGGGACGATGCTTGCCGAGCCATATGTGCAGGAATTTTTTGCGGGGCTCGATTTCGAAGAACAGCGAGTTCCGGACGACTGTTACTTCGTGCTTGGCGATAATCGACCGCACTCACTCGACAGCAGGAGTTTTGGCTTTGTAAAAAAAGAAGACGTAATTGGCAAGGTGCTTTTCAGGTTTTGGCCTTTGAATAAGCTCGGCAAGCCATAATATAATATGTTAAAGGACGGGAGGGTTTATGAAATTAGTTATTGCAATAGTTCACGATGATGATGTCGGAGGGCTCCTAAAGGCGATGAATAAAGCGGATTTCCGCTCAACCAAGCTTTCCACATCCGGCGGTTTTCTGCGCGCGGGAAACACCACCCTGCTTATAGGAATAGAAGCTGATAGGCTTGATGAGCTCAAAGGGATTATTGAAGCTTCCTGCAGGACAAGAAAAGAGATTGTGACCACTCCGCCGCTGCTCGGCGAGGGCTCTCTTGCGAGTGTTCCTATCGAAATTACTGTGGGCGGGGCAACTATGTTTGTGCTTGATGTGGAACAGTATTTCAAAATTTAATGGATCTCAAAGAGTATTTCAGCAAAGTTTTTGGCGCAGGCAGTTACGCTCATTTTTACCTGTTGTCAGATGCGGAAGCGATTGACTGCGCGCTTTCGGTTTTGTTCTGTGATACGCATTCGGCCTGCGGAGAATGCGCCGCCTGCCGAAGATGGAGAAATGGTTTCGAAGGCGATTTTTTTGCTCTGAGGGCCGAAAACGGATCAAAGATCAAGGATGAACAGGTTGCCGAAGCAATAGAACACACTAAGACAAAGCCGATCGGAAAGTTCGGGGTCGTGGCTGTTTATGAGGCGGATAAGCTTACGGAGCGCGCGCAGAACCATCTGCTGAAGTCACTGGAAGAAGCGCCTCGCGGGGTAGTGTACTTTATGGAAACGCAGCATCCTCAACGCCTCCTGCCAACAGTGTTGTCAAGAGCTATCAAAATCAGAGGACGGTCGTCGAGAACCGGCGGCAGCACACTCACAGAGGCATTGCTGAGTTTGGATTCGGATAAACGAGAACTCGCTTTTTCGAAGTACCGCGGGGCAAAGGACCAAAAACAGAATCTGATAAATGAATTGGTTTTAGCTGCGGATGATATCGCAGCGGAGCTTAGGCGTGCTGTACTTTCCGGAGAGAGCGACAGGGCGAAAATGCTCGAAGATTTGGTTTTGCGTCTCGACCGTGCGGCGAGCAACATAGAACGCAACGGACATTTTGAACTTAATTTGGATTTGCTCGTAAATAGGAGGCCTTTTGGCGAAGGTAGTTGGAGTTAGATTTAAGAAGGGCGGCAAAATTTATTATTTTGACCCGGCAGATACAGATATAGAAGCGGGTGAGCGCGCCATAGTTGAAACGAGCCGCGGAATCGAGATCGGGGAATGTGTTCTTGGTCTGCGTGAAATTGACGACGAAGCGATAGTACAGCCGCTTAAGCCTATTTTAAGAAAAGCGGACTTGCAGGACATCGAGCTTCAGGCGTCATTAAAAGAAAAGGAAGGCGCTGCCGCAGAGATTTTCAATGAGAAGGTTGCGAGTCGCGGGCTCGAAATGAACCTTACCGAGGTCGAATATGCATTCGGCGGCGGCAAGATAACTTTTTATTTTACGGCCGAGGGCAGGGTTGATTTCAGAGAGCTTGTTAAGGATCTGGCGTATGAATTCAAAATGAGAATAGAGCTTCGTCAGATAGGCGTCCGCGATGAAACAAAGATAGTAAAGGGTCTGGGCCCGTGCGGCAGAGAAGTTTGCTGCGGCAGATGGCTTGCCGATTTTGCGCCTGTGTCAATAAAAATGGCAAAGGATCAGAATTTATCGCTGCATCCTGTTAAAATTTCGGGGCTTTGCAACAGGCTTATGTGCTGCCTTGGATATGAGCACGATACTTATGTTCAGATAAGCGCGGATATGCCCGGAGTTTTTGACAAAGTCAAGACTCCTAAGGGCATCGGCATAGTGGTTTCAACCGAGATATTAAAGGGCAAAGTATCTGTAAAGCTCCGCAGCGAGGGCAAGGGCGGAGAGAGCGACGAAGTGATAGAATCATTTGATAAGGCTGATGTAAGCACGATAGAGCCTGCAAACAGGAGCAGATCGCAAAGCATGGAACAGGCTGTCGAAGCGGGAGAGCAGTTCAGCATCAACGAGTTAAAGGCGCTCGAGGATTAATATGTGCGATTCTGCGGATATTTCGACGGTCTGCGGCAATGAGCGCATAGACGATCTTGGGATAGCAGGGCTGCGCGTAGTTCAAAATCCGGAATATTTTTGTTTTGGGATAGATGCAGTCCTGCTCGCGAATTATGCGGTGTTTCCGAAAGGCGCTGCAGTTGCGGAGTTTTGCGCAGGCAATGCGGTTGTATCGATTCTTCTGACAGCAAAGCAGCGGCCGGGGTCAATAGTGGCAATCGAGCTGCAGCCCGAGTTAGCGGAGCTTGCAAAAAAATCCGTTGAAATATCGGGAGTTCAGGACATAGTCGAAATCGTGTGCGGAGATGCGCTCAGGTCTGCGGAATACATAAAAAAAGCTTCACTCGACGCGATAGTTGTAAACCCGCCATATGTCAGAAAAGGCAGGGGGCTTGCGTGCGGAAATATACAGCGGTCGCTGGCGAGGCAGGAGAGCACTTTCGGCGTGGACGAGATTTTTGAATCGGCTCAGTACTTGTTGAAGCACGGCGGAGAGCTTTTTATGGTCAACAGGCCAGATAGGCTTGTAGATATATTTTCGGCGGCGCGAAAGTATGGCGTTGAACCTCGCGAGCTGACTATGGTGCAGCCAAACGCTGCAAAACCGCCTAATATAGCGCTGATAAGGTGTAAGAAAGGCGCGGGTCAGGAGCTTAGAATGCTTCCGACTATTTATGTCTATGATGAGGACGGGCGCTGCATTTATAATCCATAGCCAGCGCTGTATTTGTCAATTTGAGGAGGATATGCTTTATTTAGTTCCCACACCGATTGGAAATTTAGGCGATATGACTTTTAGGGCAGTGGAAGCGCTGAAATCTGTCGATACAATATATGCAGAGGACACGAGGCGCACCATGCAGCTGCTAAACCACTTCGGTATAGGCGGCAGGGTGCGCTCTTATCATGAGCACAACAAGGGAACCGCAGGCGCAAGGATAATCAGCGAACTGCATGCCGGACTGGATATAGCGCTCGTCTCCGATGCCGGGATGCCGTGTATTTCGGATCCCGGGTTTGAAATCGTGGAAATGTGCATTGCGGAGGGAATCGATTTCACTGTGCTGCCGGGCGCAACGGCATTTGCGGTAGCGTTTGTTGGGTCAGGCCTTGGCAGGAATGAATTTTATTTTGTCGGCTTTTTGCCAAAGAGCAAAAAACATAGGCGCGAAAGGCTTGAAGAACTTAAAAGTGCTATGGGCGTTCATATTTTTTATGAGTCTCCGCATGCGCTACGGTCTACACTTGCCGATATGGCAGAGGTGTTTGGCGAAAGAAATGCTGTTGTGGCGCGCGAACTTACAAAAATTCATGAAGAATACATAAGAGGCACTCTTGCGGAGCTTGCCGCTCACTTTGAAGATACAGAGCCGAGAGGCGAATTTGTGGTGCTGGTTGAGGGCGCGGCATCTGCAGAAGCGGAGCATGGAGAAAATTTGCGGATCGATGTCGACGGACGCATATTAGAGGAGCTGCAGAGCGGCGTGAGCGCGCGCAGCATTGCGGAAACGCTGTCTGCCGAACTCGGCATTAGAAAAAAATTAATTTACGACAGAGTCATTGAGCTAAAAACGCACGAGAAAAAATTGTAATAAATTCCGTAAAAACCCAGTCAGAGACGCGCAAAAATGCCGAACGGCCGGTGTGGCGATTCGGCTGCTAATTTGCGCGGCGGCTAAACCGATAAGTCTTTGGGAGGTTTGCAGATTATCTGCCCGAAGCGGATTTCAGTTCTTCGAGACAAGCAGGGCAGACAGATTTGCCTTTTATCACTGATACGTCACGCGCCTGACCGCAGAAGATACAAGCCGGCTCGTATTTTTTGAGAATGATCATATCGCCTTCTGTGTAAATTTCTACCGGATCCTTGACTTCCAAGTCGAGGTTTCTGCGAAGCTCGATAGGGATGACAACTCTTCCGAGTTCGTCGATCTTTCTTACTATTCCTGTTGATTTCATTTTGCCTCCTTTTCTTTTTCGAGTTCGCGAATCGTGTCGCCAACATCGTATATGGCCTCCTTGATGTCGGCCAGCGTCTCGCTGTATTTCTTTCCAAAATATTTGTCATACAGCGCTTTTCCTATTGAAATTGTGTGAATGAAAGAACTAATGCCGCTCACGAGACCCGAATCCTCGTTAAGCTTGGATGTGACATTTTCGGATGTCTCCGAAATATTGTCGACCGTTGGTCTGAATGCAGCGATGTCATGCGCGATTTCTGCTGATATCTGCTCGATATTTTCCGAGAGCTTCGGCACGACTTCGATTGTTTTGTCGATATGTGCTCTGTTATTTTCGACGGTGGCGTGCAGAGTTTTCATAATCTTGTAAGCGCGCAGCAGGATTCTTATCAGCAGCACGAATACGCATACCACGAGCCCCCATAGCACGAAAAGCAGCAGATCTTGAAATGTGAATGTAATCGTTGTTGGCATTTTTCCTCCGATTAGTATTATACACCAAAAATGATTTTTTGTGGTAAAATTATACATAAAAACTGAAACTTAGGAGGAGCTATGAAAAAGTTTTATATAACAACTCCGCTGTATTATCCGAGCGGGAAGCTGCATATAGGGCATACATATTCTACAGTGCTTGCGGATGCTGTAGCGCGTTATAAAAGAGAGCGTGGATTTGACGTCTGTTTTTTGACAGGAACTGATGAGCACGGTCAGAAGATGGCGGAGGCAGCGGCGTCTGCGGGTAAGGCGCCTCAAGAATTTGCCGACGAGATGGTAGCAGAGATTAAACGGCTCTGGAATTATCTCGGAATCGAATACGACGGTTTCTGCCGCACTACAGACGAAGACCACATAAGGCGAGTACAGACGATGGTGAAGCGTCTTTTAGAAAAAGGCGATATTTACCTTGGAACATACGAGGGTCATTATTGCATACCGGATGAAGCGTTTTGGACTCAGTCGCAGCTTACACCAGACGGGCGCTGCCCGGATTGCGGCGGCGAGGTCGTAAAGCGCAGCGAGGAAGCGTATTTTTTCAGGCTTTCGAAATATCAAGATGCGCTGCTCAAATTATTTGAAGAAAATCCCGACATACTAAGACCGCACTACAGAATAAACGAAATGGTAAACAACTTCATAAAGCCGGGGCTCGAAGACGTTGCGATTACACGCTCCAATTTCAGCTGGGGCATACCGTTCCCCGGCGACGAAAAGCATGTGCTCTATGTTTGGTTTGACGCGCTCAGCGGGTATCTGACATCGCTTGGCATACCGGAGAAAGAGGACAAGTACTGGCCGGCGGATGTTCATGTGATAGCGAAAGAGATAGTGAGATTTCACACAATAATATGGTTTTCGTGGCTGATGGCGCTCGATCTTCCGCTGCCCGAACGGGTTCATGCGCATGGCTGGATTTTGTTTGACGGAAAAAAGATATCCAAGCGAAATCCAAGCAAAATCAACCCTGTAGAGCTTTCGGAGAAATATGGAATAGATGCGCTTAAATACTTCCTCCTCAGCGAGTATGAAAATGACAAAGACGGGCAGTATACCGAAGAAATTCTCGTAGCGCGCATAAATTCCGATCTCGCCAATGATTTTGGGAATCTGGTATCCCGAAGTATTTCGATGGTCGAAAAATATAGAGGTGGCGTGATCCCTGCCGCAGCTGAGGCGACAGATTTTGATGAAATCCTTGTGGAAAGGGCGGCGACTTGCCTTGCCAAAGTCGACAGGCATATGGATGATCTCGACACAAGGAGTGCGCTCGGCGAGATATGGGAACTAATCAGAAGAGCGAATAAGTATATAGATGAAACAATGCCTTGGGTGCTCGCAAAATCAGATGATCCGCGCCTCGATACGGTGCTGTACAATCTGATGGATGTGCTTCGAGTGGTTGCGACCCTTGTGCGTCCGTTTATGCCTGCAACCTCTGCGGAGGTGGCAAAGCGGCTCGGAGCAGAGCTTGGCGATCTTGATACCGCTGCACAGTGGGCGCTCACAAAGGCGGGAACAAAGGTCTGCAAGGGAGATATTCTTTTCCCGCGCATAGAGATAAAAATCGAAGAAGACGAAGAATAAGAATTAGTATGATATTGTTTGATGCACACTGTCATCTGGACGACAGAAAGTTTAATTCCGACAGGGAGCAGACCGTTGCGGCTGCCGAAAAAGCCGGGGTCGCCTATATGATGAACGCGGCCTCGGATATCGAATCCAGCCTTGCCGCCGTCAGACTTGCGGAACGATACGGCTCTATATACGCATCTGTGGGGGTTCATCCGCATAACGCTTCGGATATGGATGAAGATATGCTGCTGACTCTCGAAATTATGGCGAAGCATCCTCGCGTGAAGGCAATCGGCGAGATAGGGCTCGATTACTACAGAGACTTGTCGCCGCGCGATGTTCAGAAAACCTGGTTTGTGCGGCAGATAGAGTTGGCAAAAAAGCTGCGGCTGCCGATTATAATTCACGATCGCGATGCGAATGGCGATGTTTTTGATATTTTGAGGAGCAGCTGCGCTTTTGAGAATGGTTTGCAAATGCATTCGTATTCTGGTTCGGCGGAGCTTGCGCGCCAGTATGTGAGGCTTGGCGCTTATATATCTATATCCGGGCCGGTCACATATAAAAACGCTAGTGAAAAGCGCGAAGTAGTGAAAGTGGTGCCTCTCGACAGATTGCTTGTAGAAACGGATTCGCCGTATCTTACGCCGGAGCCGAAGCGGGGTATGCGCAACGAACCGGCGTTTGTAAGATATGTTCTGGAACAGATTGCCGAACTGAAAGGCATCAGCGCAGAAGAAGCGGCGGCTGCTACGACAGCGAATGCCTGCCGGCTTTTTGGAATCGGGGCAGATAATCAGTGCAGATGATTCCGGATTTGTAGAATCGGAAAGACCGGCGAGCAGGATTTTGTTCGCGTAGGGCAAACGCTGTATTTATTTCGGTTCTGGTTATCGTTCAGCTGGCGTTTCGTTGCTGCGCCGGCGAATCGTGCATAGAAAAAGTTGCGCTGACGAATTTTGCATAGATAAAGTTGCGCTGGCGAATCGTGCATAGAAAAACTGGAAAATTTATGGAAGCGGACGAAAACAGAGCTAAAGGAATGGCTGCCTGCATATCGGAAACGCGAGTGGGTAAGCCCGAAATTATAGAGAGCATAATCGTGGAGGGGCGCGGAGATTACGCCGCCGTCCTCGCCGCCGTGAGCGCCGACATTATAGTCACGCATGGGTTTAAGATTCGGCATAGCGCAAAGGAGCGGATAATCAGCGCCGCTGCGGGCAGGGGCGCGATAGTGTTTACAGATCCCGACCATGCAGGGGAAAATATCCGCCGCAGGATAACCGAATTTGTTGGCGCTACGGCGGGCGTGCTGAAGCACGCTCGCATCGTGCGCGAGGACGCGCTCTGCGCCGGGGACGTCGGCGTAGAGAATGCGAGTGCCGAGGTTATACT
Organism: Acidaminobacteraceae bacterium; assembly: GCA_041781135.1. GTDB lineage: Bacteria > Bacillota > Clostridia > Peptostreptococcales > Acidaminobacteraceae > JAUMXJ01. The sequence continues at coordinate 8,550 of JBHAZV010000025.1, forward strand.
CAGCGCCCTTGTCAAGGCCGGTGCGACGTTTCGCGGCTCTGCGCCGTGCGGCGACAGGGCAGTATGGTGTGGCAACGATAAAACCACATGGCGCACCGATGTCAGGGCGGCACGGCACGCCGATGACAAGTTGGCACGGTATGCCGAAAACGAGGCTGCAGGGCGCGCCATCGATAAATCCGCAGGGGATTCCCAGAGCGAAGCGGCATTGCGCGGCTATGAATCAAAGCGCAGTGATGAATCAAAGTGCGGCGGTTTGAAGAACAGCGGCGAATCAGGGCACGGCAGTGGATCAGAGAGCGGTGGACTCGGCGCGGCGATAACCGAACGCGACATGATGCGCCTTGGTCTTGTCGGCGCGGGTTCGAAGAAAGCGCGCGTACGAGTTGGCAGGGCGCTCGGCATAGGCTACGCAAATGCAAAACAGTTTTTGCACAGGCTTAGAGCCACAGGGACAACGCTTGCGCAACTCGAAGAACTTTTATTATGAAGAACTCTTATTATGATAAAAGTGGAGGAGCAAATGAAGGAACGCAGTTCTAAAAATGTAGCGCCGTCAAACACAGCACCATTTAATATAATGTCGTCTTTGGAAGAGGAGTGCTTCTTGTCCTCCGGCGAGGAGCGCAGCTACAAAAATTTGTCGTCGCCTTCGGAGATACGGCGCATTATGAGCGAAAACGGGTTTTCGTTTTCTAAATCTCTCGGACAGAATTTTCTTATAGATGCCCATGCTGTCGAAAAGATAGTCGGTGCGGCGGAGCTTAAGGGCAGGCTCGTTATAGAGATTGGGCCGGGTTTTGGCGTACTCACTCAGCACCTCTGCCGCAGGGCGGAGAAGGTCATATGCATCGAGAAGGACAAGACCTTGCCGGAGATTATCAGAAAAAATATTTTTGCAGAAAATTTGGAAATAATAGCCGAGGATGTCCTGCGCGTAGACGTCGATGAAATTATTCAAAATGCAGGCTTTGCGGAAGCTGTGGTCGTAGCGAATCTCCCTTACTACATCACAACGCCTATTATTATGAAGCTGCTCGAAGACGCGCGGCGCGTTCAGACCATAGTTGTTATGATGCAGCGCGAGGTTGCGGACCGAATATTGGACGAGGGCGACCGCGGAGCAATTACAATATCCGCTGGGTACTATGCAAGCAGCTCCAGAGTAGCCAACATAGGCAGAAATTCGTTTATGCCAGTTCCCAAAGTAGATTCGACGGTTATTAAAATGGAGCGTGTTCCGCCGCGCCTTTCCGAAAGAGCCGAAATTATTTTTAAGCAGCTGGTTCGCGCAATATATAGTACAAGAAGAAAAACTTTGATAAATTCTGTCGCTTCGCTAAATCTGATTGCCAAAAACGCGCTTAGTGATGTTATAATTAGACTTGGGTATAAGTCTACTGTTCGAGGCGAGGAACTCGATCTCGGCGAAATGGCGGCGTTGGCTGACGCAATTGCAACTCTGGAGGAGAAATGAGAAAAGTAAATTACGACGAACTCAAAGAAGGTATGATATTGGAGTCTGCGGTTTATGACGATATTAGCGGCGCAGAGCTGCTCAGTGCCGGAACCGAGCTTACTCTGAGGCAGATTCAGCTGCTCAGGAATATCGGGGTTCGGGAAATAGAAGTCAGAGACGACCAAGGCGACGAAACGCAGTTTGACTATTCAGAAGAAGTCAAGGAGCTGCTCGGCGATTTCGTGCCGAAAGAGCCCATATTTGAGCCTGCACCGCGCAATGCTTTCAATAAAAACATGGAAGTCAATATTCTCACCGGCGAGGGCAATCTGCCTATAGATGTCAAGCACGAGAAGGCAGTCAAAGAGACTCGGGATATATTCGATTCCATCAAGGAAAAGGGTGAGCTCAATCTAAAAAAGATGAAAACCAATCTCATTGAGACTCTTCCGGATATGGTCAGGAATAACGATGTACTGATGAGGCTGAATCAGCTCAAACGCACGGACGACTATACTTTTGAACATTCGATGCGCGTTTCGATACTTGCGACAATGATTGCAAAATGGTCGGGATTTTCGCAGACGGAGATGCTCGAAGTATCCGAGGCGGGTATGCTCTACGATATAGGCAAGCTCAATATACCGGAGGACATACTCGGCAAGACGGGTTCTCTTACCGCACAGGAATGGGATATTGTGCGCAAGCACCCGCAGCTCGGTTACGGCATACTTCTTGCGACAAAGGGTGTATCCCAGAGTGTCAAGTATGCTGCGCTCCATCACCACGAAAGAATAGACGGCTCGGGATATCCGCTCAGGCTTAGGAGCAATCAGATACATCAGTTTGCAAAAATTATAATGGTGTGCGATGTTTTCGATGCGCTTACAAACGATCGTCCGTACAAGAAGAAGGTATCGCCGATGCTCGCTCTCGACTATCTGAGATGGAATTCCGGCAAGCTCTTTGATCCTGAGGTGGTCTACATGATGTCTGCGGGGCTTTCGGCATTCTTTATAAGCAAGGAGTGCGTGCTTTCGAGCGGAGACCGCGGTCAGATAGTATTTATAGACAAAAATTATCCTACTCGTCCTACCGTCAAAGTCGGAGAGAGGTATGTAGATCTTATACAGGAAAGACAGCTGGAGGTAGAAGATATTATCTGCTGAAATGTGTCTGTATGGCGGAGTCGGTTTGATTCGTGCAGCCGTTGTGCAGCAGAGGCGGATTATGTGCTTGTTGCAGCAAGCGCAGACAAAATAAATAATATATTGCGAAATTGTGCGGCGGCATTGCTGCCGCTGATTTTTCGGAATCAAGGCGGAAAAAATGGTAGAAGTAAAGAATTTGAGAAAGGTTTTCAGGCGCAATAAGACGGACATAGCAAAGCTAAAGGCCGAGAATAAGCGCAATCATACGGATAAACCGATAGAGCGCGATGTGGTAGCAGTCGACAGGCTTTCATTTGCGGCAAAAGACGGCGAGATTTTTGGCTTGCTTGGCGCAAACGGAGCGGGCAAGACGACTTCGCTCAGGTGTATATCCACGCTGTACAAGCCTCTCGAAGGCGAGATATTTATAGATGGAGTCGATGTGGTAAAAGATCCGGGTTATGCTCGCGCAAATATCGCTTTTTTGACCTCGGAGCTTAAGCTGGACAAATATTTTACGGTAGATTACACAATGACTTATTACGGCAGGCTCAAAGGAATGAGTGATTCTGCGATTGCCGAACGCAAGGTGGTGCTTGCGCAGGCGTTTGATATGGGCGATTTTATGTTCAAAAAAATCAGCGAGCTTTCGACCGGAATGCTTCAGAAGGCTTCGCTTGCGACAAGTCTTATAAATGATCCGCATATAATTATATTTGACGAGCCTACGAATGGGCTCGATCTCGTCACAGCGCGCAGGGTCACGGATTTTCTGGTCGACCAAAGGGCAAAGGGCAAGACTGTGATAATTTCCACTCATATTATGAGTCTTGTCGAAAAGCTGTGTGACAAGGTTGCCATTATCATGGAGGGTTCGTGCGTTATCGAGGGTACGATAGCCGAAGTGCTCGAAAAAACTGGAATGTCGGATTTAGAGGACGCCTTTTTCTTTTTAATGGATAAGCTGGAAAAGGAAAAGCAGCAAAGAGAATCGAAAGGAGCAGCGGAGTAGTATGTGGGTTGTATTCAAAAAGGAACTATATAGGGTTTATTCCGATAAAAAACTTTTATTTTCGACGTTTTTTTTGCCGCCTCTTATAAACATGGCAATTATCGGCGTTATTGTGGCAATATCGGTGTTTACTTCTGCAAAGATTGACAATAATATTCCGAGAGTCTTTATAAATAATTCGCCGGAATTTTTACAGAAAATCGACGGATTTGATACTGAATATGGAGAGGCTCTTGAAGAGCATGAGGTAGCCGAAAAAGTCAAGAGTGGCGAATTTGATATAGCCCTCAGCTTTGATAAGGATTTCGACAGGATGGTAGAGCATTGGCGTGTGCCTGTTTTCAAGTACTATGGTGATTTCAGCAACGATTATTCAAAGGCGGCTTACAGCAAGCTGGAGCAGCTCTATATCGAGCCTTACAGACAGCAGCGCCTTACCGATCTTATCGGAGATGCGGAGCTGCTTAAAGTCTTTCATGATGTCGATATGTCCATAGAATATGGAGTTACGGAGGAGAGGGTCGCAAAAAGCCGTTTTATCGCCAAGATTGCGCCATATATTATATTTATAATGATATTGGGATCGGCTATGGGGCTTGTTATGGAGTCCGTCGCCGGTGAAAAAGAGCGCGGAACTCTTGCTACGCAGCTGCTTTCGCCGCTGCCGCGCGAACAGTTTGCTCTCGGCAAGCTCTTTGGGCTCTCTGTGCACGTTGCAACAGGCACCGTCGTTTCGGTTCTCAGTTATTTCCTGTTGCTGCTGCTCGCCGTAACATTCATTCCGAAAGAACTGTTTAATGTCGAGATATATTATACATTTAAGGAGCTGTTCCTGATGCTTGTAGTGCTTATCGCGAGTCTGCTGATGAACACCTCGATTTTTATGTGTCTTTCCGCACTTGGCAGAAATATAAAAGAAGCGAGCAATTACATCATGCCTTATTACATGGCGGCGATATTTATGTGTATAATTCCGATGCAGATGCCTTCGGGCGAGCCGTTTGCCTGGTGGATGTACCTCGTGCCGGTGCTCGGCCAGGTCTGCGCTGTCACAGATGTGCTCGCGTTTTCGGTCAATGTGCCAATGCTGTTTGTTGCAATAATCGTGCCGCTTTCGATAGCGCTGGGAATGGTGTTTTTTATCAGAAATATTTTTAATAACGAGCGATTTATTGTCGGCGACTAAGCGAGAGATTTATTGGCAGTGACAAGGCGAGCGATTTATTGTCAGTGACTGAGTGCCGGCGAAATCGCGGGCAAAATTCAGTCGGAGACTGATGAAAGCCCACTCATTCAGACATCAGTCGGCGGCCGGAGAAAGTGTGCCGTCATTTAAACAGTATATTTTAGGATTGTCGAGATAGGCTGCTTCGGAGATATCGTGCGTGACATAGACTACGGTTTTGTCCTTTGTATATCTTTGGAGCAGCCTTTGCGTTTTCGTTTTAAGCTCGCTGTCCATGCCGCGCAGGGGTTCGTCGAATATCAGTATATCCGCGTCGTGCGATAGCGCGCGCAGTATGCATATGCGGCGTTTCATACCCCCCGAAAGCCGGTTCACAGGCGTTGTGTACTCGTCGGCAAGTCCCAGTGAATCGAGCAGGCTGTATATTTTATGGTCGGCATCTGTGCCTCGCGATTCACCGACCGCCCGTATATTGGCGCTTGCGCTCAGGCTTTCTATCAGCCTGTCCTCTTGAAAAACAGCCGCGTACTTCGGCGGCTTAAGTGATCGCTGTTCTGCCGCACGGTTGGAGTTTTGTTCTGCGGCTGTAAACGCTGCGGCAACGGAGCACCCAGTCGTGGCAACGGAGCGCTTTGACGCGGCATCTGCGTGTTCCAGCCCTATTATTATGCGGAGCAGAGTGGTTTTGCCGCTGCCGGACTCCCCTGTGATCACGATATGTTCGCCGTGTAGTATGTTTAGAGATATGTCGCGCAGGACAGGTTTACTCTCAAAGCTTTTGGAAATGTTTGACAGACATATGGCCGTCTGCTCCTGATTCTGTGCCAGTTTTTGTGCCTGATTTTGTGTCTGTTCCGGCTTTTGTGCTTGACGCTGTGTTTGCACCAGCTGCTGCGCTTGATTTTGCGCCGCCTGATTCTGCGACCGATTTTGTATATGTTTTTGTGCGCCAGCGTCCGTGCCGGTGCCAGTATGCGCGTTGCTGTTTTCGTCAGCGTTCTGCCAGCTGTCAGCACCTGCCTGCGCATGGCTGGTTTTATCTGCGGCTGCGCCTGTATGCGTATTGTGGTGTTCATCAGAGCTATGAAAATCCGGCTTCTTTCCGCACAAGCTGTGCTCGGTCAAGTTCATAAGAACTTCTATAAGCTTTATAAAGATTTTTTCGAAGGATATGCTCAGTATAATAATGACAATCGTCCATGCAAGCAGCTCGTCCATGCTCAAAAAGATTTTTGAATTATAAAGATTTTCGCCTATCGAGTGCATAGGAAGCCCGATGACCTCTGCTGCCACTCCGGCCTTCCACGCAAGTCCCAGCGAGAGAGACGCGCCGCTTCTAAAGTGCGGCATCACCTCCGGAAGGTAGATGTAGAGCGCTTTTTTTGTGCGACTCATGCCAAATACGGAAGCCATTTCGAGCAGAGAGCTGTCGCAGCTGGTTATCCCGGCGAGAACATTTGTGTATATCACCGGAAATACCATAATCGCAGAAATAATTGCCGGCAGCTGACGCGAGGATGCCCAGACCAAAATAAGTATGATAAAAGATGCTACAGGTATTGTCTTGATTGTGAATACGAGGGGTGCCAGCAGCTCGCGGCATCGTCTGCTGGCGGCGGAGAGCACCGCGGCGGCTATTCCTAAAACGAGTCCGACACAGAAGCCGAGCAGTATCCTGCCGACAGACGCACTTACCGCAGTGTAAAACCCGGCGTCCTGCACAAGTTTGATTAGAGCGTAAAATACATTTAGCGGAGGCGCGAATAAAAACGCCTGTCCGACTGTCCAGCTTGCAATCTGCCAGGCAGCCAGCCAGAAAAGCACAGCCCATAGTCTTATTTTGATATTCATTTAATCTGTTCGGTCAGCCTCCGCGATTATTTTGTCGCTTATTGTTATTGCTGCTATTCCGCGCCGTAGTAAAACTCATCCCTCGGCAGCTCGCCGCCTATTGCTTTCGGATTTTGGCCGTGCAGCACATTTAAGTATCCTTCGAGCATCGATTTCATTTCGCTGCCGGTGATAAGCACTATTCGGCATTTCGGAATAGCGATTTGTGCGACATTTTCAGGGAAAATACCATATTCGGCGACAATTTTGGCGACCCTGACCGTTTCGGTATTTGCCATTGCCACGGAGTCTGCGTAATGCTTAAGGAAGTCTGCGATCGCTTCCGGATGTTCGTCCGCAAATTCTTTGCGCGCTACTGTCACACCAGTGACAAGAGCGCTCTTTGCAGAAACTTCTGCATTTTTATCCTGCAGACTTTCCCATGCTGTGTTTAGGTCTATCAGCTCTATAATTGCGGGGTTTTTAATATTTGCCGCGCTTGCAAACGGCTGCGGAAGCATCGCGACGGCGCTGTTGTCGTTTACTATCGCAGCTACACATTCTGCATGTTCGCTTTTCCATTCTATGTTTGCTGAGATCCCGGCTGATTCGAGCAGGTGGGTCAGCACGAATTCCGGCGTAGCGCCCTTGCCGCTTGCGTAAATGGTGCGTCCTTCGAGATCGGCTATATCGTCTACGCTGCTGTCGACGCCGCAGATATAGAGTACTCCGAGCGTGTTGACGCCAAGTACAACTATTTTGCCTCCGGTTTTGTTGTAAAGCACGGCAGCGAGATTTGCAGGGATTGCGGCGATGTCTGTTTCGCCTTTTGCGATGCTTGCGCTTACTTCATCCGGCGACCCGGCTATCGTAAATGTATAGTTATTTGACAAACTGCCGCTATCTGCATTGTGCATAAAGTCTGCCATTCCGATTGCTGTCGGGCCTTTGAGCGCAGTTACCCTGATGTTTGCTGTGCCGCCGTCCGCGTCTGATGGGTCGGAGCCGGAATCAGAACCCGAGGCTGCGGTGTTTGTGTCGGTATTTGTTGAGCCGGCAGCCGAAGTCGCTTCGCCTGATGTATCGTTTGAAGCGGCGTCTGATGCGCTGTCTGTGGTGTGACTTGAAGCGGAGTCTGTGGCAGCGGCGTTTGTGGTGTCGCTCGAAACGACTGCGTTTGCGGTGTCTGACGAATTGTCTGCGGCTGTTGCGCCGCTTGGTGCGGAACACGCGGAGAGCAGCAATACCAATGCTGTAAGCCAGCAAAGAACTATATTATATTTTTTCATATTCACCTCACGGCAATTATAACACACATCATGCGGCTGGCTATCTGCATGATATTGTACCCTATAATTTTTAGGGTAGGTATGTGCAAATACATAATATAAAATTTTTGCAACACTTGACAGGCAGCTGCGGAATATGTGCGAACTGTGTCATATGCAACATTTTAGTAAACAAGCCTTTATAATTTGCGTTTTGCATTTACGAAAATCGTTCGTTGGTGTAAAATATTACTTACAAAAGGAGGCAGTATGTCTGATTTGAAAGATTATATTATTGATGAGGTTGAAGGATTATATCGCATAATCAAACTAAAGGAATTCCGCAAGACGGAGGGTGTGAATTTTGATGTAATGATAAAGGACATGGTTCCGCCGGTTCACGCCATCGACAGGGTGCTCCACCAGAAAAGCGCTATTTCGCCGGGTTCTGTGGGAGATGTCGAAAGACCATGGTATATGCACACCTGCCAGGACGACAATTTGATCGTTCTTCATGGAACACGCTATGTTGAGGTGTACAACAAAGCTCATGGCAAAGTAGAGCATTTTGTGGTAGAGCCGAACAAAATCGTGCATAACGGCAAAGTGGTTTTTGAAGGCGGCGCGGTTTTGGTGTGGCCGGCGGGGGTGTTCCACAGGATACAAAGCGGCGAAGAGGGCTCTGCATCAGTGAATCTCGCTACTCATTACGACAATTTTGATATCAAAACAAACTTCAATATCTACGACCTCAATACCGAAACAGGCGAATATGTGTGTATCCGTGAGGGCTTCAAGGATCAGAAGGAATAGTTCGGATTTTGCGAACTGAACATGGTGGCGTTTCCGCGTATTGCGGATTCGCTGCCAATTTTTTAGGCAGAATGTTTGATTGTGCGGTGAAGCGAGAGCGTTAATGAAAACGTGCCGTATTATTTTTGCCAAATTTGGACAAACAAATAATCAAATATATAAAATTTTCGGAGAACCGGGAGGACATTATGGACATTGCAGCTGCTGCGCTCGAAAAGCACAGGGAGTGGAAAGGGAAATTAGAGATAAATGTCAAGACGCCGATAGAATCTAATGAGGATCTGGCGCTTGCATATACGCCGGGGGTTGCGGCACCCTGTCTTGAAATAGCGAAGGACGAGAGACTGGCTTACGAATATACTGCAAAATCGAACTTTATAGCGGTAATAACAGATGGAACGGCGGTTCTCGGGCTTGGCGACATAGGGCCATCTGCGGCAATGCCTGTTATGGAGGGCAAATGCGCGTTGTTTAAGCGCTTTGCCGGAATCGACGCCGTGCCGATCTGCGTGGATTCTAAGGATTCGGCGGTCATAGTCGATACTGTACGGGCGATATCAAAGAGCTTTGGAGGCATCAATCTGGAGGATATAAGCGCGCCGAGGTGCTTTGAGATAGAAAAGGCGCTTATAGACAGCTGTGATGTGCCTGTTTTTCATGACGATCAGCATGGCACGGCGATTGTTACGGCGGCGGCTCTGCTTAATGCTGTGCGATATACCGGCAGGAAGATGGGTGAGCTCAAAATAGTCATATCCGGCGCGGGGGCAGCGGGGATTTCCATAGCGAAGCTGATATTGCAGATGAATTTCGGCGATGTCGTGCTTTGTTCCAGTAAGGGCGCGGTTTATGACGGCGCGCCGTATAATAATGACGAACAGCAGGCGATGGCAAAGATCACAAACAGGGCGGCGCAGCGCGGAACGCTTGCGGATGCGCTCGTCGGCGCAGACGTGCTCATCGGCGTCTCCAAACCGGGAATCGTGACTGCGGATATGGTTGCGAGTATGGCAAAGAATGCGATAGTATTTGCTATGGCGAATCCTATACCTGAGATTATGCCTGATGTTGCAAAGGCTGCAGGTGCTGCTGTCGTTGGCACTGGCAGGTCGGATTTTCCTAATCAGGTAAATAATGTACTTGCGTTTCCCGGGGTGTTCAGGGGGGCGCTCGACTGCCGGGCGAGCAGGATTACGGCGGAGATGAACGAGGCGGCTGCGAGGGCTATCGCATATACAATAAAAGAAGAAGAACTCACGGGCGATTATGTTATTCCGGGGCCGTTTCATCCTGAGGTTGTGCGCAATGTTGCTGATGCGGTCAGGCGCGAGGCGGAAAAACAGGGATTAAGCAGGATATAATCTGCGCTGACATTTTTTTGCGCCATGTGCGGATAGCTTTCTCCGCCGCGTGTGAGTGGCTTTTTCTCGAGTTTTTCCGAGGGCTGCGGAATGATATGTCTTCGCCGCGTGTGCAGTGGTTTTTCGTGTTTTTCGCGTATGTGCCGGAATTTGTCGCTAATATCTTCGGAGCGCCTGCCTGACGGGTTTTGCATATGTGTGCGAATTACATATTGCTTCGTTTGCAATGACCGAAATAAAGATGTATAATTTAAGATGAGAACATTTCTCATCTTTTTGATTTTGCGGAGGTAGCTTTGGCAAATTATACGAATGAAATAAGCGCTATGATGGAAAAGGTCAGTACAATGATTGTTACTCAGGACAAACAGGGCTTCTATAAATCGGCGGTCGGCGGAGGTTATGGACTTTTTGAGCTGCTCGTTATTTCAGCGGTTGCAAAGGCGGATTGCAGCATCAAAAATATAGTCAGTCATTTTGGCGTCAATAGAAATATTGTGAACTCTGTGGTCGGCTCGCTTATGAAAAGCGGTGTTTTGACCAAGATAAGGGGCGAAAACGATGCGAGGGTTCAGCTGCTTAGCCTTACGGAAAAGGGGCGCGCGGTGTATCGTCTGATAGAGGCGGAAAAACAGCGCGAACTTGAATTTATGCTGAGCGAGGCATCTATCAACGAGGAGAAGGCGATACTTAAATTTTTGAGTAAGTACATACAGTACAGGACAGAAAAATTTGTGGTAAAACCGCGTTGATTGCGGCGTGTGTTTGATTTTGTGGCTGAGTAAGTATTACCGATAATTTGCCGTATATGTGCTGTCTGGTATCCGCTGCACATGCACCGCCTGATGAGCCGCTTGGATACGAAGTGATTGATGCTTGCCGCCACTGATGTGCACCGTGGTTTCTGATATGCACCGGGCGTACACTGCCGGGTACATACTGCCGGGTATACACTTTCGGACGAGCCGCTTGAGCAGAAAAAAAGAGCCGCGCCTTTTGGCGTGCGGCTCGGGTTGTTTTGAGGTCTCCCCACCTCGAAAACGATTATTCAGGCTGTGGTGCGTTTACTGGGCAAACATTTGCGCAAGCGCCGCAGTCGATGCAGCCATTGCCGATGACATACTGAGTGTCCCCTGAAGAAATAGCGCTCACAGGGCACTGTGCTTCACAAGCGCCGCAAGAAATGCAGCTATCATGGATTACATACATAATTGAACCTCCCTTATGTTTCCATTTTAGGGGCACTGACGATATTTGCAAATACTTTATTTAATTTAATTGTCTTATTGTGCCTCTTTGTTTTGATAATTATTACTAATACTGTGCGCGAAGTATGGATTTGCAGCGTCAGGTGCGGCGTGGGTGCGCTATGTGGCGCAAGGTATGTTATGTGGCGAGCTGCAGCGCTTGGAACAGCGTGCGATGTGATTGCGGCCATAGATTTAATGATGCTGTAATTTTCCGGTAAATGTTTTGTGGTAGACTGTGTCTGTGAAAACATTGGTTCAAAACAAGAAGGCTTACCACGATTTTTTTATCGAGGAGACGTACGAGGCGGGCATCGAACTGTTTGGAACGGAAGTTAAATCCATCCGAGCAGGCAAATGCAGCATTCGCGAGGCGTATGTCGAGTTTAAGCGCGGTGAGGCCTTCCTTGTCGGTATGAATATCAGCCCGTACGAGATGGGAAATATTTACAATCGGGATCCGCTGCGGGTCAGGCGGCTTTTGCTTCGAAAGCGCGAAATTCGCACCTTGGTGGAGGCGGTGACGCGGGATGGTTATACCGCACTGCCGACAAAGGTTTACCTGAGCGACAGGGGGCTTGTAAAGATCGAAATCGCAATCGCAAAGGGCAAAAAGTTGTACGACAAGCGCGAAAGTATTCAAAAGAGAGACGTAGAGCGAAGGCTCAAAAAGGAGGTCAAGGGCTGCTAGCATATTAATTAAAAATAAAAAATATGGGGATGTAAAGGTTTCGACAGGGTATGTGCCTGTATGTAAGCGAGCCGCGTTTTCTGATCTGGGGTACGCGTAAAAGAACTGGATTATTAAATATAAACGCAAACAAAAAATTTGCATTCGCTGCTTAATTAGCGAGCCTCTCCTGAGCCTTCTCTCGGCCGCTCAGGACTTGGCCAACATGCCGGGGGCTGTGCAGCCTTTGCTTCTCTAAGGGGCTGCTCAGTACAATAGGGATAGTCAGCTTCTTAGTTTCCCGACCCGCTTGGGGCTGATGAAATTTCGGGTCAGGTGCGCTCGGAGAAAGCATATGGACGTGTATTTTGGACGCGGGTTCGACTCCCGCCATCTCCACCAATTTAATCGCAGGTCGAACACCCGGAGCTGGGTTCGATGTGCCAATCACAGGCTCCACCATCCTATAAAACAGCAGATTTTTATATAAAGACTGTTGTTTTTTTAATGCTTTGACAAATATCAGCGGTGGCAAAATGAAGTTCAGTTTTTTCAAATCTCATGAGGATAAAAAGAATAATCGGGTGTTTTTATTCTTTATCATTGCAGTGCTTATTGCAGTGGGGCTTGGCCCTGCCTACTATTATTTACCGGCACTCTGGCCTGAAGGTGAGTATATTGCCCACAAAAGCCCTGATAATGAAATCTCGCTTTGGTTGTATCCTATCGGCGAATTCAGCGAGCCGGACAGGGCGGCGATCAGGGAACAAGAGCGCTTGTCACAAATTTATTCGGCGCGGCCTTTACAGATAAAAAATATACCAGATATACTATTGACAGTCCGACTGGAGTAAAAGCATTAAATTTTCTTATAGATATGATTAAGGATGGCTCATTTTCCTATGATACGACTATTCAGGCAAGGGACGAGCTGGGTCTTTTTGCAGATGGAAGCATAGCGATGACATTGGCGTGGAACTCTTCTAACGCCAGGAATTATGCGTCTGATGCGGATTTTCGCATTTTTCCTATGGCATTTCCTACATATGGAGGCAGTCCGGAGCTTTGCAGCGGTATTTGGGGATTTGGAATTTTTAATAAATGACGCAGCCAGGCTCCGAAAAGTGTGCGGGCTGTTTCCTGTTCGCTCATCACTCGATGATATTTATGACGGCACAGAATTTGAGTCTTCTATGAAGCCCTTTGAAACTCTTACAGGATTTGCGCGGCCGTGTTACAATATTACTCCGGGATGGGTGTCTCAGAGGACAGCCTGGTGGTCGATGCTCCAAAAAGTATTTAGCGGTACAGATGTCGAGACCGCTCTGTCGGAATATTCTGATATTGTAAACAGTAGGGGCAATAATACAAAAACTAACGGAGCGGCCGGCAACGGCAAGAGCCGCGTGCTTTTTATAAGCTCAAATGCTATTGATTATCCGGGCGTTGAGGAGCAAATAGAAGGCATACGAGAAGCCTTGGGCGATGATGCGTTTCTTCATTCGAATAGTGATAATGCAGCCGAAAAGCTGGATGCTGTGTTAGCATTGTTCAATACCGACATAAGGACAGAAGCAGGGGATTTGCACATCACTATCAGTGTCGGTTCTGCTGATTTTCCTGAAAATGCGTCGACTATAGAGGAGCTTGTGCAGGCTGCCGACAAAGCGCTTTACTATGTGAAGGGCAATGGGCGAAATGCATACAGGCGATATTCAGATATTGATTGGAGGTAGCATGAAGCTTGGAATAATTGGATTTGGTCAGATGGGGATGGCAGTGGCGCGCGGTTTAATAGAGAGCGGCGCTCTAAGACCTTCTGAAATCTATGCTTGTGGAAGGGATTTTGAAAAACTCAGGAAGAATGCGGATAGGCTTGGGATAAACGCAGTGCAGAATGCGCTTGAGGCAGTGGGGAAGGCTGATGTTATACTGCTTAGTGTCAAGCCATATCAAGCCGCAGAGGTTTTGACCCCTTTGAAAAACGCTCTCCGCGGCAGGCTCATCGTATCCGTGCTGGCAGGCAAGTCCGAGTCTGAGCTTGGCGAGCATCTCGACAGCAGCACAGAGATAATATGCGCGCTTCCGAATACTCCGTGTGAGGTGGGCAAGGGAATATGGATCGTACGCCCGTCAGCAAGGCTGAGTTATGAGAATGAGAGCCGGTTTCGTGATCTTTTTGGGAAAATAGGGCATATTGAAATGCTTGAGGGCGCCGCGGCTGACGCAGCCGGCGCGATTGCCGGCTGTGGGCCTGCTTTTGCAGCCATGTTTTTAGAGGCTCTGGGAGATTCAGGTGTCCGCCATGGCCTGAGCCGCGCTCAATCGTATAGAATCGCGGCTGAAATGATGGGTGGTTTGGCTGAGCTTTATCTCAGGAGCGGGCAGCATCCTGCTGCGCTGAAGGATCAGGTGACATCGCCCGGCGGCACAACTATACGCGGTGTCCTTGCGCTTGAAAAACACGGCTTCCGCTGTGCCGTAGAAGAAGCTGTCAGCGCTGTTATCAGATAGCTTTATGCAAGGTGACTGTCAGCTTCGGCGTTTGCAGGCACGCAAAAATATCCTGAGTGTGATATAATGATAGAAATAGATTAATGCTGATTCGGGGGAGGTTGATGAAATTATGAAAAATTTTATTAGAAATTTGTTGATGATGGCAGCGGTTTTAAGCTTTATATGCATGTCAGGCTGCGGAGACAGCAGCACAACTCAGGAAATCAGCACTGCAGAGGCTGGTACGGGTGTCAGTACCAGTGCAGCGATTAATACGAGCACAGCGATTACAACGGCTGAGCAGATTGCAGCTGAGCCGATTATAAAGGAAAGACCTGATGAAGGCGATTTAATCAAAAGTGAGACTTTTTATGCCCAGCTGCCAAAAAACAGATATGGAGGTCACTCCGAAGAGGGTGACTACGCTGAAGGCAAGTTTATTATCTGGGTCAATAGAGTTAAACTTTCAGAATCAGGAGATATAATCGGGCGTGATAATATTGTAGTTCCATATATTGTCGGTGAAGGCAACGATGAAAATCTCAGCATGCTGTCCGGCGGCAATGATGGTGACAAGCCCTATGGTGACGATATATGGGTGATCACCACAAATGAAAAAGGTGAAATAGTGGATGCTGTTTTTTATAAATAGCACCCGGCTTTCTGTAAATACTTGTAAAGCAAAGAGCCAAGGCTTTATGCCCTGGCTCTTTGTTTTTCTGTTATCGCAAATTACTGCTGGCTGCTGTTTTATGGTGTTGTGTCAGTTTGCGGTTCGTTGCCTGTAAAGCTTCCTGATCCTGTGATCTCTGCACCATTGCTTGTGATAATCACACCATTATTGGTTATACTGCCGTCGTTGGCGATTGAGGCTGCTAAGATCAGAGTTCCGCTGTTAATTAGGCTGCTGTCCTGACAAACCGATACTATTGATCCCTGACCTATAGTCACTTTAACACCTGAAGGTATTACAAGGGCATTTTCCGCCTGAATGTCGATATCCAGTATTTTTGTGATTGTGAGATCAGAGCTAAGTGTGACTGGGCTTGTGCCGTTCAGATATATGAAGTCACAGTTTGCGTTGTTGTTTGCCGCTAAAAGACCTGTAAGATCCTGGACGCTATATACTATGAATACGTCTTCGCCTGCAAAATTTTCAGAGAGCATTAGATTTCCGCTTTCATAAAAAATTCTGGCTTTGCCGCCGGGTACATCAGCAGTGATGCTGCCTTTTGAAGCGTCCAGCTTGCCGCCGCATATGTTGATCTCTGAGCGGTAGTGATACCAGCCATTGGCTCCGTGAGCGCCCTGGAGGGTGTTTGCTTTGAGTGAGGCGCCTGCCTCAAGCGTCAGGCTGCCTCCGGATTGCAGGTTAAACGCATTTTTTATAAAGCCTTCCGGGCCCTGGCCTGAGCCTGGATTGTAAGCTGCGACATAGAGTGTCTTGCCTGCGGCAACAACTATAGGCTTGGTGACATTCAATTCAGCAGATGTGTTTGCGCCGGCAAGTGTAATATTCTCTGTGATGCGGATAGACTGCACGCCGGAGTTGTTCAGAGCGGCGCGGAACGCAGCTTCGGTCGCAACGCTCAGCTCTGTTTCGTCAGATGTCGTTCCACCGCTGGTATTGCCAGAGCCGTTTGTATTGCCGGTACTGCCGCCGGAAGCTGTGTCCTGAGTCACGAGTGTGCCTGCGGTGTTGACGGCAGCGCTGCCGCCGCTGATATTTGCGTGTGCTACTGTGCCGCTGCCGCCGATGGTTATGTTGTCAGCCGCCGAGTCAACCTTTGAGACCTTTGCGCCTGCTCCGACTGTCAGCTCAGCGCCTGCAGCAGCCTCGTCTATAACAGCGACAGAGACATTGCTGCTGCCTTTTATTGTGACATCAGCATTTTTTGCCGAGACAGCAAGCCCTGTGACCTTTGCGTTATTGAGTGTTACCTGTGTGTGTGTAGTGATTTCGATTTGATTGAAGCTGCCTTCGAGAGTGATATCATCCCTGCCGTCAGCGACATAGACAACATCGATATTGCAGCCTTCTTCGGTGCGTACTCGCACACCGCCGTCTCCGGTTTTTCCGACGATGATGCTGCCTACCTTTGAGCGGTTGATTATATGGATTGAATTTTCGCCGCCGCCTCTAACTACAAGACGTCCCTTTATAAACACGTCATCCAGTGTCACATCGCCATTGCCGACACCTTCGCCGATAATTACGTCACCGCTGACAGTCAGACCTTTCAGTGTTACATCGGGAGTGTTGATCATGACATTGCCGTTTATGTTTTCTGTGTAAATACCAGCCCTGTGTATATAGTTAGAGAGCATATTATAAAAAATCTGCGCAAATTGCTCGCGTGTCACAGGCGCTGTCGGCATCAGCATGCCGTTTGTTCCTTCTATATAGCCGGCCTTTACCAGCGCTGCAACAGAACCTCGCGCATAGTCTGCGATGCTGCTCTGATCTGCAAAGCCTGTCAGCACGGATGATTCGCCGTCAGCAAGCTTAAATGCGCGAGCCATTACCGTAAAGGCCTCCTGACGCGTAATCTCTGCATCAGGTTTCATCGTGTTGTCCGAGCCTCCCATGAAGGTTCCCATCTGTACGGCCTTTGCAATATCCGCATAGTACCACGCAGACTTTGAAACATCTGCGAAGCGGCTGATATCCGCCGCTGTCTGTGCGCCGAATGCGCGGTTTATCACAGCTGCCATCTGCGCGCGGGTCAGCACCTCTTTTGGCATCAGCCTGCCGTCGCTGCCCTGGAGCAGACCATTTTCCACAGCAGCCCTCAGCGCTGCATAGGACCAGTAGTTTTTATCAGGCATATCTGAAAAGCTGCCTGTTTCCGCCGCCGATGCAATACCCGGAAATAGACTGAGTATCAAGCTAAGGCAAAGCAGAATGCTGAGAAATTTCTTGTTCATATCGCGTCACCCCTTTTTTATTATGGATTAAGTTATGATAACAAAAAGCGCCCTGCAAAAGGTGTGCAGGGTGCATTCCTGAGGGGAGTTTTTATAATTTATTCATATTGGATGTTAAATTTGATTTTTAAACCCTCAATTAAATGCTTCATGTCCTGGCTTAGCGTCACTTTTTCCAGCTCAGGCAGCTCAAGCAGTATCGACAGGCTATCCACGCCGAGTCCGCTCAGCCGCAGCTCGCGGATCGCAGGATGTGCTGCCAGCTCTGTCAGATCGGTCACGGCGGTGTTGTTTATTTCCAGCACCTCCAGATCCTTTATTTCTGCAAGGAAATCCAGATCTCTAATATTAGTCCAGCCGAGCTTCAGCTCCATTACGCTCTTTCCGGCCAGGTACTGGTAGCTCCTTGTCTTGTTGGCGATGTCCAGAAACATGAAATCCCCCAGCTCTGCTATGACCTTCGGGTCATAGCAGTTTACGCTGCACAGATCGAGGTAGCGTAGTCTTGGACAGGTTTTTAGAGGTGAGATGTCCTTGACGGGATTGTCGTTCAGCCCGACAGATACCAGATTTTCGAGTGCTCCAAGAGGTGTGATATCTGAAATGTTGTTGTGCTTTAGCTCCACCTTTTCAAGTGCTTTGAGCCTTGAAAGGGGTGATGCATCGCTGATTTTCTCTGCAGCGATGCAGATAGTCTTCAGATTTGGCAGGTGCTCCGTATCGGACAGTGTCTGGACAGAGCCTCTTCCTGGTCTTCCGCCTGAATACCAGTCTGAGACGGCGGAGTAAAACTCATCCGCTGAACTCAGCGCCCTGTCTGCTACTATATATATTTCCGTGACGGATAAAAGCTCGTGCTCATAGAGCGGTTCGCCTGCGTCCTTTTTCAGAACTGTGCGGACCGCCTGCTCCACAAGCGGCTCTGAAAATGTGATATCTGCCGGTATGCCCTTTGCGGTCTGAATATTTTGTCCGTTTAGCGCCAGTATAGCCAGTACAAATATGAGCGCTGCCGCAATGAAGCTGCCAATATGTCGGCGCCTTTTGATCTGTGCAGGCTGAGAGCGCTGAATAGCCCGCATGACGTCGCCGGCGTTTTTATATCTGTTGCACGGGTCAAACGCCGCACATTTTGCTGCTATATGATCCAGATGTGAATTTCCAAGTGTTTCGAGGCTGACGTTTCCTGTCAGAAGCCAGCAAAGCAATACTCCCAGCGAATAAATATCGGAGCGGCAGTCTGTTTGGGAGAAGCCGTACTGCTCCGGCGGCGCAAAGGCCTGTGTGCCAAACGCCACAGTGTCGCCTCTGGCGCTTTTGTTGAATACGCGTGAGATGCCAAAGTCGATAAGACTGATTTTTCCGTCATCGGATATGATGACGTTTTGGGGCTTGATGTCACGATGTATGATGGGAGGCGTCTGGTTGTGCAGATAGGAGAGCACACCGCAGAGCTGTGCGCAAATCGAGCGCGCAACATCCTTCGCTGCAGGTACAGGCAGCTTGTCGAGAGGTTTGCCTTCGACGTACTGGCGCAGTATGCAGCGCATTTTGTCTGTATTATATTCACAGATAAACCTCGGCAGCGCCGGATGTGACAGTCCGCGTATAGCTTCCGGCTCTGCTTCTGAGAACAGGGGATGCCCGGCATGATAGCATTTGGCGACGCAGAGCGCATCGCCGGTTCGGCTTTTTACAAGCAGAGTTTCGTGATCGTCGCCGCTGGAAAGGCATTCCAGCAGCTCGTATTTGTCGAGCAGCTCCTGAGGGAATCGCGATTCGTCGAGAGCGGCGCGAATTTCATTATAAAAATCAATTTCCATATTTGACGTCACCTCCGAGCAGCGTCAAATTGAAATTGTTCAGAGTGTCCTGCGTCTCGAAAAGGTTTTTTCCGTGTGCGAGGCAGTAGATGATGATAGCGTCTCTTTTGATTTTTGGATAGAGCAGGCTTTTGTCGGCAACACGAAGCAGGTGCTGTGTTTCCTCGACGTTCAGTCCGAATCCGAAGGCGAGCTGCAGCACCTTGTCTCTTGAAGGCTTTCTGGTTCCGTTAAACAGCTGATGTCCGTAGGTTCGCTCGATCTGTGAAAGAATCACGATGCGCTCAGGCACAAGCTCGCGCTCCCTGCACAGCTGTGTGATATAGTCAGAAAAAGCTGTTGATTTTATAAAGCTTTCGTTTTTTTGAAAAAATACAGGAAGGTCGTGTGTCTTGAATAAACGGCTCATCAGTTTGCTGGTTCGTATCTGCTCAGAAAAAAATGACATAGCTCATGCCCACCTCTTTGTTTCTATAGAATTATTATATTCTGAGTTCTTAAAAAGAACAAGTGTGCAATCTGCACACGTGCGCGCGTCGCTTGTGCTGTCGGGCTGGATGTCCCCGTCCTCCGTCTGCCGTGCAGTCACATATAACTGAGCAATTTATCACTTTGATAAATGCCGATATGACTATTATTGACATGAACGACGCCATGAAGAGGCTGCTGAATGTCCGGGACTCCAGCGAGGTCGTCGATGTGCCGTATTGGGATCTGCCGATTTGGGAATATTCTCCTGAGATTCAAAACACCATTAGGTTTCTCCGGTTGCAAATCCCGTAGGAATTGCCGAGCGCGATTTTATTGCGCTGCGCTCTGCTTCTGTTGTGTTGTAGCCATTAAACATTGTGTGTTCTTAAGTAAAGTATCGGTGCATTATCGGTATTTGCTCCGTTTCCAAGAGCCTTGGCGCCTATTGAGATATTTGGTGTTCCTCCAGTGAGCAAGTCTAGAGGCAAACGCCTGATAAGTCAATGTTTTTAACATTAGAGTTTGATTAATTCAACAAAAAACAGCTCTAATCCGCCATTTTGCAGATGGTTAGAGCGTTTTGACAAATCGAATTTTAATCCGATTTTAATTTATGTGCCTTATGCTTTCTTATGCCTTTTATGATCTATGCCTGTGTGCGTGTTTTTTGATCGACTGCTCGGAACAGGCTTACAACGAGCCATACCAGCCCTGTCGCAAGCGTTATGTGTCCGAGTCCCGATATTCCTTCAAGCGCCGGCATACTGACGGTTTTGGCGCCTTCGCCTACGATCTCGTAAATGCCTGTTACCGCCATGCTCACTACAGAGAGGGTAAGGCCTGCCATATATGTATATAGCGGTTTTTTGAGCCTTCTTACGCTGTCTGGGCTGTGTTCTTTATCTTGACATGCGTATATGACCAGCAGTGCGATAAATCCCAGTGTCAGTGTATGCACATGGAGCTTGCCCAGATGCGTCACACCCTCAAAGCCGTAGAATTTTGTGAATTCCCTATAGAAGACACCGCCTAACAAGCCCATTATCAGATTTGCGAAAGCAATACCGAGTATGCTGCGACTGCTGAATTTGTTGATGTAGAACCGATACCCGAATATGACGATCATCAAGTAGGCGACGGTTTTGGGCATCATGAGCGCGCCGACTATCGGAAATGTGCCGCTCCAAAGTACTACCGGTATATAGAAAGCGAAGCTTAGGAAAATCATCAGGCTCATATATCTCAGGCCGGGTTTTTGTCTGTGCAGGTATGTCCAGTAAATTAAGAGCGCGCCAAGCGCCGCAAACGGGATATTTCTGTAGATCCCAAAGAGGTAGCTGCCTTCTGCGGCGCCCCAGCCGTTTTGCGGCATCAGCACCAATGCGATTCTCAGAAGCGCAAGCAAGTAAATGGCGGAGGCTTTTTTCGGATCTCTGTCGCCGCTCTGCTGGCGGTAATATTGATAAAAAAGCACATAAAATACTGTCATTGTGATGCTTGTGACAAACTGCCCCCACGATAGCGCAGCGGCGTGGGCAGTAAATCCGCCGGGACTGAGATGTGACACTATTCTTGGAACGAGGTGGAAGGCGTCGCCGGCGCCCAGCAGGATCGCCATTATTCCGAACATTTTAGCGCCACGTGTTTTTTCCAGCAGCAGCCTTGCTCCAAGTGCCACGACCAAGCAGAGGTACGTTGCATCGAAAAGACTTTCTATCAGCGCCATTATTTGTGACATTGTTTGTGCCGTTGTTTGTGCCGTTGTTTGTGTCGTCATTCGCGCCATCATTCGCGCTATTATTTGTGCCATTACTTAACTCCTTTTTCGATCCAGATTATATGTTTGTTGTATTTCTCTAAAAATTCTTTTTTTGTGAGATTTTCGGTAAAAATCCGTTTTACAAGCCCATGAACCACAGATTTCAAAAAATGTATTTTTTCTGCGTCTATCCCGTGCGCGCCCTCTATTTGACGAAAGTGGTCGATGTGAGTTTTGTGCGAAGCGTACCAGTTTTTGTTGAGATCGTCGGTCCAATAAAGGTAACGATGCTTGTAAATAGGGTAGGAGCCGGTATCAAAGATGTTGTTTGCCACCTGCTTGCCGTACGCCGCAAGAGCCTTATTCAGCTCGTGCTTGCTGTCGGCATAGATTTTGGCAAAAAGCTGGTGAATATCGATAGTTTCTTTGTCGAGAATCGTGAAATAACTGTCCTGGAGATTTTCGAAGTACTGATAAAAACTGCCGCGGGCTATGCCGAGTTTTTCGACGATTGTAGCGATTTTGACCTCGTTGAATGGCTTTTTGCTAAATTCGTCTTTTAACACGGCAAAAATTTTTTCTTTTTTGGCTTCCGGCAGATTGATAAATGTTTCCTTTGGCATATTCCTTCCTGTTTGCGTGATTTTGGGGTGCTACATCGCGAGAGTGGGACGAAGTGACGCGCTGTCACTTCGCACGATGATTTTATATGACACCGTGTCACTTGTCAAGGAGTATTTTTTGTCGCAAAAGTTGTCGCTGATGCTCGCATTCGTGGAAAAATGACAAATAGATCAGGATATCATCTTGGAAAAGTGTCATTTTCGAGGTGCAATATAGTCAGAAAACGCACAGAACGAAATGGTGCGAGGTGTCGGCTATGCTGAAAAGAAAAATCTAGAAAGAAATCATGCGCTGGATTGAAACCGGTGAAAAGGCTCTGCTAATATATGTATATATCAACAACGACCTTTTTGGAGGCACTTTCCGCAGAGATTACGAAGGGGACTATCACTGCTCGGTTGGCGAAGTTAGAGGGATGCTCCGAGATCAAGCGGAAAGGGGGATGGACAACAAAATACTGCTAAAC
>JBHAZV010000026.1:0-140656 GCA_041781135.1 Acidaminobacteraceae bacterium
AGAGGCGGCGCAGATAAGGTGCTCGAAAGCGGCGCGGTGGTCGCCGGCGGTCATTCGGTGGACGATCCGGAACCAAAGTACGGGCTTAGCGTCACCGGTGTGGTGCATCCCGACAAAGTGTGGCGGAATACCGGCGCGCAGATCGGGGATGTACTCATACTTACAAAGCCTATAGGAACCGGGATTATGAATACCGCGATGAAGGGGGCGCTTTTGAGCGAGGAACAGCGCGGCGAACTAATACTTTCCATGTCTACGTTAAACAAGTATGCTGCCGAGGCTGTTAAGGTATCCGGAGCAAGTGTGAATGCTTGTACCGACATAACCGGGTTCGGGTTGCTCGGGCACCTTCTGGAAATGGCCGGCGGTGATGTGACCGCTGAAATCAGCGCATCAAAAGTGCCGCTCTTGACGGGCGCTCAGGAAATGATACGCATGGGCATTATACCGGCCGGAGCATATAAAAATATGGATTATGTAAAGCCCAGAATACGAGTGGACGACGGCGCGGAAATATACGCTCTATGTGATCCGCAGACATCGGGCGGGCTTGTATTTGCAGTTCCTGAGCGCGACGCAGATAAAGCGATGGAGAAGCTGAGTCATATTTCGGTATTCGCTCCGCATATAATCGGCAGAGTTATCGAGAAAACAGAAGATACAGGTATAATTGTAAAAAAATAGGAGAAAAATGGCTAATAAAGAAATGCAAAATATGTACTCTGCGCTTCCGCGTGTTGACGCCCTGCTCGACGAATACGAATATTCGGGCATCAAAAGAGAGTATTTAAAGATAATAATAAACAATTCGCTTGAAAAAGTGCGAAAAGATATTTCCGGCGGGAATGCAGAAGATCCTGTTTCGGATGTCAGGCGATATATAGATGAATATTTGGATATGCTTTTAAGGGGTACCATACGCAGAGTTGTAAACGGTACAGGGGTTTTGCTGCACACAAATTTAGGCAGAGCCATTTACGACTGTCCCGGCATTGGGGAAATAGCTTCAAATTATTGCAATCTTGAGTTTGATCTCGAAACCGGTGAACGCGGAAGCAGAAACTCGCATTTAAGCGATCTGTTTAGTATGCTCACCGGAGCGGAGGCTGCAATAGCAGTCAATAACAATGCTGCGGCTGTAATGCTTGTACTCACTGCGTTAGCAAAAGACAAAGACGTAATTGTGTCCAGAGGGGAGCAAGTCGAAATAGGAGGCAGCTTCCGTATCCCTGAAGTCGCCGCACTTTCGGGCGCCTTGCTCCGCGAAGTGGGAACCACAAACAGAACGAGGATATCGGATTATAAAAATGCAGCCGGAGAAAACACTGCAATGCTGTTGAGAGTCGAACCGAGCAATTATAAGATAATCGGTCAGACAGGCAGGGCTTCCAACGAGGAGCTTTCTGAACTTTCGCAGGAAATTGGCGCTCCGTTTTATATAGATCTCGGCTCTGGGGTATTTAATCCGCAGATATTGCGAAGCTTTGTATCCGAAGAAGACGCCGAGAGAAAATATTTGGGACAGGCGGTGAAGTATGCGGATATTGTGTCTTTTTCAGGAGACAAATTGCTCGGAAGCGCACAGGCGGGGATTATTATCGGCAAAAAGCATTTGATACAAAAACTTGCAAAACACCCGCTGTACCGGGCGATGCGGCTTGACAAGCTCACAATTTATGCCCTTTCGCGCGCGCTTATTTCGGCAATAAAAGGAGAGAAGAGCCTTCTCGAAAAAATGATGTGTGAAAATGAATTAAGTATTAAAGCGAGAGCAGGTAAGTTCATTAAAAAAGCTTCGCGAATTTTATCCGAGGAATGGGAGATTTCTTTGCAAAAGCTCAATTCCAGCGTAGGAGGCGGAACATTCGCAGAGAGTGAGATAGCTTCTTACGGTATTCGCATAAAACATTCTTCTTTCAATACTAACACGTTGGCATATTTATTACGAAAACAAGCTATACCAATAATTCCGTTAATTGATAGTGAATATTTATATATCGATTTCAGAACAATATCGAATGAAGATGAGGCCATACTCGTAGAGTCTTTGACTCAAATTTCTCTATGAAATAAATTGAGAAATAAGATTCTTTATTTGTTTGTTGTTTATTTATAATTATCAGTTATAATTACAGTGGACTAATAGAGAAAGGAGGTTAAAATGGCTGACAAAATATTGTTGATCGACCAGGATGCTGAGCTGCTCAACGGGTTAAAACTCAGTTTGGAGCAGGAAGGCTATGATGTCGAGGTATTAAATGCAGGAGCAGGTGCGCTCGAACGTATCGACGAACATAGGTTTGATTTGGTAGTTACGGAGTTGGAACTTCCTGATCTCTCAGGGTTTGAACTCTGCAGAAAGATCAGAGAGAGACATACTACGCCGATTGTATTTTTGACTGCAACCAATGATGTTTCATCAAAGGTTCTGAGTTTTGAATACGGCGCTGACGATTATGTCACAAAACCGTTTGTAATGCTCGAACTTAAGGCAAGAATCAAGTCCCTGCTCAGAAGATCGAAGATGCCCGACACGCTGAATCCTACAAATATTATGAAGTTTGGCGACATAGTCATAAACACGCTTGGTCGTAAAGTGCAGGTTAGAGAAAAAAGTATCAACCTTACAGCGAAAGAGTTTGACTTGCTGCTGCTTATGATTCTAAATGCAGAAAAGGTATTTTCGCGCGAAGAGCTGCTCGATGCAATCTGGGGCTATGAGTATTACAGCGATGTAAGAACTGTAGATGTCCATGTGAGAAGACTGAGAGAAAAGATCGAAGAAGATTCGTCAAAACCTGAGTACATTCAGACAAAATGGGGAGTTGGCTACTTCCTAAAGCTTAGGGACAAAGTATAGTTTCTTTATATTAGTCTTTAAGAAATTCACAGAGCAGGCGAGCGCCTGCTTCTTCTTTTTTATTTGCCGCTGCGTTTAAGTGAGAATCGGTTTTCGGTTCCGGCGAGCAGACGCATAATATTTGTGCGGTGTTTGAATATTATAAATATCGTGTAGAGTACTGGAATTGCGATGTATTCTATCCCGAAAAAAAGCGCTGTCGACACCGGCAGCGAGATCGCAGCAAGCATCGAGGCGACCGACATATATTTCGTAATCAATAGCGAGAGTATCAGCACGCTGAGCGCGACGCAGAGCACTCTGAAATCAAGAGCTATTACAAAGCCTCCTGCTGCCGCTACGCCTTTGCCGCCTTTCAAACCAATAAATACCGAGTAGCAGTGACCCAAAACGCCGATAAATCCGGCAAGGCACACCAAATTGAAGTCCAAGCCGAGCATTTTTGCGGCAATTGTCGGTAAAAACCCCTTTAGTATATCAAGTGCGAGGCAGAGCGCTCCGAGTTTTATTCCGCATGTGCGCAGAACATTGGTAAAACCGGGGTTTTTGCTTCCTGCGCTCATAATGTCGACTCCAACAGTCTTTGGTACTATTACGGAAAACGGTATTGCACCAAAAATATACGCGAACGCCATCAATAAGTAAACTTCCATACTTCCTCCACCGAACCATTGTATCAGATTATAAGAAATTTTTTGATGTAAATAATTTACTTTTATGCTATTTTGTGCTACAATGTGACCGTGAAACGACATTTGTTTTTTGCGGTGCTGATTATGGCTATTGCCATGTATTTTTTTCAAAACAGCGCTTATGCTGCGCTGGTGCGGGAGAGTCGACTTGCGGAATGTGCAGGCGGCGAGCTGGAATCTATTCCGGTCGAGCCGATAGAGTATGAGCGCGGAGGCATAATTTGCCGGATTTTGAGTGGAGAGCACCGCGGCAAACTGATTTTTGTAAAAGCGGAGTTCAGCAATGCAGAAATCGCGGATGCTTCCTGCCTTGTGATCGAGATAAATCCTAATGAGCGGCAGTACGCAAAACCAAAAAATTTTGGATTTGATTACGATAAGTACCTGTATTCCCGCGGTATAGAGGCTCAGTTCAAGGCAAAATCCGTAACGGCTGTAAGTGTCGGATTTTCTTTTGCAAAGCTGCGCAGGAGCATCCGCAGTTTTATTGCAGACAGAATAAGCGAATACGAGCTCGGCGGGCTGATTGGAGCTCTCGTGCTCGGAGAAAAAGATGATTTTGATCTTTATGACGAGATGAAAGAGCTTGGAATCAGCCATTTGCTTGTAATATCGGGGCTGCATTTTTCAATAATACATGGCGCGCTCGCGCGTGCAACGAATTTTTTCGGCAGCCGGCATTTACGGGCGTTTATAGTGATTACAGGCATGAGCTTAGTGTTGTTCATAGTCAAATCTTCTTATTCGGCGGAAAGGGCATTTTTTTCAATGCTTTACTATGAGATTGCGAGGCTTTTGGATCGTCGCGCCGATATCCTGACGGCGCAGAGCTTTGCGCTCGGTATGATCTTAATAAGGACACCTGCGGCGGTTTTGAATACAGGTCTGCATTTGAGCGTTTACACTTATTTTGCAATCGCATTTCTGTACAGACGGCTCACAGCAAAGCATGCAGTTCCTATTGTCGAGATGATAAAATTTTCTCTGTATGTTCAGGCGGCGGGACTTCCGATAACATGCTTTCTCTTTGGTAAATTGAACCTGTTTTCAGCGATTGCCAATATGCTCTGTGTGCCGCTGTTTGGAATTATAGTGCCATTTTCATTTGTTGCGGTCATTATTCCCGGAGTTGAGCCTGTTCGCGCAGCGTGGCTGTTTTTGGATAATCTTCTGTACTCGATGATAAAGATTTCGCCGATTAGCACCATAGATTTAAGTCTTATGCGCTTTGACATATTTATTGCGGCTATGCTCTTGATTTCGTTGGCATTTGTCTTTGGGAGGCTATACAGCCGCAAATTCATGATTCCGCTTGTAGTATTGGCGTGTATAATACCTGCCGGGCACAGCGGAGTCGAGATAGTCAGCCTTGATGTTCTGCACGGAGACTGTACGCTCGTTCGGAGCGGTGCGCTTACATGTCTTGTCGACACAGGCGACGGAAGAACCGACATTGCATCGGAACTGAGAAATATGGGAATTTTTCGGCTCGATATAGTGGTAATAACTCATTTTCATAACGATCACTACGGAGGATTGGCAAGACTGATGGATGAGGTTGAAATAGGAAGGATTTATATGACGGAGCTTACGCGCGAATATTTTCTAAAAAGCGGTGGTCTTTCGTTTTGGGACCGCTTTTGCTTCAGCAGGGTGGCGGTGGTTGTTGATTCTCCGTTAAGAACAGTAATTTCAAAGGGTGAGGACAGTGCGCTGCTGAATATGTACAGACTTAGAAGCGAATCTGATGAAAACGATAATGGGATATGCGCTTTTGTAGACATTGCATTTGGTCGCTGCTGGTTTTTTGGAGACGCGTCTGAGGAATGTATACGCGGTGTACTCGGTGCAGCACCGTCACCCGAAAAAAACTGCATTTTCTTAAAAGCCCCTCATCATGGCTCCAAAACGTCATCATCCGGAGAGATTTTTAAGGCGATTGCTCCGCTATGGATATCTGTTTCTCACAGCAGAAAGTATAATCTACCCTCTGACGATTTTGTAAGGGCTGTTTCTGATCTAAATGTCCATTCGACATACTACGGCGGCTGTATGCGTCTTTTTGTGACAGCGCACGGCGCAGAAACAAGTGCGTATCTCTGCGGCGATTAAAAATGTACAGTCCGAAGCTGCAAGGATCGGCTCGAACCTGAGTGCAAAATGTAAGAAGAGGGTCCGAAGCCGGGCGGCGTTTCGAAACAACATATGGGGCGGGCGTAAGTTTCGGGTCTATTGCATTATCCGCTGTGGTATAATGTCATCGTGAATATCAAGGATTTGTACATAGGCGCCAAAAGGGGCGAGATCCCCAAGTCGCTGCTTTTATACGGCGAGGAGGAATATCCGATAGTTTCGTACATACGGCTGCTGAAATCTGTGGTAGAGCTTCCGGAGCTGAATATTGCAGAGTTTGCCGAGCAATTCTCTGCGGACAGCTTGCGCGTAGCGTTCGAAACCCTGCCGCTCAGCTGCGATTACAGGCTTGTTATTTTGAATAAGACGGGATATTTTAAGTGGAATTCCGATGACAAGCTTCAGGCGTTGCTTGCAGATGTTCCCGAACATATCAGGCTTGTGGTGTTTGAGACGGATCTTCAGAAGATTTCGGCAAATTATAAGCGTTTTATTAAGACAACTATGGCTGTGGAATCCAAGATGCTTGGAACATCGGAGCTCGAACGCTGGATAAAGGTAGAGGCGGAGGGGAGAGGTCTTAAGCTGTCGGAGCGGACGCTCCGCTATTTTACGGATGTATGCAGGCCAAGGGGGATGTTTTATGCAAAAAACGCAATAGATTACCTTAGTTCGCTCGCTTGGGAGGTGTCTGCGGACGATATTGATAATTATTTTGGCACATCTTCCGATGCCGAAATTTGGGCATTTTATGATAAGCTGACATCGCCCGAATTTCCTAAAATCGTAGCGGAATATATTGATGCCGGCGAGGAAGAAATGGAGCTTTTCGGCAGAATAGTATCCTGTGTGAGAAGCGCCGCGAGCTATAAAGCAGGCGGATTTCGGGGGACGCCGTTTATGGAGAGAGCCGCAAAGAGAATAGCTGCAGAGTATAGCGCCGATCAGCTCTTTTTGATGCTCGAAAAATTGTCTTTAATAGATGTAGAATTAAAAAGCACCGCTGCGCCGAAGAGGGAACTGCTTTTGCAGGCTGCGATGCTAACGCAAAAATGACGCTTTTAGCTTTAGCGCCATTGTTAAGCGAAACCCTATGGGTACAAATATTAGAGTGCGTTCAGTTTGCTTCTGAGTCGAGAAACTTTTCTTGAAGCCTTGTTCTTATGAAAGAGGCCTGTGTCGCCAAGTCTTGATACAAGCTTCTGATAAGCCACCATAAGCGACTGTGCTTCTTCTTTGTTTCCCTGTGCAACAGCAGCTAAAAACTTCTTCTCAGCAGTCTTTGCTCTCGATTTTTTTGCTTTGTTGCGTGCAGTCTTAGCGTTAATAACTGAAATTCTCTTTTTAGCAGATTTTATGTTTGCCATACTTCCTCCTGTTTTTATGCACGAGAAAAATTATATCACGATAGAAAAGCTGTTGCAATGATTATTCGAAGTGATAAAGTTAAGTTTTTGTATTATTTGACCCCGATGCGATGGTGTTATATCATATTCAGAGAAATGGAAAGGAGCTTGTCATGAACAGGGCAATAATTGTTGTAGCAGACAGTGTGGGGATTGGTGCGCTTCCTGATGCGGCTGATTTTGGAGATTCCGGCGCAAATACGCTGAGAAGCGCTGTGGAAAAATCCGGAGCTAAGCTTCCTGTGCTCAGTCGGCTTGGTATGGGGTGTATAGATGGGGTCGACTGCCTGCCGTGCTGTGGAGATTCAGCCGAAGGTGCATTTGGCAGAGCTGCGGAGGCGTCGGTCGGAAAGGACACAACAACCGGACATTGGGAGATAGCCGGGGTACACAGTTATGTTCCATTTAATACTTATCCGAATGGTTTTCCAAGCTGGGTGATAGAAGAATTTGAACGCAGAACCGGCAAAAAGACTATTTGCAATATGCCTGCTTCAGGAACGGAGATATTAAAAGAACTTGGAAAGCGCCACATGGAGACGGGCGAGCTCATAGTGTATACGTCTGCGGACAGTGTGTTTCAGATTGCGGCTCATGAGGATGTTGTTTCGCTCGATGAGCTTTATCGATGCTGCGAGATTGCGCGAGAGATACTTACTGGCGAAGTAAGTGTTGCGCGGGTCATAGCAAGACCCTTTATAGGGAGTTCTCCGGTTTTTGAGCGGACGCCAAACCGCAGGGATTACAGTGTCAAGCCCCCGGAAAAGACGCTCCTCGACTATGTTTTCGGCGCAGGGCTCCGTGTGGCGGCTGTCGGAAAAATCTCTGATATATTCGACGGCGAGGGGATAACTCACAGCATTCATACAGTTTCCAATATGGATGGGATGGAAAAAACGCTTGAATGCATGCGGCAAGAATTCAGCGGACTCATATTTACAAATTTGGTAGACTTCGATTCAAAATATGGGCACAGGCGCGATCCTGCCGGCTATGGAAAGGCGCTTCAGGAGTTTGATTCAGTTCTGCCGAAACTTATGGCGGCGATGCGAGGTGGCGATTTGCTGATAGTATGTGCAGATCACGGCAACGACCCGTGTTATTTCGGAACAGACCACACCAGGGAGTACATTCCGATAATTGCATTTGGAGAAATGGTAAAAAAGGGGGCAAACATCGGAACTCGCAGCAGTTTTTCGGATATCGGCGCTACAGTCGCAGAATATCTCGGAGTGAAGTACGGCGGCAAGGGCACAAGTTTTTGGAAGGAAATAGCGCTTTAACAGACAAAATACAAAAATGTAAAAATATTTACGCAGGAGAGGAATATGGATATTATCGCAAAAATCAAGGAGGCGAGTGCCTATATTAGGAGTATTACAAGAGCTGTTCCGAATATTGCAATAGTTCTTGGAACCGGACTCGGCGATTTCGCATCCAATGTAGAAAACCCGGTCATTATTCCCTATGGAGAGATACCGCATTTTCCGGTGTCAACTGTAGAGGGACACGCAGGCAGGCTCGTAATCGGCGGACTTTGCGGCAAAACTGTGCTTGTAATGCAGGGCAGGTTTCACTACTACGAGGGCTATTCGCTGGAACAGGCGACATTTGGCGTAAGGGTTGTACGGGAATTAGGATGCAGCAATCTGCTACTCACCAATGCAGCAGGCGGCGTAAATGTGGAGTATAAACCTGGCGATCTTGTTCTTGTGCAGGATCATATAAATCTCTCAGGCATTTCGCCGCTGCGTGGGCGAAATCTTGCCGAATACGGAACGCGGTTCCCCGACATGGCGGATGTCTATTCGAGAGAGTTTAACGAACGCGTTGCGGCAGCTGCAGCAGAGATCGAAGTACAGCTACGCAGGGGTGTGTATGTGTTTATGCCCGGCCCACAGTTTGAGACAGCGGCCGAAATTCGCATGGCGCGCGTGATAGGTGCGGATGTCGTGGGTATGTCCACCGTGCCGGAGGCAATAGTTGCGGCTCACATGCGAATGCGCACGACCTGTATATCCTGCGTTACCAATATGGGTACAGGCGTGCTCGATGCGCCGATAGACCACGCCGGAATAAATGAGGTCGCCAAGCAGGCGGAATCGAATTTTACAAAAATAGTGTGTAAAATAGTAGAGATGTCTTAGTGTATATGAACATTAAAGAAATAATATCCAAGAAAAAGCGAGGGCAGCCCCTGACGGCGGACGAAATAAAGTATTTTGTAGATGGTTTTACAAATGGGAGCGTACCGGATTATCAGGCGGCCGCTCTGCTTATGGCTATATACTTCAAAGGCATGGATTCTGCTGAGGTTTCGGCGCTTACAGATGCAATGGTTCATTCGGGCGAAGTGCTCGATCTGTCCGCAATTCCGGGAGTAAAGGTCGATAAACACTCTACAGGAGGCGTTGGAGACAAAATATCGCTTGTTGTGATGCCGGTCATGGCGGCGCTTGGAATACCCTCTGCCAAGATGTCGGGAAGGGGGCTCGGACACACGGGCGGAACAATAGACAAATTGGAATCGATACCCGGTTTCAGGACTGAAATGCCGTCCGGCGAGTTTTTTGACAATGTCCGAAAGTATGGAATTGCGCTTGTCGGTCAGACGGGCAGCCTCGCGCCTGCTGACAAGAAGATATACGCCCTTCGCGATGCGACAGAGTGTGTGGACTCGGTGCCTCTTATTGCGAGTTCAATAATGAGCAAGAAAATCGCCTCGGGAGCAGATGTGATAGTCCTGGATGTCAAGGTGGGCAGCGGTTCATTTATGAAGACGGAGGCAGAGGCGAGGGAACTTGCGCAGACTATGGCTGCGATCGGCGGAGCGCTTGGCAAAAAGACCGTGGCAGTGCTGACTGCGATGGAGCAACCGCTTGGGCGCGAGGTCGGCAATGCATGCGAGGTGTTTGAAGCGATTCAGATACTCCGTGGAATGGGCGAAAATGACGAGCTCGAAGTTGCCGTAAAGATTTCTGCCTGTATGGCTTATTATGCCGGAAAGTACGAAAATTTAGCCGAGGCGGAGAAGGCGGCGGCGGATGTCATAGTTAATGGCAAGGCATTAGCTAAATTTGAAGAATTCGTAAAAATTCAGGGCGGCGATTTGGAAAAATTTTATTATAATTATAGTTTGCTGGGCGCGGACGAAAAAATGTGCAGGCTTTCGGACAAGGTATCCTATGTGGTTGCTGAAAAAAGCGGCTATGTTTCTGAACTTGACGCCGAAAAAATAGGTCGCGCCGCAATGCTGCTTGGAGCCGGAAGGCTCAAAAAAGACGATAAGATTGACCATTTTGCCGGGATACGTTGCCTGAAAAAAATTGGCGAATATGTAAATGAGGGAGAAGCGGTATTTTTAATGAGATCCAATGTGGAATATGAGTCTGCTGCGGAGCTTCTGCGGAATTCTTATAGATTGTCCGATTTGCGCGTCATACCGGGAGCAGTGATACTTGGGGTAGTAGAGCAGCAATGAGCGGAGCTGCAATGCATTTTAGAGTCGGCGAATTCGAGGGGCCGCTCGATCTGCTGCTGCATCTTGTCAGAACGGAAGAATTTGATATAGATGCGCTGCGGTTGCTCGACATTGTCGAGCAGTTCGTCGCCGTGGTTTCGGGCAGCGAACTTTCTGAGGTTTCGGATTTTGTTCTTATGGCGTCGAATTTGATAGCGATAAAGGCACGGTATTTGAACAAGGGCAGGCTGGATTTTGACGCGGATTCAGAAGCAGATCCTCTTGAAGAACTGGTCGAAAAACTTAGAGTGTACAAGAGAGTAAAAGAGCTCGGAGAATATCTAAAAAGAAGGGAGATTACCGCGCATAGCTTTATGAGGGATACCGAGGTGCGACCAGATGAGAGCGTCGGAGGGTTCAGCCTAAGTATTCAGCTTCTGTATGCAGCGTTTGAACGCGTGGTGGATAATCTTTCCAGATTTGACGAAGAAAGACAGGCGTTTTTCAGACTTAAGCGCAGGAATTTCGTATCTGTTGCCGAAAAGAGAAAGTACATACTCGAACTGCTGAAAAACAGCGCAAAAATTTCATTCGGAAGCATCTGTAGAGAAAGAGGCGAGGTCATAGCATGTTTTTTGGCGCTCCTTGAACTGCTTCGCACGGGCAGAATTACAGTATCGCAGGATGAAGCTTTTAAGGAGATTTACATAGAGCGCGGCCTGGAATATGCGCCGCGGCGCTCCGAAGCACAATAAATTTTAGAGAAATACAATGATTTTTGAATTGGGAAGTACTGTGGACACAAAAAATAATGATACTGTCGATTTTAACGACATTGAAAACAAAACGTGCGTCGATGTGACCGATGCGGAGCTTGTAAGCATTGTAGAGGCGCTTCTGTTTGCGAGCGGCGAAGCGGTTTCATTAAAAAAGCTTGCAGAAGTTGCAGGGGTTGGTTTAAGGCGCACCAAAAAAGCTGTTACAGAGCTTTCGGCAAAATATTCTGCCTGCGGCGGAATAGCTCTTTTTGAATCAGAGGAGGGTTTCAGACTCGCAACAAAAAAGGAGTACTCGGACTATATAGACAGAATGTTTGGAAGCCCCAAGCGCAGGGGGCTTTCGAGCGCTGCGCTCGAAGTGCTCGCGATAATCGCTCTCCGCCAGCCTGTCACCAGAGCAGAGATAGAAGAAATGCGCGGAGCTAATCCGGATTCTCTTGTGCAGCAGCTGCTTAAAAAAGAGCTTATCTATTGCAGCGGCAAATTAGATAAGCTCGGAAATCCGGGTCAGTACAGTACGACAGCCAAGTTTTTGGAGATGTTTGAGCTCAAAAGTCTCGGCGATCTGCCTCCGATAGAGGATTTTATACTATTTTGAATATTTATTTGTGAGGAATGTCTTTGCAACCTCAGGAAACAGCGCGTATGTAAGCAAATCCTCGTCATTTTTTGCAAGAGCGCCCGCATCGCTTTTAATTTTTTCGTACTCGTCTTCAAGAAGGTCCGCGGGCCTTACTGTTATGCGCTCTCTTCCCGGAATTATTTTTTCGATGATTTCGGGTTTGATAGGGACGGGAGTGCTTCCGTATTCTCCTGCGACAAGCTTTTTTATTTCTGTCGGTATTAGCTTGTATCTTTCGCCGGAAAGTACGTTAAATACTGCCTGTACGCCTGTCATCTGGCTTAGAGGCGTCACGAGCGGCGGAAATCCCAAATCTTCCCTGACTCTTGGTATTTCTTTGAGTACTTCTTCATATCTGTGCTCCGCATTTTGCATTTTAAGCTGTGATACCAAGTTCGAAAGCATTCCGCCAGGAAGCTGGTATTTTACTATGTTTGGCTCCACACAGAGGGCTTTTGGAGATAATAATCCGTTTGCGAGGTATTTGTCGCGCACAGGCTTAAAATATTCGGCGATTTCGTCAATCAGCTCTGTGTCGAGGTCAGGGCGTTTTTCGCTTCCTTCGAGCGCCATAAGCATGGATTCGATAGCGGGTTGCGAAGCTCCGCCTGCGAATGGCGAAAACGCTGTGTCTACTATATCTGCACCTGCGTATATGCAAGCCGTGTATGTCATTGGCGCGAGCCCGCCCGTACAGTGCGAGTGAATTTCGAGCGGCAGGTTTACGGCGGATTTTATCGCGTGGGTCAGCTCGGCGCCTACATTCGGTTTTAGAATTCCCGACATATCTTTTATCGCTATAGAGTCTGCTCCGAAGTCCTGCATTCTCTTTGCAAGGTCTACATAGTATTCGGTAGTGTGGACTTTGCTGATGGTGTAGCAGATTGCCATCTGCGCGTGCGCGCCGAATTTTTTGGCTGCATCGCAAGCTCTTTTGACATTTCTTACATCGTTGAGCGCATCGAAGATTCGGATTATGTCTATGCCGTTTTCAACCGATTTTTCTATAAATTTGTCCACAATATCATCGGCGTAATGCCTGTAACCTATGAGGTTCTGACCTCTGAGCAGCATTTGAAGCTTCGTGTTGGGAAGTCTTTTTTTGAATTCCCTGAGCCTGTCCCAAGGGTCTTCATTTAGAAA
The DNA here is from genome assembly GCA_041781135.1 of Acidaminobacteraceae bacterium. Lineage (GTDB taxonomy): Bacteria > Bacillota > Clostridia > Peptostreptococcales > Acidaminobacteraceae > JAUMXJ01. Next base: position 13,096 of record JBHAZV010000026.1, read on the forward strand.
TCTGATGCAGGCGTCATAGGTGGCGCCTCCCCAGCACTCGATGGCATGCAGACCGAGTTTGTCTATTTTTTCGAGTATCGGCAGCATCTCTTCTGTTGTCATGCGAGTAGCTATCAGCGATTGATGGCCGTCTCTTGTAGTAGTATCCACGAATTTTACAGCGTTCATAATTCCTCCACTTAGTTTGGAAGTATAGCAGAAATCTGCTCGGAAAAAATCAATAAATTTATTTCAAATAGTAAAAGAATTTGATTATCATTTGGCGTGAGGCGGATGATATACTGGCAGTGGCATACTTCGTAATCAATAAGTAACGGATATGACACATAGAAACTTGAAAATCGCATTATAATTGGGTATAATGTACTAACTGGGAGGTGTGTGATGAGAATTAGAATATTTGTCACCTTTTTAGCGCTTGTCGTAATTACGGGTGCAGCGGTGTTTGCGGGCACTTTTGATACAGAACATCTTGATACCGGCATAGTGGGCGTCAGGTACAGCGCGACCGACGGAGCGGCATATGTCGTGATGATAGTCAAGGGCGAACAGAAAATCGCGTATCCATTTATACCAAACGGCAAGACCGAGTACTTTCCGCTTCAGCTTGGCAACGGCGAGTACGTGGTAGCGCTTATGAAACAGGTCGACAAAAACAAGTACGCTTTCGTAGAACAGACAAAAGTAAAAAATGAACTCAAAGATGACAATATAGTCTATCTGAATTCAATTCAGAATATTAACTGGGCTGCAGATGACAACGCCATCAAGTATGCGCTCAACCAGACAAAGGACATAAAGACTGCAACCGCGGCGTTCGAGATCTTCTATGACTATGTGGTCAAGAATATTTCATACGACTGGGATAAAGCTAAAACGGTCAAATCCAACTACGTTCCGAGCATCACAAAGACTTTCGTCGATTCAAAGGGTATCTGCTATGATTATTCGTCGCTATTTGCGGCATTTATGAGGAGCAAGGGCTTCCCGACAAGGCTCGTCAAAGGTTACACAAAGAATGTTGAAGGGTATCACGCTTGGAATGAGGTCCTCATAGAGGGAAAGTGGATGGTGGTGGATACTACCTATGATGCCGGAAAGAAGGATTATTCCATAAAGTTCAAGCCGTCGGAACAGTACGACAAGGTATACGATTATTAATCATTTTTGAGTTTACAACTGCTTATTTTGATGCTCTCGAAAGAGGGCATTTGTTATTATAGGAGGGTGAAATGGTAATTATTTTTTTAACAGAAGGTTTCGAGGAATTTGAAGCCGTTGCTTCGATAGATCTGCTCAGGAGAGCAAATATCGATGTCAAGACAGTTTCTGTCACAGATGAAAGAACTGTGTTCGGAGGCTTCGGAATCGGCGTGATAGCAGATATGACCATAAGTGAATATGTTTCGGCGGGAATCGAGCCCGAAATGCTCGTGCTGCCGGGTGGTAGAGGCGTCTTCAAACTCACGGATGACGCCCGGCTCAAAGAAATATTCAGCAGTGCCAAAGATACAAAGATTGCAGGAATTTGTGCAGCTCCGTATGTTCTTGGAACTTACGGAGTTATAGAAGGAAAAAAAGTAACTGCATTTCCTGCGGTTGTTTCGAAGCTTGCAGGTGAATATGTAGGCGGTTCTGTCGTGACAGACGGCAGGATTACCACCGCCCGTTCAGCCGGAAGCGCGATAGACTTTGGCATCGAATTAGTGAGAATACTCAGAGGAGAAGCTGCGAGCAAGGAACTCGCGGAATCAATATTTTATGACAGAACAGGAAGTACAGAATGAAATGATACAGAACAGAGCTGTGTTAATGCTCATGTTCAAGGAAAATAAAAACACGGAGAATCAGATAGGAGAGCTGAAAGCGCTTGCAGAGGCCGCAGGTGCAGAAGTAATGGCGGTATGCACTCAGATAAAGGATCGCGTAGACGCCGCAACTTATATAGGCAGCGGAAAGGCAGAGCAGGTCCGAGATCTCGTCAGAGAGAACGAGTGCGATTTAGTCATATTCAATAATGAACTTTCCGGCTCGCAGATTAGGAATTTAGAGGAGATAATAGGCGCAAGAATAGTTGACAGAACGCTGCTGATACTTGACATATTTGCTGAAAGGGCAAAAACAAATATCGCGAGGCTGCAGGTCGATCTGGCAAGGCAGAGGTACAAGCTGCCGAGGCTGGTCGGGTTTGGCGGTCAGCTTTCGAGGACGGGGGCAGGCGGAGGTTCCGGCGGCGTGCGTGTCGGCACAAGGGGCGCAGGAGAGCAGAAGCTCGAACTTGACAGGCGCGCAATACAGAAGAGGATAACAGAACTCGAAAGGCAGATAAAAGAAGCGGAGGAAAACCGAGAAATTCAGCGTTCGAAAAGGGAAAAGAACGATGTTCCGATTGTGGCGCTGGTAGGTTATACCAATGCAGGAAAATCCTCCGTGATGAACTACATGATAGAGAGCTGCCGAAGCGATGCGGAAAAGAAGAGAGTTTTTGAAAAGGACATGCTGTTTGCAACTCTTGACACATACAGCAGGGCTATTGAATTTGACGATAAAAGTCATATAATTTTGGTTGATACTGTCGGGTTTGTGTCCAATTTGCCGCATGGGCTTGTAAGAGCTTTCAGATCTACTCTTGAAGAGGCGGCGCTCGCCGATTTGCTCGTGCAGGTGGTAGATGTGGCAAATGCCGATATGAATTTTCAGATGGACGTCACAAAGGAGGTGCTCGGAGCGATCGGAGCCGGAGATATCGCTATGATAACTGCGTACAATAAGTGCGATATAGCGCCGGACGCCGAGGTATTCGTCGGAGACGGGGTCAAAATATCTGCGAAGACAGGCGAGGGAATGGATGAGCTTGTGCATAAGATAAAGGCGCATCTGTTCTCCGACAGAAAAAATGTTCGTTTGCTGCTGCCGTTTTCTGAGGGTACTGCACAGAGTTATATCCAAAGCAAGTATCAGGCTACTATAGAGTGGGTCGAGAGCGGCGCGTTGGTGGATGTCGGGCTCGATGCGCAGGATTATGCGAAATTTGAGCGGTTTTTGGTAAAGGAGTAATGCGGAATAAGTAATGCTAAAAGAAGGTTTCAGAACGGTGCTTGTACCTCATAGTCATGAAATCGTCGTAAACAAGTCGCGATTTATATGCCATCTTTTTCCCGTGCGAACGGCACAGGAGGCGGAGGCGTGTATTGAGGCGGTGTCAAAACAGCATTACAAGGCGACTCACAATGTGCCGACGTATGTCGTCGGGGCGGATTACAAGTATTCCGATGACGGTGAGCCGTCCGGCACGGCGGGTGCGCCTATGCTCAGTATGCTTCGGGGCGAGGGTTACAACAATATTGTCGCGGTGGTCACACGCTATTTTGGAGGGGTGCTGCTCGGAAAGGGCGGGCTCGTTAGGGCGTATACGGACGCGCTGAGGTGTGCGCTTCAAAGCGCGAATGTCTCCGATATCAGAACATATGAGCACATTAATCTTGAATTTGATTATTCATATCTTGGCAGTATAGAGCACTACCTTGCTTCGGCTAAAATCCATACAGCCGGAGTCGAGTACGGCGCGAATGTCGCTCTGTCTGTTTATGTAAGCGACAGCGGTCAGGAAATGCTGAACAGGATTACAGACATCACCGGCGGCAATGTGCTTATTGAGCGGATGGGTGCTGTGCTTTTGACGGATGATTATAATTTTTACGGAAATGTAACACCGGACAAAACATAGAACAGACAAGTTGCGGCGCAAAAATGGGGCGGAAGAGCTAATTACAAATAAGGAGGTTTTATGAGGACGGAACTTGCCTTCGGGCAAAAAAAATGGGCGGTTGTCGGGGCGACTCCTGATGAGGAAAAATTTGGAAATAAGATATACAAGATGCTCAGAGAAGCAGGGTTTGTGGTGTACCCCGTAAACGGCAGGTATGACGAAATACTTGGCGATAAGTGCTATGGAAGCCTGCACGAGCTGCCTGAAAAGGTAGATATGGTGAGCATCGTTGTAAGACCTGATATAGCAGAGAACTTTGTTTCTGATTATGACGCGGTATTTTGGTTTCAGCCGAATACATATACTGACGCTACGCTCGCAAAAGTCGGCAGTGGAAAATACATCGCGGGTCCATGCGTGCTTGTCGAGCATAGAAAGGCGCAGGCGAGGATCGAAAATTATGTTGAGAAAATAACCGAATGGCTTCGCGAAAAGGTTGCAGAGGCGCGCTGTAAAGGCGTTGTGCTCGGTATTTCAGGGGGGGTAGATTCTGCTGTGGTAGGTGCGCTTGCAAAGAGGGCGTTTCCGGAGAGTTCAAAGGGGCTGCTGCTGCCGTGTCACAGTAGCAGCAAGGATGTGGAGCACGGGCTGGAGCTTGCCGGAAGGATCGGGCTTTCGAGCGATGTGGTAGATCTCAGCGAACCGCATAGGACAATAATGACCGCATTCGGTTTTGACAATGCGGGCGGTGCGCTTAGAGCGAGTGATTCCAATCTAAGAGCGCGCCTCAGAATGTCGGCGATTTATGCGTATGCAAACTATCGCGGTTATCTCGTGCTTGGTACGGACAACGCCGCAGAGGTCCATATCGGGTATTTTACTAAGTACGGCGACGGCGGAGTGGATCTTCTGCCAATCGCAGAGCTGCACAAGTGCGAGGTTTATCATATGGCAAGATTCCTTGGCGTGCCTAAAGAAATTATTTATAAAGCGCCTTCGGCCGGGCTTTGGGAGGGTCAGACCGACGAGGGCGAGATAGGAATAACATATGATGCCATAGATGCGTACCTGCTTGGAGAATCTGTCGCAGATGCGGACAGGGCTATAATAGAGAGAATGCACAGGCAGAGCGAGCACAAGCGACATATACCGCCGCATCCGGTTATAAAACAATTTTGATTTTTTGGATTAATTATGTTATAACGGTCGTGGTAGGATTAACAACTTAAAACTATGATAATGTGAATAGGAGGTAGTTGTGCATCGGTTATTAAGAAAATCAGTGTTATTGGTTGGTGTTTTGGTGTTAATAATTTCGGTGGTTGCTTTTGCCGAAGTGGTTTGGCAACGCGGTTCATTGAATTATATTACAAATGAACATCCTAGTATTTTTCATTATGAGGGTTATGGTCAGTGCAATTCAAGTGTTCCTGATGCCGGTGAATTTTTTTTAAGGGTGGCTATACGATATCGCATTGATGGCGTAAGTGATACTGGGTATTTGTGGACTCCGAATTCAGCTGGAAATACTGTAAGTGTTTCGAAAACATTTTATGACTCCTTGAATCCGTTTGCACCAGTGACGGAGTTTTATTACGATGTAGAATCTACAAACAAATAGATTCAAAGATGAAAAAAGTGGCGAATTTTTTGCTCGGCTTTATGTTTATCTTTATCAGCATCTTTGCGGTGCTGATTTTTGCGGGCGTAAACAAAATGCGAAGCGCAGAGAACCAATATAGCTTTTACCGCCACAGCTACAGAATTGTAAAGGCTTCCAATGACACGGCGGTTAATTTTAACAGGGCATTTCAGTTGCTGCTCTTAGAGTTGGTACAGCGCAGCGAAAAACCGGTTTCTGTTATTTTTTTCCCTACTGACAGGGATGTAGTCAATTATCTCGGAGATATTCCTGTAGGCATCGAGGCAATAAAGGAGCTCTCCGGCAGGCGCGCTGAGCCGCTTGCAATATCGAGAGAATCGCGCGGAATATACTTTATTGCTTCAGATGCAAGCATCGAAAAACAGCTTATGGAAATTATCGATGTACAGCTGGACAGATTGGAAAATCTGTCCGGTTTTTTGAAATTTTTAATCAATAAGCCGGTGCTCAGTCTCTATTTTTTTGCAATATCGGCTTCCTTTATTCTTCTCGTTTTTTTAATGAACAGCGCTGTACAATTGGAAGGCAGCTTGATTAGAGCGCATCGGCTTGCCGGCGCGACATTCTGGAAATATCAGTTTTTTTCGTTCAGGTATGACGGCGTTGCGGCTTTTATCGGGGGAATACTCGGATTTGCGGCTTTTGTAGGTATTACCCGCGGAGTCTTTTTTGGATATAGTTACAGGATCGGCATTCTGATGTTTGCGTGTATAGTTGGCGTTTTTCTGTATTTTTCGGTAAGAGCGGCGCTGAACTACATACACTACTGGTTGTCTGCCGGAGGCGGCAATGCTGTATCGAGAGTTTCGTGAACAGTGGGCATACAGCATCTTTTTCAGCGTGGTTTTTGCTGTGATAAGCTATTTTTTGCAGCTTGGATATTTTAATTATATAGAAGCTGCTAAACAGGGCGCGGCGCTTGCAAATTTATATGACAGGACTCTGTATACATTAAGAATTAATATCAATAATCGGAGCGAATCTCCGCGCGGTTTAGACAAGCCGGAAGAATCGTTTATAATGCTGCGAAGGCTCATTGAAAAGGATTTGGCATTTACGCATTTTGAAACTTCGTCGGATATGGTCGTGCTTGGCGCATTTGCTGAAGTTTTTGGAATTACTGAAGTTCCTTTAATTGAAAACACGGTTTTTTTCAAAAATTCGGATGCTTGCGCGGACGATGCGCGCAGTCATCTGGATTTTGGGATGAAGAATATAGATGTGGTGAGTGGCGGCAAACTGCCGGAGGATATACTTTTTTTGACAGGGACATTCGGTGTGCCGATTGCCAAAGCGCAGGTGGTGCACTTGACTGCTGAGTCGTTTTTTGAAGAATATTATCCAAATTTGCCTGATTCCAGAAAATTAGAGGTTTTAGGTCAGATATACAGAAATCTTTACATGATTTCAGATGCGGGCATCCTGTCGTCAGGCGGAGTTTTGCACGAAGCTCCTGAAGAAATAGCAGAAGTCGCTGCGGAAGCGCATATGATGGGGTTTTCTGAACCCGAACCCGTATACGTAAGTGCTATGCTGCGGAGTTCCGCTGATTCAAGCAGGGATACAGTAACTACCGCATTCACTTTTATATTTATGTTGGTTTGTTTGCTTCTTGGCAGCGTTGTGGTGCGCTGCATTAATACTGCGGGACGACTGAGCCGCGAGTTTAAGATTCATCACTATTTTGGCGCGGTTTTAGGGGATTTGTACTGCCAAATTGCCGCAATTCTTGCAATTCAGTTTTTACCTTCCGCTGTGTTTGTCTGGGCTGCCTTGCCGCCGGGAACAGTGCGAACGAGCCTTGTGGTATCACTTTTTGCAATCAGCGCGCTATTTTCGGCTTATATAGTGTATAGAGCGGTTGGAACATACAATAAATCGGAGCGCATATGAGTATAATAAAGTTGGAACATGTCGGCAAAAGTTATAGAGATGGGCAGTTCACAAGAGAAATATTAAAAAAAATTAATCTTGAGATCGGCAGAGTCGACACGATTTCTATTACAGGAAAGTCTGGCTGTGGAAAAACCACGCTTTTGCAGATGATTGCTCTGCTTGAGCCGCCGACCTGCGGCGAGATTTTTATAGGGGGGCTTTCCGCTGCCAATATTCGCAGCAGTTTCCGCGCTATGATAAGAAACAGGTTTTTTGGCTATGTACTGCAGGATTTTGCTTTAGTTGAATCTGAAACAGTTAGAGCGAACATACTCGTTCCTCTGATATATTCCGACAAAAAGGAAGTGCTCAAAAACAGGCAAAGCATTTTGGAGGAATTGACAGAGAGGCTTGATATAGATCGTCTTCTTAATCAGAAAGTAAGGAGACTGTCCGGAGGAGAGAAGCAGCGTGTTGCAATAGCTCGCGCACTTATAAACCGGCCGCGCTATGTGCTTGCCGATGAGCCGACAGGCGCGCTCGACGATTATAATGCAGGCAAAGTGATGGACATACTTTTGAACCTGCCAAAGCAAAACACGGGATTAATACTTGTCACACACAATACCGCGCTTGCTGAGCAATGTGAAAGAAGGCTTGAAATTCGCGATAAGCAGCTGTTGGAATTGTAGTTTGCCTATGCGCAAGCACTCGCTGTATATCTGGCGCAGGCTTTTATTTGTACATTTACTATATTTGTTATATTTTATTTGATATAGTAAATATAGTTACGGGAGGGCGTATTATGAAAAAATTAGGTTTATCCATAGCGTTGTTTTGCATAACGATATGCTTGGCATCATGCGTGGGTGATGCTAAATCTGATTTAGTTTTGGGGACTACCGTGGCAGGCGTTATAGAAAATAATGTCTTAGATGGGAATGTTCAGTTAAGTACTGTAGGAACTCCTTTTTCTGAAAAAGAAATACGAGTACGCATTCTTGCCGAAATGAGCTATGGCGTTATAACGTCAGACTATAAAATCAGCAGCAACGGTTATTATCATATTATGTTAAAAAATAATTGTTTGGATTATAATAATCTGACTTTACCGATATTAAAAGATGGCGTTTTGTGCGGTGATTTGACGATACGCCGAGGGACGATGGGCATTGCAATATCTTCGAGTGCTTTGTATGGGGATGAACATCCGCTTCCTAAGTTGATAGCAGCATTTCCGGAGCAGAATTTTGCAATGGTGTACGCTGGTCAATCGGAGTATGCTATAGCTGATGATAACACGGTACATGTAATTTCTGGTTATACTCCGATTATAACTAATGGTCAAAATTTGTACAGCACATTTAATCTTGGAGACAATATTTTTTCCAGTGCTCTTGTGCGAAAAGCGATTGATTGAGCGCGCTGAACCTTGACATACCGGTCTGGGATTGGTATGATAATCAGGGAAATATGAACGCGATAAATGACCTTAGGGCTGAAATAGACAAGATAGACGAACAGGTTGCAAGGCTTCTTGCAGAGCGCTTTCTCATAGCGCAGAAAGTCGGAGGAGTCAAAAAAGCTGAAAATATCCCGCTGCTGAATATAGAGCGCGAGATCGAGGTGCTCAAGCGGATTAGAATGCACGCAGGCGCTGTTGTTTCCGACCCGCAGGTAGTAGACGCCATCGAAAAAATATACCTCACTGTGATAACTTTGACGAGAAGGTTGCAATAATGGAATTCTTTAAGAGTATAGGGGAACTTTTTTCTGCGCTTATTTCCGACATCAAGCTGACATATGTCATCGATATCGGTATAATTGCGTTTATTTTTTATAGCTTTATCAAGCTTATTAAAGGTACCAGGGCGGTCCAGATCATAAACGGAATTATAGTAATACTTGTAATATCTCGCGTCAGCGAGCTGCTCAAATTATATGCTGTAAATTACATTCTGCAGAATATGCTCACTATAGGACTTATCGCTGTTGTAATAATTTTCCAGCCAGAATTGAGAAAGGCTCTCGAAAAAGTCGGCAATACCAATTGGATTATTAAAAAAAACAGACAGGCGGGGTTTAGATCCGAGGAAAATATCAACGCGATAGTTGAAGCCGCAACGACTATGTCCAGAAAAAAGATAGGGGCATTGATCGTAATCGCGGGCAGCCTGAGCCTCAGCGATATAGCCGACACGGGTACAAGGCTCGATGCCGAGATATCTGCGGAGCTCGTTATGAATGTTTTTTTTCCGAAGTCGCCGCTTCATGACGGAGCAATGCTTATAAAAAATGAACGAATAGTCGCCGCTGGGTGTCTGCTGCCGCTTTCTTCGAATATGGGCGTCTCGAAAGAGCTTGGAACAAGGCATCGTGCGGCAATTGGAATTTCCGAAACTTCCGACGCAATGATAATTGTCGTTTCAGAAGAGACGGGCGCGATTTCCATAGCGCAGGAGGGGGGGCTTCAGCGTTTTGTTGATGCGGCCGGGCTCAGAGAGGCGATCAGCCTGAGCGGAACCGCCGAATCGGAGGCTGCAAAATGAAAAAATTTTTGAAGAGTCTGCTTTCAATGTTTAATTTTAGACATGAGTCTGCGACTAAAATAATATCTATACTTCTTGCAGTGCTTTTCTGGATATTTGTTATGGATAAGGAAAATCCGGTAATTACCCGTGTTTTTTACAATGTTCCTGTGAGCTATGCGGGTTCTGTCGACAGCGAACTCGTCATTTCGAGCGCTCCAAAATATTACGCAAATGTCGAAATTTCCGGCAGACGGAATTCCGTTCTTGCAGTGAGGTCAGATTATCTTTCGCTTTCAATAGATCTTTCGAAATTAGTCGAGGGAACAAATAATGCGGAGATCGATATATCGAGTACTTTCAACGATGTCACCGTGGTGGGGATCAGTCCGAGCAATGCGGCGGTGGTGCTCGAAAAAGTGATTTCTGCGGCAAAACCTGTAAATTACTACCTTACCGCGCCGTTTGATGAAACGCTTTCGACATCAGTGGTAAAGGTAAATCCGACACAGGTAGTTGTCAGTGGTCCGCGCTCGCTTGTAAGCAGAGTTGTGGAGCTGGTCGGCTACATAGATGCATCTGAGATATCGGAGAGCAAGACTTTTGAACTTCTTGTAACACCAATAGACTCGATGGGCGAGGCGGTAAACGGCGTAAGCACTTCGGGAAATACGGTCACAGCAATGATTTCGGCTGTGCGCACAAAGACGGTGCCTGTCAAGGTAGATTATACCGACGAAACTGACGAGGGTTACGAATTACACGAATTCAAATTGGATGCGACCGAAGCGAAAATCAGCGGCGACCCGCAGTATGTCGATTCGGTTTCGGAGCTCAGGGCAAGCCCGGTAGCTGTGACCGGAAATGAGAATGTCGCCGGCAGACTTGTGTTTGACTATTCGCAAAATATTACAATACATAACGAAGAAACTCTGACCTATAGCGCCGAGGTGCTTAAAATAGAAAATTCCGACCTTTCGTATGATGTTAGCGAGGTTGCTATTGTCGGGCTTGCCGAGAATCTCACCGCAAAGCTGCAGGAGGGATTTAATATTACAATCACTCTCCGCGGTATTGCGCCTGCCATATCGGGCATAAAAAAATCGGATTTCAGTCTGAGCGTGGATCTTAGCGGATATGACGCCGGTACACATACTGTCGAGCTGCGGATCGAGCCTGCTCAAAACCTTATAACAGAAAATACTAAATTCACATATGAGCTCACTGCCGGATCGCCGATAAATGTACAAATTGATTCGGGCAAGGGGGAAGGAGAGTAATGCCTTATATTTTAGCTGTAAATCCGGGATCTACCAGCACAAAAGTCGCGCTTTTTGACGGTGCTGAACTCGTGCGGAGGGAAAATTTTCAGCACAGCTCCGAAGAAGTCGCAGGCTTTGAAAATGTGATGGATCAGCGTCTGTACCGCAGAGATATCATATTAAGCTGGCTCAAAGACTGCGGTATTGCGGAGGGTGATTTAGCTGCCGTCGTGGGAAGGGGCGGATTGATGCGCTCTATTCCGAGCGGATGCTACGAAGTTGATGAATTGATGCTCGAAGACATGAATGGCTGCATCAGGGGCGAGCACGCCTCGAATTTAGGCGCGATAATAGCCGATGAGATCGCCACGCGCTTTGGCGTAAAGGCTTACATAGTCGATCCGGTGTCGGTAGACGAATTTGAACCTCTTGCAAGAGTTTCGGGCATACCGCAAATAGAGCGCAAGTCGATGGTACATGCGCTTAACTGCAGGGCAATGGCATACAGATATATATTTGAAAATTACGGAGGACAGAAAACCCTCGAAGACGTCAATTTGATTGTCGCGCATCTTGGAGGAGGCATTTCCGTAGTTCCTATGAAGTCCGGCAGAATGATCGACGCCAATAATGCCAACGAAATGGGGCCTTTTTCTTCAGAGAGGACAGGAGGGCTTCCGGTGGGGGATCTTGTGAATATCTGTTTCAGCGGCGATTATACAAAGGGCGAGGTCAAGAACATGCTGAGAGGAAGAGGCGGGCTTGCGGCATATCTTGGAACAAATGATATCAAGGCGGTGGAGGAGTCGGCTGACCCAAATAAAATCAAATATTTAAGCGCGCTCGGCTACCAGGTTGCAAAGGAGATAGGAGCCTGCGCCGCGGTACTCGGCGGCGATGTAGATGCCATCATACTCACCGGAGGCGCGGCTTACTCGAAAACCATTGTCGAAACTATTAAAAATATGACACAATTCATTGCGCGTATCGTCGTGCTCGCAGGCGAGGACGAATTGCTTGCCCTTGCAAAAGGTGTGGAAAGAATACTGAGCGGCGCGGAGACAGCAAAAAGTTATGCAGATGAGTCAAGAAGGTATCTGAACAGCAGGCTTGAAAGCGATTTTTGCTACGATTGCAAACTATAAATAATAACTGGGAGACAGGAGGAATATGATTACAAATTTTGAAGAGCTGATAAGAAGCGCGTCTGCAAAGGGTGCGCTCAAGATTTCGGTGGCGTGCGCCCATGACGACGACGTTCTGAAATCCATTAAGGCGGCTCACGAAAGAGGTCTTGTAAAGGGGTATCTTGTTGGAGATGCAGGCAAAATCAGAGAAATTGCAGCTGAGGTCGGACTCGATCTGGGCGATTTCGAGATTATTGAAGAGTCGGATAAGGCCGTTGCTTCCGAAAAGGCTGTAAGGCTTGTATCGGAGGGCAAAGCGGATATTGTGATGAAGGGTCTTGTAGATACGTCAATAATACTTAAGGCTGTGCTCAACAAGGAATATGGTCTCAGGACGGGTAGAGTCCTGAGTCATGCGGCGGTCTTTAAGTCGCCGGAATATCACAAGCTGTTTATAGTGACCGATTCGGCAATGAATATAGCCCCCGATTTGGAAGCTAAGCGCAGAATAATCGAAAATGCGCTTGTAGTTGCTGACGCCCTCGAAATCGAAGTTCCGAATGTAGCGTGCATATGCGCAAAGGAAAAGGTCTCGGAATCGATGCAGGCAACCGTTGACGCCGGCGAGCTCGTAAGAATGAACAAAGAAGGCGAGATAACCGGCTGTGTCGTAGGCGGGCCGTACGGTCTTGATAATGCAATATCTGCCAGAGCCGCAGAAGTCAAGGGGATGAACGATCCTATGTGCGGGGAGGCGGATATTCTTTTGATGCCGAACATAGAGGCAGGAAACATTATGTATAAATCGCTCATATATTTTGGCGGCGCTGTTGCGGCGGGCACTATAGTCGGCGCAAAGGCTCCGATAGTAATGACATCCAGAGCGGACAGCGACGAGCTTAAGCTTTATTCAATCGCGCTTGCGGTGCTAATGAGTTGGAGGAACAGATGAGTTATAAAATACTTGCAATAAATCCGGGGTCTACCTCGACAAAAATATCTGTCTATTCAGATGAATCAAAGGTTTTTGAAACTACGCTAAGGCATAGTACAGACGAAATTTCAAAATACGGAAGCGTCATAGAGCAGTATGATTTCAGAAAAAACGTGATTATGGCTGCGCTCGAAGAAAACGGCGTAAAACCGTCTGAGCTTTCTGCGGTTGTCGGCAGGGGGGGGCTGTGTTATCCGCTTGAGGGCGGCACTTACATAGTGGATGAAACCCTCAAGAACGACCTGAGATCCTGCGTAATGGGAGAACACGCTTCGAATCTTGGCGGACTTATCGCAGATGAGATCGCAAAGAGCATAGGTGTAAACGCTTACATAGTCGATCCGGTGGTAGTAGATGAACTTGAAGATATCGCGCGCATTTCGGGAATGCCTCAGATAGAGCGAAAATCGATATTTCATGCTCTGAACCAGAAAGCGGTGGCAAGGACATATGCAGAGGGTCAGAAAAAAGCGTACTCCGATGTAAATGTCATTGTGGCGCACATGGGCGGCGGTATTTCTGTAGGCGCTCATAGAAAGGGCAGGATAATCGACGTCAATAATGCGCTCGATGGCGAAGGTCCTTTTTCTCCTGAGCGCTCCGGTGGACTTCCTGTCGGCGATCTGATGAATATGTGTTTTTCGGGCGAATACACAAAGGATCAGATCAAACAGCTCATAAAGGGCAAGGGCGGCTTTACCGCTTATCTCGGCACGAACGACGGCAGGGCTGTCGAAGAAGCGGCAAAGGCGGGAGACAAAAAAGCGGAGCATATATACAGGGCTATGGCTTACCAGGTGGGCAAGGAAATAGGCGCCTCAGCCGCGGTGCTCTGCGGAGAAGTCGACGCAATAATATTGACCGGCGGGCTTGCATATGGAAAGGATTTTAACGGCTGGATTTCAGATATGGTCAAATTTATTGCGCCTGTGGTGGTGATTCCGGGCGAAGACGAGATGAGAGCGCTCACGCTTGGCGCGCTCCGTGTGCTCAGAGGTGAAGAACAGTCCAAAAAATACTTGGGTAAAAAATGCTGAATCTCAGTGAGGACAAAAGGGTCAGAGTTATAACCGGTCATTATGGCAGCGGAAAATCTGAATTTTCGGTTAACTACGCAAAAAAACTGAACAGCGCAAGACTTGCCGGAAAAAGTACGGTAAATGGTGTCGTGTTATGCGATCTGGATATTGTAAACACCTATTTCAGATCGAGGGAATTGGCAAATGTACTGGAAAAAGAAGGAATAAAAGTAATTTCTTCTGCGCTTGGAAACTATACGAATATAGATATTCCAATGATTTCTGCCGAGATAAATATGCCGCTCGTCAATAAGGAAGTGGACGCAGTATTTGATCTCGGCGGAGACCATGTCGGCGCAAAGGTTCTCGTTCAGTTTTATGAGAATATAGACCCGGATGAGACGGATGTATTCTTTATTTTCAATGCATATAGGGAGATGACGGCGGATGTCGGGCTCGCTTATGCATACATGCGCAAAATAGAGGATGCTATCGGAATGAAAATAACAGGCATAGTAAACAATACGCATCTTCTTCATGATACGACCGCCGACGATCTGCTGTATGGTCACGGGATTGCGGTTCGGCTGTCCGAAAGATCGGGCGTGCCAATCCGCTATGTTTCGGGGCTGAGCAGCGCGCTCGACGGGCTTCCTGAAGATTTCGGTGTGCAGAGGTTTAGTATAGATATGCTGATGAGAGAGAGTTGGCAAAGGAGGGAATATGGCTAAGGGAACAGTAACTTTTAGAACAGACGTATGCAAGGGATGCGGCGTATGTGCGAATGCTTGCCCTGTCAAAATCATAGAGATGGACAAGTCTACCATAAACAAAAAAGGGTATCATCCAGCGCATCTTGCACAGCCTGAAAAATGCATTGGCTGCGCGAACTGCGCTATTTCGTGCCCGGATTCTGTAATAAAAGTTGAGAGGGAGTAATATGGCAAAGATACTTATGAAAGGCAATGAGGCTATTGGGGCTGCTGCAATAAATGCAGGCTGCAAATTCTTTTTCGGATACCCGATAACTCCGCAGAGCGAGCTGCCGGAGTATATGTCCAGAGAAATGCCTAAGCACGGCGGCGTGTTTTTGCAGGCGGAGTCCGAAGTGGCTGCAATAAACATGGTTTATGGAGCTGCAGGAGCTGGCGCGAGGGTCATGACATCCTCATCTTCTCCTGGAATCGCGCTTAAGCAGGAGGGGATCACATACCTTGCTGGTGCGGAGCTTCCTTGTGTTATAGTAAATATAGTCAGGGGCGGTCCGGGGCTCGGCGGAATCCAGCCGGCACAGTCCGACTACTACCAGGTGACTCGCGGCGGAGGCAACGGCGATTACAGATTGCTCGTATACGCGCCTGCGAATCTGCAGGAGATGTGCGACCTTATGAAACAGGCGTTTGATGCGGCGGACTATTACAGGACTCCTGTTATGATGGTCGGCGACGGCATGATAGGCCAGATGATGGAGCCTGTCGAATTTAAGGATACGCCTTCGCCTTACGAGCTAAAACCAAAGACATGGGCAACTACCGGCACCATGGAAAAACGCGATCCGAATATTATCAATTCGCTCGCTCTCGACCCGTACAAGCTGGAAGAACACAATCACCACCTTTACAAAAAATACATGGAAATCAAAGATAAAGAGGCGCGCTTCGAGGCGGTGGGAGTTGATGATGCGGATCTGGTAATGGTGGCATACGGCACGACATCCAGAATTGTAAAGTCCGCAATGGCTACTCTTCGTGCGGAGGGCTGCAAGGTCGGTCTTATCAGGCCGATAACTCTCTGGCCGTTCCCGGAAAAGGCGTTCGATCTCGTGCCAAAAAGCTGCAAAGCGCTGCTGTCGGTCGAGATGTCGATGGGTCAGATGATAGACGATATCAAGATTGCGAGCAACGGACGCTGGGAAACTAAGTTTTACGGCAGGACCGGCGGCGTGATCCCTACACCGGACGGCGTAGTTGAAAAAGTCAAGGAAATTTTGGGGAGGTAGTATGGCTATTGTATATGAAAGAACAAAAGGGCTCAGAGATGTCGAAACTCACTATTGCCCCGGCTGCACTCACGGTGTGATACACAAGCTCGTGGCAGAATCTCTTGTCGAATTAGGCGTGCTCGGAAAGGCGGTCGGCGTGGCACCTGTGGGCTGTGCAGTACTCGCATACGACTATTTTAACTGCGATATGCACGAAGCGGCTCACGGCAGGGCGCCTGCTGTGGCGACAGGCATAAAGAGAGTGCTCCCTGAAAACATAGTGTTCACCTACCAGGGGGACGGCGATCTCGCATCGATCGGCACTGCGGAAATAGTTCATGCAGCGCACAGAGGCGAAAAAATTACTACTATATTTGTAAATAACGCAATTTATGGGATGACAGGCGGACAGATGGCTCCGACTACGCTGATAGGTCAGAAAGCCACTACCGCACCGCTTGGAAGAACTGCGGAACACTCCGGCATGCCTATACGAATGGCCGAAATGCTTGCGACAATACCGGGAGCCGCATTTGTAGAACGCGTTTCCGTGCATGACCCGAATCATATCAGAAAAGCAAAGCGCGCAATACTCGAAGCGTTCAAATGTCAAATAGAGGGACGAGGATTCGCAATAGTCGAGGTGCTGTCGACATGCCCTACAAACTGGGGAGTAACGCCTGTAAATGCGCTCGGTTGGCTCAAGGATAATATGATTCCGTACTATCCGCTCGGCAATTTCAGAAAGCCCGAATCAGAGGCGAAGGAGGAGTAAATGTTGGATGAACGCATTGTATGTGCAGGGTTCGGCGGCCAGGGCGTAATGCTTATAGGTCAGCTTATAACCTATGCGGGGATGTTTGAAAATAAAGAAGTCTCCTGGCTTCCTTCATATGGTCCGGAGATGCGCGGCGGAACGGCGAACTGCTCTGTCATGGTCTCGGACGCGCCTATAAGTTCGCCGGTAATCGCAAATAATGCGACGGCTGCGATAGTCATGAATCAGCCTTCACTTGAAAAATTTGAATCTGAGCTGCTGCCTGGAGGGAAGCTTCTTATAAATTCCTCTCTGATAGATAAGAAAGCGGCAAGGAGCGATGTCGATGTTTACTATGTGCCGTGCAACGAAATAGCTAACGACCTCGGAAATATGAAAGTTGCGAACATGGTGATGCTCGGCGCATATTTGGAAGTCACAAAGCTGGTTGAACCGGCTTCGATCTTGAAAGCGCTCGAAAAAATATTTGGAGAATCAAAAAAGAATCTTATAGCGATAAACGAAACCGCCATGAAGGCGGGGGCAGAGGCGGTCAGAAAATGAAGCTGTTTGGAACAGACGGGGTCAGGGGAGTAGCGGGTACGGAACTTAGCGCAGATCTTGCTCTAAAGATAGGTATAGCTGCAGGCAGAGTGCTCGGCAGTTCGGCTGATGAATCCGGCGAAAGAACTGCAATCATCGGCAGAGATACGAGGATTTCCTGCAAAATGCTGGAATGCGCAATAGCTGCAGGACTCATGAGCGAAGGCTACAGGGTGATCTCACTTGGCGTCGTTCCGACTCCGGCGGTTGCGAAGCTTGTGGAAATAGAGGATGTCGACCTCGGGGTTATGATATCTGCCTCGCACAATCCTTATGAGTTTAATGGAATAAAACTGTTCAGCGGCAGCGGCTACAAGCTCAGTGACGAAGTCGAAGAGCAGATCGAGGCGCTTATTGAGAGCGGCGTAACCCCCGGAGATCGCGTCGGAACTTTCGAGGAAGGCTCAATGCTTGTCGAGAGATACGAAGAACTCATTAAAGACGTGGTGTTCCGCGAAAAAACCGGGCTGGAGGGTCTAAGTATAGCTATTGATGCTGCAAACGGCTCGCTTTATAAAATAGCTGAGTCCGTGCTTACTGACCTCGGCGCTACTGTGTCTGTTGTAGGGAATATCCCAAATGGGGTCAACATTAACAGAAATGTGGGATCAACGCATATGGACACATGCAAAAACTATACAATGCACAATCGCGCGGATATTGGACTTTCGTTTGACGGCGACGGCGACAGGCTGCTTGTTTGCGATGAAAACGGCGACGAATACGACGGCGACTATATCATGCTTGCAATTGCTGACGATCTTATGGCAAAGGGCCATCTGACAGACAATGTGATTGTTGCGACTGTAATGAGCAATTTAGGCCTTGAGCTGGCGTGCGCGGAACGCGGCATAAAGCTTATCAGGACAAAGGTAGGCGACAGATACATATCCGAGGAAATGCAAAGGTGCGGCTACAGTATCGGAGGAGAGCAGAGCGGGCATATAATACTCAGCAAGTACGCTACCACCGGGGATGGGCTGCTCACTGCAGTATGTCTGCTTACAATACTGAAAAAGAGCGGCAAAAAGGCTTCGGAGCTGCTCAGAAAGTTCAGGCGTATGCCGCAGACGATGGTAAATGTCAAAGTGCCTAACAAGATAAAGTACACACTGCTTGAAGATGAACACATAGCTGGGCAGGTTCGGAATATCGAACAAAGGTACAGTGGCAGAGGCAGGGTTGTGATCCGCCCTTCCGGAACAGAGCCTTTGGTCAGAATAATGATAGAGGGCGATGATCAGGACCAGATAAATGCAGACAGCAGAGATCTTGCAGGCTTTATCAGGGGCAGACTTTCAGCTCTCGACATAATATAGATAAAAATCTCTCGAATACTTGACATCTTAATGTAATAATGTATAATTAGAAAACAAATGTGGCTCAGAGCCACAAAATGGAGGAAATAATGAACAAAAAGCTATTGGCACTGCTGCTTGCGTTCGTCATGGTGTTCACACTTGCATCGTGCGGACAGGGCAACACAACCACAACACCTGCGTCTTCCAATGCGGGCCAGACAACTACATCAGGCTCCGGCGAAACTACTACCGGCACTGTAGTTGAGCAGGATGGTTACTTTACTTACAACGCCGTATGGATTTCTCAGCCATTAAACTGGAATCCTCATGCATGGGAGATGAGCCATGAAGACTTATTTATGGAGTACACTGTCGCTCCGCTTGCGTATTCTACATTTGATGCAAACGGCGGCTGGCACTATCAGTACGACGCTGCTGTGTCTGTAACAGACGTCACTTCTACATTTGCAGACAAGGAAAAATACGGCGTTCCTGCTGATGCTACAGAAATGTACGTATACGAAATCAAGCTCAGACCTGAAATGAAGTGGGACAACGGCGATCCGATCACTGCAGACGACTATGTATACTCAATGCAGATGATGCTCGATCCTTCGATGAAGAACTACAGATCCAATTCATATGTTTCAGGTGAAGGCGAAATTGCAAATGCAAAGAATTATTTCAACAATGACAAAGCCGGCAAGCCTGTTTATAAGGATGTAAAGGATGCTGAGCTTCCTGAAGGCGCTAAGCTCTTTGTCACAATGACAAACCCTGTCGTTTTCTTCGGCGACTCTGCAAAATCTTATTACGAAAATGAAAAATACACTGCCAACTTTACTGTAAACGGCGTAAATGTTTACGAAAAATACAGTGCTGAGGATTATGTTGCTTTCACTACAGATATGATAGCAGAGCTCAATGGCATCGCTCTTGCTTTTGGCGATGACAATCCTGATGCATACAAGGAATTCCTTGTATACGACGACGGCGAAACATATCCTGAAACTCCTTGGGAAAACGTAGGTCTCGTCAAGGGCGACGATTATACAATTTACTACATCCTTGCAAGACCGCTCCAGTCTTTCTACATCCATTCAATACTTAGCAGCAACTGGCTCGTACATAAGGACACATATGAAGCCGGCTTCGAGACAATAAACGATCTCAAAGCTACAACATACTGTACTTCAATCGATACTACAAGGTCTAACGGCCCTTATATGATCACATCTTTCGAAACCGACAAGCAGATCGTCCTTGAAAGAAATCCGCATTACTGGGCTTACAAAGACGGCAAGTTCAATCCTGAAAACGGAATGTACAGAGCTGACAAAGTGGTCATCGACATAGTTGGCGACCAGGGAACTCACGAAGGTCTTTTCCTCTCGGGTAAGTCCGACTCGCTTGAACTTACATCAGACCAGATTCCTAAGTACAGAAAGTCTACACAGATCTCATTTGTTGACGAAACATATACTGCGAGATACATCTTTGCTACATCGCTTGAAGCACTCCAGTCGAGAGACGAAGAAAAGGGCGGCGGTAAGCGCGTTGTTCTCACTAACAAAAACTTCAGAAAGGCTCTTTCAAGATCAATAGACAGGGCTAAGTACTGCGATGAAGCTACATCAGGCTTCAAACCTGCATACTTCCTCTTCAACAGCCTCTATTACTACGATATGGCTAATGATCCTAACTCAATCTACAGAAATTCTTCATACGCTAAGAAGGCGGTTCTCAATCTCTATGATGTTAAATACACCGATGAGACTGTAGATGCTGAGTACGCTAAGATCACAGGCAGAGACCTCGAAGAAGCAAAAGAACTCTTCCAGCTCGCATTTGATGAACTTGTTGCTGCGGGTCTCTACACAGAAGGCGAAGAAGTTCCTATCGAAATCATGGTCACTCCAAAAGAACTCACTCCACAGCACATCAAGCAGCAGGAGCTCATGAACCAGTTCTTCAACGAAGGAGCTGCTGGCACACCTTTCGAAGGCAAGATCAAAGTTGTATTTGAATCAGGCGACAGCAAAAGATACGACAACGTAGCTGCTGGTAAGAATATGGCGATTCATGGTGCATGGGGCGGCGCTGCGTTCTACCCATTCTCAACAATCAGAGTTTACACTAACCCAGCATACATGGGCGGACTTGATAAGATTCATGAATCAAATGGCTGGAACCCTTCAGAGGCAACTCTCGAAATGACTATCGTAAAAGCTGACGGAACAACTGTCACTGAAACAAGAACATTCGAAGAATGGTCTAATACAATCAACGGTGATGGCGAATATACTAAAGACCCGATCGAAAGACTCCAGGTGTTCTCACAGCTCGAAACAGGTATTCTCAACACTTATCAGTGCATACCTCTCGGAACATATGTTGCTGCGTCACTTCAGTCTTACAAAGTGCAGAATGCCATGGAAGACTACCACATCATGTATGGTTTCGGCGGTTTCAGATACCTGAAATTCAACTACAATGACGAAGAATGGGCTGCGTTTGTAAAAGAAAATAACAACCAGCTCAACTACGAATAATATTAATCAAGCAATGCATTTTGTGTTGGAGCCGGGGGAAACCCCGGCTTCAGCAAAGTTAGAAAATAAATAAAAAAGGGATATTCATGAGAACATTTAAGTACGTATTAAAGCGTCTCTTGCTTGGTTTTTTGACTTTCTTTGTCATCATGACTATAGATTTTTGTCTTATTAAACTATTACAGCCGGAAACGCCTATGATGGGACAGCAGGCAGAGCTTGAAATGGCGAGGCGCGAAGCGCTTGGCTACTACAAGCCAATCCATGAGCAGTACATGATTTTTCTTACGAATATTTTCACTAAAAACGAGTGGGGATATTCTTGGAAGATCGAGTATCTGAAACCTGTTCAGGATGTTATCGTGAGGAGACTTCCGCCGACAGTGATTCTAAACTTGTATTCCATGGTTTTATCGCTGCCGATAGGTATTTTTCTTGGGGTCATAGCAGCTATATACAAAAACAAGTGGATTGACCATTTGATTTCGACGGTCGTTATGTTGTTTATATCTGTGCCAAGTTTTGTTTACGCTTTCTTGCTGCAGTATATTTTGGCGTTCAAATTAGGATGGTTTGAACCTATTATTTATTCGCTTGCAGATGCGGGCGGTTCCTGGTGGACCTGGAAGATGTTCTATTCCATGATTCTTCCTATATTTGCTCTCTCTTTTGGTACTATTGCGGGTTATGCAAGAAGCGTGCGCGCCGAACTTTCGGAGGCTCTTACGAGCGAGTACATGCAGCTTGCAAGAACCAAGGGGCTTACCAAGGCGCAGGCTATTAAGAGACATGCGCTCAAAAATGCGATGGTCCCTATACTTCCGAGCATCATCGGTTATCTATTTGCGATAATGGGCGGCTCTATAATAATTGAGTCAATTTTTGCGATAAACGGTATTGGGCAGCTTTACATTAAATCAATAGAGCATCTCGATTACGACGTGTTTGTCGTCACAGGTATGTTCTATTCGGCGATCGGCGTTATTTCGCTCATAGTGACAGACCTTAGCTACGGCTTCCTTGATCCGAGAATAAGAGTAGGTGAAAGATAATATGAAACCAAGTGAATTTAACAGACAAATACCTAAAGAAAAATTTAGGCTCGTCGGTCGGGACAACAAGATATTTGACGCGAAATTTCAGACAAAGTCTATAACATATTTTCAGGATGCATGGGGCAGGTTCAAAAAGAACAAGGCTTCTGTGGTTGCCTCTTACATGCTCATTTTCCTGATAATTTATGCTGTGTTCGCACCTTTCTTCTCGAAATACACCCTCGCATTTTCTGACGCGGTCTACGCAAAGGCGAGACCGAAACTCCAAATTTTTGAGCGTTCGGGATTCTGGGATGGCGCCAGCGAAATGAAACTGAATGACAAGTATTTTGCATACCTCGTCGGCATGGGCGCGGCTGCAGAATCCAAGGACGGCAGACATGTCACATGGGAAGAAGCCATGGCTTCAAAGTATTCCCCGGTAGTTTCCTATGGCGAGGAATTTTTTGATAAGGCCGCTCCAAAAGGAAAATCTGTCGCCGAGACGAGGTACAGGATTACAAGGGTGGACAGCTATCACTTTGTAGGGTTTAAGTATTTGACACTTACAAAGACACAGTTTGAAGAAGTTCAGAAATACGAGAAAGAGCACAATCTCAATATCCTCTATCCTATGATAGACTATTCCAGCACATATGCAAATCCGGACGAGGCGGATGCAAACGGCTGGTATCTCGAAAAGAAGGGAATGCCGTGCGGACCTGATGGAAAAACTCTCTCTCTGGAAGAGGTTGTACAGAACGGCTTTGCCGACAACTATCTTAGAGACGCGGAGGGTAATGTTCGATACTTTGTCGAAAAAGACAGAAGCATGGTTCAGGTGCGCGTGCTGTATTACAATTATTACCAGATGGTAAATGGCATGGAGCCTTGCAACGCATTTGGCGTCGATCCGAACGGAAATGACATCTATGTGCGTATGGCGCATGCGATCAGGCTTTCGCTTATGCTGTCGATTGCGGTTTCCATAATCAACTTCTTCCTGGGTACTATTTATGGAGCTGTTGCGGGTTTCTATGGCGGATGGGTAGACATGGTGCTCGAAAGACTTACTGACATACTTAACGGTCTGCCGTTTATCGTGGTGGCAACCCTGTTCCAGCTTTACTTTGTCAAGACCGGCAAGGTCACAGTATTTGGAGGTCTGCTGTTTGCATTCATACTTACAGGCTGGATAGGAGTGGGAGCGCGTACGCGTACTCAGTTCTACAGATTCAAAAAGCAGGAATATATTCTTGCCGCTCAGACTCTCGGTGCGAGCGACTGGAGGCTTATGTTCAAGCACATATATCCGAACGCTCTCGGTACTATTGTCACCGCTACAGCATTTATTATTCCGAACGTTATACTCACAGAATCTGTTCTTTCGTACCTCGGCATCGTTAATTTCCACGGCAAGGATATGGCTTCGCTCGGAACAATGCTCGGTACGGCGCGCGCTTTCCTGAAGGACTACCCGCATATCCTTTTCTTCCCTGCTGCGGTTATTTCCATAATGATGATTTCGTTCAACCTGTTCAGTAATGGTCTCAGGGATGCGTTTAACCCTTCACTTAGAGGAGTTGATGAATAATGGCAATAGTAGAAGTTAGAAATTTAAAAATATCGTTTTGGACAAACAATGGTACTGTCAAAGCGGTAAGAAACATAAGCTTTAATGTCGAAAAGGGGCAGACCCTTGCAATAGTGGGCGAATCCGGTTCGGGCAAATCTGTGACAGCAAAGGCGATGCTCGGTATCCTTGCCGGCAATGCCATTATAGAGGGCGGCGAAATTTTCTACGATGGCAAGGATCTTCTTAAGGTTCCTGAAGAAGTTTTCCATCAGATAAGAGGAAACAATATCGCTATGATTTTCCAGGACCCGCTTTCGAGCCTAAATCCTATTATGAAAGTCGGCAGGCAGCTCACAGAAGCGATGATAGCCAATAATTATGCGCAGAGAAGACAGTCAAAGCTCAATTACAAAAATATGTATTCCGCGCTGAAAAGCAGCCTTGTAGAATCGGGCACATCCGCAGATGAGACAAGCAGATTAATGAAGGAGTTTACTGTATTCCTGTCCGAAGGCAATAAACTTGAATCCGAGTACCTTGTCTCCAAAGATAATCTCGAAACGGCGCTCTCGAATGTCAAGGATTCAAAGATCGCTATGATCGATAAGCCGTACAAGGAGGTTGCTACAGAGATTAAGCAGATTATTAAGTACATTACGATTTCTGTAAACAGATTCCTTATCCCGTCGACAGACGCAGCGTTTAACGCGGACGTGGAGTCGCTTCGAAAGGCTCTTGCCGATTATGTTGCGGCGAAGGGAGATAAATCGGTAAGACCTGCGCTTGGCGCGGCGCTCGATAAAATAGACGGGCATATTGTAAAGGCGATCGGAAGACCTTTTCCTGACTTCCTTGCAATTGGATACTATTCCGTTAAAAATGGCAGAAGCGCTCTCGACGGAAAGGAAATTCTCGCTCTTAACGAAGAAGCGCAAGCTCTTTTTAAGCAGGGCTTCTTAAATGATTTCAGCGCAAAGGTGGCAAAGGCTATCAAGTATTCGGATGCGCGAGCAAACGAAAACAGAGTAAAGGCTCTTGACTGCATCAATGATTCACTTGCAAAGCTAAGCGGTGATTTCTCTCCTGCGGTTGCACAGGAGGTTGCTAAAGCAACAAAGCTTGTCGTCGAGGCGTCCATCAATAAGCTTGATACAGTTAAGGACAGTATTTTGTACACATATGCCAACGCAATCGACAATGCTGTAAAAATATTTGCACTTGCAGAAAAAAGCGAAAATTACAGCGAAAAGCGAAAGGCAAAGGTCCGCAAGAAGGACAGGCTTCCTGAGGAGCTCGAATTAGGCGGCTTAAGAGATAATATCAGACTTATTTTGAGAAGGGTCAAGGAGTCCTTTGAGGCGAAGAACTCTGATAACGCCGAAATCAACTACGAAAATAAGGCTATGGAGCTTATTTACTACATAGATGTAGAGGCTTCAAAGAAGGATTATGTGATCAGCCAGGCGCTTGCAAAGTCAAGAGCTATCGATCTTATGGACGAGGTGGGGATACCTCATCCGAGGCTCAGGTATAATCAATATCCGTTTGAGTTTTCTGGCGGTATGCGCCAGAGAATAGTTATTGCGATTGCGCTTGCGTCGAATCCTGACGTCCTCATCTGCGATGAGCCTACTACGGCGCTTGACGTTACTATTCAGGCGCAGATTCTCGACCTGATCAACGATCTTAAGCAAAAGAGACAGCTCAGTATTATATTTATCACCCATGACCTCGGCGTTGTTGCCAATATGGCGGATACTATAGCAGTTATGTACGCGGGTAAAATTGTCGAGATGGGAACAGCAGACGAGGTGTTCTATAAGTCTGCTCATCCTTACACCTGGGCGCTGCTTTCGTCGATGCCTGACCTCGATACAAAGGAAAAGCTTGAATTTATACCGGGAGTTCCGCCGAATATGATCTACCCTCCAAAGGGAGACGCATTTGCGCAAAGAAACAAGTATGCGCTTGAGATCGATTTTGAGGAAGAGCCTCCGATGTTCGAAATTTCTCCGACACATTACGCCGCGACGTGGCTGCTGCATCCGGATGCACCTAAGGTTGAGCCTCCTGATGTAATCACGGAAAGGATCAAACGAATGCATCAAAAATGGGGAGGTATCTTAGATGAGTAATCCAATACTTAGAGTAGAGGGGCTTAAACAATACTTCAAAATGGGAAGGCGAGAACTGAAGGCAGTTGACGGCGTTTCGTTTGAGGTAGAGAAGGGCGAAGTTTTTGGAATAGTCGGCGAGTCGGGCTGCGGCAAGACAACGATTGGACGTTCCATAATCGGGCTTTATGATATTACCGGCGGAAGCATATACTACAAGGACCACCTCATTAACTTTGGTGTTACAGATATGAAGCGCCGAATCAGAGAAGCTAAGCGTGCTGGTGATTCCGCGCTTGCGGACAGTCTCGCAAAGGAACTCAAGTCTTCGCTCGAAGCGCTGAAAAAGGCAAAGAAACAGGATGTAATCAGGGATATCCAGATGATTTTCCAGGACCCTGTATCGTCGCTCGACCCGCGAATGACAGTGCTCGAGATTATAGGCGAAGGTCTGCGAATCCGAGGAGAAAAGGATAAAAATAAAATAAAGACCTTGGTTACAAAGGCGCTAAATATGGTAGGGCTTGTAGAGGAGCATGCGGAGCGATATCCGCACGAGTTTTCGGGCGGCCAGAGACAGAGGATTGGTATTGCGAGAGCGATAGTTATGAATCCGGAGATCATTATTGCGGACGAACCTATCTCCGCGCTTGACGTTTCGATTCAGGCTCAAGTAATAAATCTGATGAACGATCTGCGCGAATCTATGAATCTGACCATACTCTTTATAGCTCATGACCTTGCTGTTGTGAAGTATTTCTCAAAGAGAATAGCCGTTATGTACTTCGGTAAAATGGTTGAACTTGCTGATTCAGAGGAACTTTTTGCGCATCCGTACCATCCGTACACCACCGCGCTGCTCTCTGCAATTCCTACTCCTGATCCTAAAACCGAACGCAACAGGAAGCGAGAGATCTATGTTCCGGCGCTCGCGCACGACTATTCCGAAAATAAACCTACATTCAGAGAGATAAGACCTAATCATTGGGTACTCTGCAATGATGAAGAATTCGCCAGATATGAAAAGAAGCACACAGACTGATGATTATTTTAATCAGATCCAGGAGTCCGAGCCCAGGCGTTACGGACTCTTGGACTATTTGATAATAATTGCGACAGGGCTTGCTGTCGTAGCGCTCTATGCCTTTGTTATAAAAAGCGGCGGGAGCTTTGGAATCAAGCGCTACTTAGTGGATGGATTTTTTGTGATGGGGATCGTCTACATAACGATAGGAGTCTTCTCATTTGTCAACCACGAGGGTTTGTTTGACGGAGCGGCGTACGGCATTAAAAAGATTCGGGATCTTAGGCGAAGTTTTTTCAAATTTTCAATGGAGCGAGAACCTGAATCCAAAAAAGAAAACTACATCGATTTTGTCAAAAAAAGAAAGAATAAGCGCAAGGGTGTCAGGCATCCCTTTCTCTCAATAGGGTTTGCGTTTTTTTTAATATCGATGGCGATAAGTTATTTGTCATGACATTACCAGAAATAAAAGCAATAGATTTTGAGATGTTACTCGATAAAATAGCAAATCTGGGGCTTTCACTTGTGTGGAAGACCCTTTTATTTGTTTTGATTATCGCGATTGGTTTTTGGGCTGTCAGATTTATTGACAAAAATCTGCTCGAAAAGCGAAGAACAGCCATTATTAACCCGACTGTACAGTCTTTTTTAAGATCTTTTTTGCGTATTGGCATGAAAGTCATTGTAGTGCTTCTGGCGGTGATGAGCATCGGAGTCGAGTCCGGGGCAATACTTGCGGTAATTGGTTCGGCCGGTATTGCAATCGGCTTGGCGCTTCAGGGTTCGCTGTCAAATTTGGCCTCCGGAGTGCTGATACTTACAAATAAGCTGTTTTCTGTCGGTGATTATATCGAATTTGGCGCAAGTTCCGGCAGTGTAGTGTCGATAGGACTCTTTTATACTCAGTTAAAAACTCCGGACGGGAAAGCAGTTTATGTTCCAAATTCAGCAATTACTACGACAACTTTGCAGAATTACAGTGTATACGCCGTGCGCAGAATGGATGCAGATTTTGTAGTTGCGTACGGAACGGATTTAGACAAGCTGAGTTCTCTATTAATGGAAATGGCGGAATCGAATGCAATGATACTTGCAGATCCCGAACCAATTGTAATCATGCTCGGTTTTGGCAGTTATTCAATAAATATGAGGTTTCGAGTGCATGTATATTCGAGCAATTATTACGACCTGCAGAATAATATCTATCCGCAGCTCATGAAAAAGCTGACCGGCGCAGGAATAGAAATACCGACGCTCTATTATACGCACGAGGAGTCTAAACCGCAAAAATAAATTTGTGTGTAATGAACTTTTTTGATGTTTTTGCGTCTAACAGACAGGAGGACAAATGAAGGAAGATTTTTTGAGGGAAATCGACAGCTACATGGTTTACGCCTACAATATTGCGCTGAGGTTTCTTGGCGCCGAGGACGCCAAGGACGCGGCGCAGACTGCCATAATAAAGGCGTATGAACAGTGGGAAAGTTTTCGAGGTGATAGCAGCGTTTCCACGTGGCTGTACAGAATCACAATAAATCACTGCAAGGATATCCTCAGAAAGCGAAGGACGGTGCTTTCGCTTGAAGACATATCCGAGGTGCCTGGTGGTGTTGATCCCGCAGAGGTTTTGGAAAAGAAGGATCTGGCTCAGAGAATCTCCAAGGCTGTTAACGATCTTAGCATCGAGCACCGCGAAGTGCTTATACTCCGTGAATTACTCGGATATGACTACGAGACAATTGCGTGTGAGTTAGGTATTCCGGTCGGCACTGTCAAATCGAGGATCCACAGCGCAAAAAAAGCGGTGTTCTCCATAATAAGGAGGTAGTATGAACGATTTAGACAAAAAAGCAAGGAATGACGGCGAAGCTGCAGATGTCATCGGCGATGCAATACGCAGTGCGCTGACAGATCTGTCGCCGCTGCCGGCGGGCTTCAGAGAGGAATTGAGCGCTAAAATCGGCGTAAAACAGAAAAATACAGAAGTTGGCGTATTTAAACGTTCCGCTCTGCTTGCGTCCAAGAAAATCAGATATTTTGCACTTGCCGCCGCATTTGTCGCAGCAGTGTTTTTTTCGGGGGCGTTTTTGCAGAATTATCTGCCGAGTGTAGAAAACGGCGAAGTTAGTAGTGAAGAAGCGGAATCGATTGCCTCTGTTGAGAGAGACGGTAAATCTATTGCAAACAGTTTTATTGCCGAAGATAATGTTGATTCTTCTTATGAGAGGGCAGATTCAAGCGATTCGAAGCGTGCTGCCGCTCCTGATACCAATTCTGCCGATGAACAGAGCAAAATCATAGAGAATTACTGGTATGGCATAAATACAAAGGACTTTGATTCGGCTAAAAAAGCCATTGAAGACGGCACTCGCACAAGCGGCGGTTTTGTAGAGAGTATGAACGTCTATGGTACAGGCACTCTGAAAGATCCGCGAACTGTGAGTTTTGTGGTTAGGATTCCGGTCGGCGGGATCGGTTCATTTACAGAACTGCTAATTGGTACAGGCGAAGTATACCGCGAATCCAAATCCGCTGTGGATGTGACCAAGCATTACAGAGAAATCGAGGTAGAAATAGCAAATTATGAACAGGCGGAGAAACGCTATCTTGCATTGTATGAACAGGCCGAAACCATCGAAGATATGTTGCTGATTGAAAATGAACTCAGCAGAATACGAAATTATATCGATGTCAGAAAGGCGCAAATTAAAAGCTATGATCATCAGGTCGCATATTCTACGTTTAGTATCGAACTTATCGAGGTATTGGAAGAAAAGGTTGTGACTGCAGAGGCAGGAACACTTGAAAAGGCAAAGTATGCGTTTATTTCCTCGATAAATACTCTGATAAAATTTGCGCAGAATATGTTTATATGGTTTGTTTCCATAATACCTATTGCAATTCTGTGGTTGATCGCATTTGCGATACTTTACATTATTGTAAAAATTGCGCTAAGACGAGCGGCAAGGAATAAGAACTCAAAAAAAGAAATAATTATTAATGATACGGACTCCAATGCTGCGGAGGGTGCGAGCGATAAGCACGGAAAAGCGTAATCTGCCATTCAGCTGGTAATGGTTAATGTTCAGCCGCTATGATATAATCTTATTATGGATGCTGACAGAAAAATAGTAATAATAGACGGTTATTCGCTCATATTCAGAGCATATTATGCGATGCCTCCGCTGTTGTCGCCGAGCGGCGAACCAACCGGAGCGGTTTACGGATTCGCTAATATGCTCCTTTTTATTATGCGAGAACACAGAGACGCCAGGATTATCGTAGCGTTTGACAGTAAGGAAAAAACATTTAGGCACGAGTTATTCGAAGAGTACAAGGGCACTCGCAAGGAGACTGACGAGGAACTTAAATCCCAGTTTGGGCTTGCAAGAAGTATGCTCGATACGCTGGGGATTCCTGTCGTAAGCCTGCCCGGTTTTGAAGCCGACGACATCATTGGCACGCTTGCCAAGCAGTGCACTGATGCCGGCGGGGCTGCGTATGTCTACACAGGCGACCGCGACGCGCTTCAGCTGGTTCAGTACGGTATTAATGTGTATATAACCCTTAAAGGCGTCAGCAGCACAGAATTATACGATGAAGCCAAGGTGATGGAAAAATTCGGCGTCACTTCTGGGCAGATTGTCGACTATAAGGCACTGTGCGGAGATGCTTCGGACAATATTCCGGGAGCAAAGGGAATAGGTGATAAAACAGCCGTCAGGCTGCTTGCGGAATATGGAGGCGTCGATGATATTCTCGCAAGCGCAGCTGAAATAAAGCCAGCGAGAATCGGCGGGATTATTGCTTCATCAGCAGATGTCATAAAACTTTCGCGGACGCTTGCGACCATTGTTTTAGATGTGCCGATATCAATTTATGATATTCACGAACTTCAGACTCCTGACGAAGCTGCCGTGCGGGCAATGTTCCAAAATCTCGGATTTACTTCACTTATTAAGAGGATTGGGGAATTTACCGAAAAATTTACCGGAACTGCCTTGATAGGGAGCGGGTCAGCTGAGAAATCTGGTTCTTCTGCAGTGCGGAAGCCGGAGCGCTTGGTGCAGGAACTTGACTGGAGAGCCTTGGTAGCGCCTTTTGCCGGGCAGGATTATAAATGGGATTTTAGTGCCGGATCAGATATTTGCAGCGCTTCGCAGTCGGAGTTTTTTAGTGCAGCAAAGGCATGCGGCTGCGTGTTTTTTTGCGCTGATGAGGGAGGCAAAGGCGGAATTCTGCTCGCCGGCGATGTTTTTTATTATGCCAAAAACAACTCCGAACTGCTCTGTCTGGCGCATATTTTGGAGAATCCCGATATTCAAAAGAGATGCTTTTCTTCGAAGGAGCTGTACCTGCGATGCTTTGAACTCGGCATAAATCTTTCGGGAGTAAAGTCTGACGGTGTTGTGGCGGCTTATCTTGCAAATCCGAGCAGAAAGTCATACCTGTTCGAGGATATAGCGCTTGATTTTGGAATAAGTGTTCAGAAAACCGAGGCGGGCACGCAGTTTTCAATGCTTGAAGCGCCTCCTGCCAATGAAGCGCAGGAGTTTGCAAAAAAGGCACAGATTGCCGAACAGCTTGTCAATGCCCTTGAATATGCAGTGGAGCTCAGCGGGATGTTAGAACTTTACAGGGATATGGAGCTGCCGCTTGTAGAAGTGCTTGCAGATATTGAATATACTGGGTTCGCAATAGATACAGAGGTGCTGAAAAACATCGGGGCAGATATTTCGCAAAAAATATCTGCGCTTGAATCGCAGATACATTCGCTTGCGGGAGAGCCGTTTAATATTTCCTCGCCTAAGCAGCTTGGGGTTATCCTGTTTGAAAAAATGGGAATAAAATCTATTAAGAAAAACAAGACGGGCTATTCGACGGATAAGGACGTGCTCGAAAAATTGAGTGAAAACCACGAAATTGCAAGGCTTGTCATAGAGTACAGGAGTTATGCGAAGTTAAAATCAAATTATGTAGATTCACTGCTCGATCTTGAGCGCAGCGGGAGACTGCATACTTCGCTTAATCAGACGATTACTGCCACGGGGAGGCTTAGTTCAACAGAGCCCAATCTGCAGAATATTCCGGTAAGGCTTGAGGAGGGCAGGAATATCCGCAGAGCATTTGTCTGTGATGCCGGCTGCACACTGCTTACTGCCGATTATTCGCAGATAGAATTAAGAGTTCTTGCACATCTTTCCGGTGACGCAAGGTTTATAGAGGCGTTTAACCGCGGCGACGATATCCATGCAATTACAGCTTCAGAGGTATTTGGCGTCGCGCCGGAGGAAGTCACGGCATTGATGCGCTCTCATGCAAAGGAAGTCAATTTTGGGATAATTTATGGCATGAGCGATTTTGGTCTTTCGGAATCATTGAAAATACCCGTGTTTGAGGCAAGGCACTACATAGAGCGCTATTTCAGAACATACCGGTCTGTAGAAGGATATATGAATAAGGTCGTTGAAAACGGCAGAAAAAACGGATTTGTCGAGACGATGTTTCATCGAAAGAGGCAGATACCGGAGCTAAGGGCGCATAATAAAAACGTGCAGGCCCACGGCGTTAGAATGGCGCGCAATACGGGGATACAGGGTACTGCGGCTGATATAATCAAACTGGCGATGGTGCGGCTTTACAGTGCGCTCAAAAAAAATGGGCTGAAATCAAAAATTATTTTGCAGGTACATGATGAACTGATACTTAATGTGCCGCTCGACGAACTTGAAGAGGTAAGGGTACTTTTGCGGGATTCAATGGAGCGTGCCGCGCAGCTTAGTGTTCCGCTCAAAGTTCAGATGTCTACTGCCAAGACTTGGTATGATGCAAAATAGGGTGATTCAAAATGTTGGATAGATCTGCTCGCGTTCGAATATTTTGCATACTCGGTGCAATAGGGTCCGGCAAGAGTACGCTGGCGCGAATTCTGGGAGAAGCGCATCCTGTGTTTGATGCAGATAAGCTGGCTGCTGCAGCGCTTGCCGCAAAGCACGACGCGCTGCTTGAGCGCTTTGGAGCAGAGGTCCTTTCGGACGGTGCGCTCAATAAAGGTTTTCTTGCTGAAAAAATATTTAATTGTGACGATGAAAGAAAATGGATTTCCGATCTGATCTCTGCAGACGTTGTTAGCGAGATCCGCAGGCGAGCCGCGCTTAGCGGGAAAAGCATTGCATTTGCCGAAATCACCGCGCCCACTTCCGAAATTGTCGCCGCATTTGACGGAGTTATATATGTTGAGGCGGGGTTAGAAGCTGCACTCGCGCGAACAGACGACCGAGAGAACGGATGGAGCAGAGCGCGCAGAGAAAAAATCTATCGTATGCAGGAGCGCGATATTTCGGATGCGCTTAACGAATACCGCGGCATTATATTAAAAATTGATAATAAATACGGCGCGGAGGAGCTTCGGAAATCTGCGGCCGAGATTTTGCAAGTTATTGTCAGGAGCATAAAATATGAAGAAAAATAAAACAGTTCTTATTACGGGCAGTTCGAGGGGCATTGGCGCGGCGACAGCGCGCCGTCTGGCGTCGGAAGGTTTTATTGTGGTGATAAATTACGAAAAGGACGAGGCGGCTGCGCGGCGTGTTTACGATGAAATAAGAGAAATCAGCCCAGAGAGTCTGCTGGTAAGGGCGGATGTCCGAAGCGACGCAGATGTCTGCAGGATGTTTGACGAGGTAGAGTCAAAGCTTGGAATGGTGGACTGCCTTGTAAATAATGCCGGAATAGCCGGATACAAAATGATTCAGGACATAAGCGATGCCGAATGGAGCGATATGTTTGATGTCAACGTTCACGGAGCGTTTCGGTGCGTAAGGCGTGCGGCTCCCAAAATGATAGCTGCAGGACGTGGCAAAATTGTCGGTGTCAGTTCAATCTGGGGGGTCACGGGAGGTGCGATGGAGGTGCACTATTCCGCGACAAAAGGCGCAATAATCGCAATGAACAAGGCGCTCGCAAAGGAGCTCGGCTGGTCCGGAATAACGGTTAATACAGTGGCTCCCGGCGGCGTTGACACCGACATGCTCGCTGGATTTTCGGCAGAGGAGCTAAGGGGATATTGCAGCAGATTTCCGCTGGGAAGGCTGGCGCGCCCCGAAGAAATCGCAGGAGTAATCGCGTATTTACTTTCTGATGCAGGGGACTATATCACCGGAGAGGTCATAAACATAAACGGCGGCGCACATATTTGAAAAGATTTATCCATTTTTTGCACACAAATTGTTTGAAATTGTAGTCCGAAGGGAGTATAATGTTCCCTAAGGGAGTTTTATGAATATTTTTAATTTTAAGGGGGGGATACATCCGCCTCACTCTAAGGGAGCGACTGAAAAACTGCCTATTGAAGATTTCCCTACTCCGGACGTTGTTTCGATTCCGTTGAGACAGCACATCGGAGCTCCGACTGAGCTTCTGGTAAATAAGGGAGATGCAGTCAAGGTAGGACAGTTGCTCGCAAAGGGCGGTGGGTTTGTATCCGCAAATGTTCATTCATCGGTATCCGGTACTGTCAAGGATATCAAGGTGACCGACACGGCGTATGGCATGGAAAAGGTCGTGGTTATAGAAAACGACAAGAATTATGCCGTCTGCGAAACGGTCGTTCCGCCTGCTGATTACAAAACGCTCAATTCAAAAGAGATAGTTGGGCTGATACAGGGTGCGGGACTTGTAGGCATGGGCGGAGCGGGATTTCCGACTCATGTCAAGCTCAGTATCCCGCCGGATAAGCATGTAGATACTATTATTCTTAACGGCGTAGAGTGCGAGCCTTATATTACCTGCGATCACAGGCTTATGCTCGAAAGTCCGGAGATGATAATCAAGGGGCTGCAGGTGGTGATGCATGCGCTGAACGTTATTAACGGCATTATCGGTATCGAGGACAATAAGCCCGATGCAATAGAATCTGTTAAAAAAGCTGCTTCCGGGCTGAATGTCAAGGTTGCGGAGCTTAAAACAAAATATCCGCAGGGCGCGGAAAAACAGCTGATTTATGCCGTAACCGGCAGGGAAGTGCCATCTGGCGGCCTGCCTGCCGATGCGGGGGTCGTTGTAATAAACGTCGCGACGGCTTATGCGATAGGCGAGCTTTTTACCACGGGCATACCGCTCGTGCAGAGATGCTGTACAATAACAGGCAAGGGCGTGAAAAATCCTAAAAATCTCAGATTCAGGGTAGGGGTTACCCTCAGGGATATGATTGATTACTGTGGCGGTTATACCGGAGAAGTAGGCAAGGTAATCCTCGGCGGGCCGATGATGGGAGTCGCGCAGTTTACAGACCAAGTTCAGGCGATAAAAAATACATCTGCGGTGCTTGTGCTGACTCCGGATCAGGTTGTAGTGGATAAAAATTACAATTGCATCAAGTGCGGCAAGTGTACCGAGGTTTGCCCTATCGGCCTTCAGCCGACTCAGATATCGATGCTGTCGATGCTTAATAATTTTGAACAGGCGGAAAAATACAATGCGCTCGACTGCATAGAGTGCGGTTCCTGCTCGTTTATCTGTCCTGCCAAGCGTTCGCTTCTTCCTTCCATAAGAGTTGCGAAGAGAGAAATACTCGCTGCAAGGAGGAAAAATGGAAAATAAATTTTTTGTGACTTCATCGCCTCATATACGTTCCGGTTTCACAACCCAGTCAATTATGCGCGATGTTGCGATCGCGCTTATGCCTGCTGCTGCTTATGGAGTATACCTTTTTGGAATGAGGGCGGCGATAATCCTTCTCATCAGCGTTGCCACTGCCGTTTTGACAGAGGCGGCATGTCAGAAGCTCAGAAAACAGCCGCTTACAATCAATGATTTTTCGGCTGTAGTAACAGGGCTCCTGCTCGGAATGAACCTTTCCTCCGCAGTGCCGTACTATGTGCCTTTTGTGGGCAGTGTATTTGCAATTGCCATTGTGAAGCAGGCGTTTGGTGGTCTCGGACATAACTTTATCAACCCTGCTCTGGCGGCGAGAGCGTTTTTGATGGCTTCGTGGCCGGTGGATATGACAAGGTGGTATGCGCCGCTTAACGATGCAGTCACGCAGGCTACTCCGCTCGCGGTAATGAAAAGCGGCGGAGGAATCGAAAGTATGACCGATATCATCCTGGGCAAAGTCGGGGGCTGCATAGGAGAGACTTCGGCTATTCTGTTGCTGCTCGGCGGAGCGTACCTCGTATACCGAGGCGTAATAAAAATCAAGATGCCTGCAATCATAGTCGGAACTACTGCGGTGCTGAGTTTTGTATTTTCGGGGTTTGATATCAATATCACCACAGCGCATGTGCTCTCCGGCGGTCTGTTCCTTGGCGCGATATTTATGGCTACTGACTATGCTTCGTCGCCGATGAATCCTTTAGCCCAGACGATTTATGCTGTAGGCATAGGTCTTTTGATAGCAATTATCAGATTTTACGGGGGATATCCTGAGGGGGCGTCTTATTCAATACTTATAATGAATGTGGCTGCACCGCTGATCGATAAGTACGCGAAGCCGCGCGTATTCGGCACGGGAGGTAAAAAATGAAATTTTTTAAACCGGCCATTGTGCTTTTAGTAGTAGGAATTGTCGCTGCTGCTGCGCTTGGGCTTACAAATGAAGCTACAAAGGATATAATTGAAAAACAGCGCTCAGACGCGAGAACCGCAGCAATGAAGGCGATTATTCCGGAGGCTCAGACATTTGAGCAGGTAGGCGATAGCAAAGTCTATCTTGCAAAGGATGAAACCGGTAATTTAGTTGGCGGAATCGTGTTTACATATCCGAACGGTTTCGGAGGACCTGTAGAAGTTATTACAGGCGTTGGCGTCGATGGTACGATCAAGGGCGTCAGGGTTGGTTCTCACACCGAAACCCCGGATTTAGGTTCAAGAGCGACAGAACCGGCGTTTTATGAGCAATTCAGCGGTCTTGACGCCGGAAGTGACATAGTCGTAATTAAAGTTGGAATACCGGGAGAAAATGAAATTTTAGCAATTTCCGGCGCGACGGTTACATCCAATGGCGTTGTCGACGGTGTAAAAGAAGCGATTAAAATATTTGCTGAAGTAGGAGGTGCAAAATGAAAATAAGCAGCCTTACTAACGGTTTTTTTAAGGAAAACCCTACATTTGTACAGTTGTTGGGTATGTGCCCGACGCTTGCGGTTACGACTTCTTCAGTGAACGGAATAGGAATGGGGCTTGCGACTACCGCGGTTCTTGTGTGCTCCAATATAGCGATTTCGCTTATAAAGAAACTTGTTCCAAGCACCGTAAGGATACCGGTGTACGTCGTCGTTATTTCCACTTTTGTCACAGTTGTCGGAATGCTTATGGAAGCATTCACACCGGAACTTTTTTCGGCGCTCGGATTGTTTATTCCGTTAATAGTGGTAAACTGTATAATCCTTGCGCGTGCAGAAGCTTTCGCATCAAAAAACTCTGTAATTGATTCTCTGTTGGATGGTCTCGGAATGGGGCTCGGCTTTACGATGAGTCTAACGATTCTTGCGACCGTAAGAGAAATTGTAGGCAAGGGAACGTTCTTTGGAAATACGATTGTGCCGGGGTACAGTCCAATATCTATATTTGTACTTCCGCCGGGGGCGTTTATAATGCTTGCGCTCCTGCTTGCGCTCTACAACAGCGTCAGGCTTAGGAAGAAGGGGGCATAATGGAAAACGCAAATATTTTAGTGATAATGATAAGTGCGATACTTGTAAACAATGTCGTGCTCTCAAGATTTTTAGGTATATGTCCGTTCCTTGGGGTTTCTAAACAGGTCGAGACTGCGCTCGGCATGGGTATGGCGGTCACATTTGTAATAACTCTATCCGGCGTGATCACCTACTTTGTCAATCAGATGCTCGTATCGCTCAGAATAGAGTATCTCCAGACCGCAGCATTTATTCTCGTTATAGCGTCATTAGTGCAATTTGTCGAGATAGTGCTTCAAAAGATTTCACCTGCACTCTACAAGGCGCTCGGCGTTTTTCTGCCGCTTATCACCACAAATTGTGCAGTCTTGGGTATTGCTCTGTTAAACATACAGTTTAAGTATGATGTACTGAAGACAGCAGTGCATTCTTTTTCCGCTTCAATCGGGTTCTCGCTCTCGATAGTTCTTTTTGCCGGAATACGCGAAAAGCTTGCGACATCCGATGTGCCAAAGCCTTTCCAAGGTTTTCCAATTGCTCTGATATCCGCTGGCCTTATGTCCATTGCATTCCTTGGATTTGTAGGGCTTGTGTAGGAGGTAGTTATGAATTATGAAAATGTATTTATAGCAGCCGGGGTACTCGGAATTATGGGCGTAGTTTTTGGCGTGCTGCTTGCATATGCTTCGAAAAAATTTGCCGTAGAAGTCGATGCAAGGATTCCGGAGGTAAGGGAAGTTCTTCCGGGCGCAAATTGCGGCGCGTGTGGATTTCCGGGGTGCGATGGGTTTGCTGCTGCGGTTGTCGCCGGCGACGCAAAGGTCAATGGCTGTCCTGTTGGCGGTGCGCCGGTAGGGGCGCTTGTTGCAAAGATTATGGGGCTTGCTGCTGAGGAATCGGTGCGCAAAGTAGCTAAGGTACTATGCAACGCGAAGTGCTTTGAAAAATCGCAATATGCAGGTTATCCAAGCTGTACTGCCGCAAGTATGCTTTCCGGCGGAAGCCCTAAATCGTGTTCATACGGCTGCATAGGACTTGGCACTTGCGTGCAGGTGTGCCAATTTGACGCTCTCAAAATAAATGCGAATGGCGTCGCAGAAGTTGATAAAGAAAAATGCACATCTTGCAATAAGTGTGTGGAGGCTTGTCCAAAGGGCATAATCAAATTGCTGCCATACGAGCAGATCACTATAGTAAATTGCAGCAATACCGAGATTGGCGGCCATGTAAAGAAAAACTGCGAAAATGCGTGTATCGCGTGCAGAATGTGCGAACGCAACTGTCCAAGCGACGCGATCCACGTCGTTAACAATGTTGCCATTGTAGATTTTGATAAATGTACGAACTGCGGCACCTGCGTAGCAAAATGTCCTACAAAGGCAATAGAAGGCAAGTTGCCTCCTCAAACTGCTTCTTCAGAAGAAAAAGCAGCGTAGTTAGTACATGGTGCAAATAAAATTATACAATAAACAATTATTTTAAAAAATGTTTGAAAACGACTGTTTTCAAGGATCGGCGTGGCTTATGTCACGCCGTTTTCTATGTTTGTAATTTGCTTTGCAAAGTTCTGGATGGGTTTAGTTAAAAATCACACAGCGGTGAGGTTTTGGGTAACCTGTTCAAAGAACTTCGGCACAAAATCGTTTTATGTATAAAAAAGCGATACTCGGTTATCAAACCAAGTATCGCCAATTTTTGTTTAGCCAACCGCGCCTGACAGATGTCGTAATAGTTGAATTTTCGGTTATTCGCTTACGAGCATTCGCCTTTTTGGGTATTGCTTATTTAGTGTTTGCCAATATAAGTGATTGCTGAATAAGCATATATCATTCGCCTGCAACAGTTATACCATCGATAATAATGGCTTTTGGAGCTATGGAGCGTCTGCGCTCGGCAAGTTCTTTAGAGAAGCGCATCCTGTCACCGATTTTCATAATATTTTCGGATATTGAGCCTCCGGTGATGTAGCTTTCCGTCCCGTTTTTGACGACCTTCGCCAGTCTGAATTCGCCCCCAAAATCGCCAGTGCTCGGTTCGACTATAAACGACGAAAATGCAAGTATTTCTATATAGTCGCCGCGCATAAAATCCGAGAGCGGCAGTTCACCGCCTTCAACTTCAAATGTGGAAGCGCTTCCTATATTTGGTACGCCGAGGTAATGGCTGAATCTCGCAGATGTCTGGATATTTGCCACTTTGCTGTCGTCAAAGAGGATGTAGTTGTTTAGGATTTTGCCCTCGCTGTCAACCGGGCTTGCGTCAATAGAACACGCAAGAGTGGGGTTTATTCTGATATTCAGCTTTTGCACGGCGTCGGCGCTTCCAAATATCTCTCCATGCTTTGCAAGGCTTGTGCCGCTATATATCCTGGAATCGGAGGCATGCGCAAGGTAGTAGGAGAGCAGCTCTTCCACAGCGTCGCCGGATATAATAACTCTCTGATTTTCCAGTTTTTCATTTCTGACCGCTTCGCTTCTTCCCTCTGTTTCTTTAAGCTGCTTATGCACGATTTCCTCGATGCGGGCGATATCGATATGCGTTAGGTAGTATCCGTTGAATATCTCCACGGGTTCTTTTCCGGTATCGCAATCTGTTACAATTTCGAAAGTGAATTCGCTGTAAGGGTATTCGACATCGGTGCCCTTGGAGGTAATAACACGCCTGCTGCCTTCTATTGCAAATACTTCACATGAATTGACCTTTGATTTTGTTCCGTAATCCTTGAAAAGCGCTTTGTGAATCTCGCCGCCGAGTTTTGTTAATTCGCTGAGATTATTGAATTTAGTGTTTTTGACATAGTCGTTTTCTGTATTTGCCGGCAAGTCATACCACTTATTTTTGACAAATTTTGCGCTGAATATCGCGTCATTTATTTTGTTTTGTGCTTCTTCCGGCGAAGTGGAAGCTCCGAATTCGATGCTCGCGTGCCCTTTGTACTTTTCGCCTCCATCTTCAAAATCGACATAAACCTTTACTTTAAATTCGTGAGTGTCTGCGCGGCGGTTCATATCAAGTCTGTCCTTTATGTAAAACAGTTCTTTTGACGAATTTAGGCTTTCTGACAGAGT
The DNA here is from genome assembly GCA_041781135.1 of Acidaminobacteraceae bacterium. Classification (GTDB taxonomy): domain Bacteria; phylum Bacillota; class Clostridia; order Peptostreptococcales; family Acidaminobacteraceae; genus JAUMXJ01. The sequence goes on from JBHAZV010000026.1 coordinate 53,920, forward strand.
CCACGCCGAAATTTCTTTATTATTATTTAACATTTCCAATATTTTGTTTATCATTAGCTTAACTTCCCCCTCGCTTTAATGTATGAGCCTCCGGTGGAGGTCTTTACCCACTCTTTCCAGCCCTTGCCGCAGTATCCTGAGCCGGACATTACTATTCCGGGTGATACCATTGTTACAGACTCTAAGAGTTCCGGAACATAACCTGTAAGGTATACCGGGCTTACGACTTTTCCAGTGAGCTTGCCATCTTTGATTTCTCTGCCCTTGGTCGCCACGCATTGTATTCCCCAGTTTTTGGGGTCTTCCATACCGGAGGCAAGTCCTTCGAGCAGGTAGCCGTTGTCTATGGAAGCAATCATATCTTCAAGAGAATCTGTTCCGTCTTCAAAGAATGTGTTGGTCATTCTCGTATAGGCTTTACGCTTATAGGATTCGCGTTTGCCGTTTCCGGTAGGCGAAGTATTCAGCAGCAGCGCGGAAAGTTCGTCGCACATTCCGTTTTTCAGTATGCCGTGGTCGATTATGACAGTATCTTGCGCAACATTTCCTTCGTCGTCAAATTTGTAACTGGACACTTCGTCGTATGCCGCAGCGCCGTCGTGCATAACGACCTTGTCAGACGCAACGCGCCTTCCGACATATTCCATTCCCTTTGCACGGTTTTTGACAAACATATCCATTTCAGCGCCGTGTCCAAATGCTTCGTGTGCAATAAGGCCGGTAAAATCAGGGTCGCATATTATATCATATTCCCCCGGCTCTACCTTTTCGCAGTATAAAAGCTCTGTCGCTCTTGTCGCAGCTTCGTCGGCAATTTTTTCAATTTGATCAGTCAGTTCGTAGCCGCAAAGTCCGGAAACGGATAAATAATCATCTTGAATATTGTCTCCATCCCTTGCAGTTGCTACTGCATAGCTGTTTGAATACAGATAGCTCTGATAGAGATCTTTTGATTCCGATACAAAAATTTTGTTGACCTGAGTGTATGAGTAGTTGAGGTAGAGCTGTACCACTTTGTCATATTTGGCTTTGACCTTGTCATGAATCGAAGACAGAAGCGAAATTACGTCTTGGGGGCTTACCTCCTGCGGCAGCACAGCAACATCACCTACGTAGTCTATTTTTAGAGCCTCATCGTGAGGTGGGGTAGGATATTCGATATTTCCTGCGATTGCGGCAAATGCTTTGCGGTCTGATTCCACAGTCTCGCGCACTTTTGCACATACTTTTTCTACAGAAGCTATATCAGTAAATGAATACTCGCTAAATCCTGTTTCGCTGAACACCCTTATGACAAAGCCGCGTTCTTCATTTTCGGATGGGCTTACATGTATTCCGCTCGTTTGTACTGAAAAATCTTTCCCTGTCACGTCTGTTCCAAGCACTGACACGTACTTGAAATCTTTTTGTAAATTTTTGACAATTTGCTGCAAATCCTTTTTCTTGCTTAACAAGAATTCTGAAGCATTTAATTTCATAATTCCTCCATATTATTTTATTATGACAATCAAATCACCGAAACCCCAAGTTCGTTAAAAGTCTTCATATTATTGAGCATCGCCGCCGCCATTTCGCAAAGGTGAAAGGACAGCACAGCTCCGGAGCCTTCGCCGAGCCTCATTTCGAGGTCGAAATATGGCTTTATTCCAAGCAGCTCGCTTGCGAGCGCAGCGCTCCTTTCGGCTGAAGCGTGCGAGGGGATCAGTATATCCGACGCTGCCGGATTTATGCGCACGGCTGTGATTCCGGCTATCGTAGATATAAATCCGTCGAGCAGCACAGCCGCGCCGGCTTCGTACGCACCGAGTATAACGCCTGCCATACCGGCTATTTCGAAGCAGCCTATCTTTGCAAGCACGTCCAATATGTCGTCGGGGTTTGGCGCATTTACTTTGATCGCGCGGCGCACTACATCAGCTTTGTGTTTAAGCAGCTCTTTGGGAAAATTAGCCCCGATTCCGACTACTTCCGAAGGATCTTTGCCGGAAATCACCGCGAGCATCGCAGCCGCGGGCGTTGTGTTTCCGATTCCCATTTCGCCGACAGCTATCAGATTGGCGCCGTTCCTGTATGCCATATGCGCCATCTCCTTGCCGATTTCGATAGCCCGAATTGCTTCCGAAGTGGTCATCGCAGCTGCGCGAGCTATATTCGAGGCCCCATTTTTAATGCGGCGCTCGATCAAGCCATCGATTTTTTCATCTGAATTAATTCCGATGTCCACTGCATAAATTTTTGCGCCTGCACATTTTGCGAGAGTTCCCGCTCCTGAGCGATAATCCGCAATGTTTTGGCTTTGGATTTTTGTAACGCTCTGCGGGGCCGAGGCGACATTTTCTTCTGTCACATTATTGTCAGCGCACATTACAATTAGCGCCTTGCCGGTAATGACGGGTTTGGAGACAGCAAATATCCCGCAAAGCCGCGCTGACAGTTCTTCCAGTCTTCCGAGAGAACCGAGCGGCTTTATAAGAGTTTTTTGTTTTTCCAGTGCAGCATCGTAGTGATTTCGACTAAACATAAATCAATCATAGCATATATGGGCTCAAGTGCAAGTATTTTGTCATGTTCAAGCGTACATCGGGCCGATCAAAATGCCGCAGGAATCAGCATTCGATGAAAACGGTTATATAATGACTTATAAGCCGAGCGTTGCATAGTGTGGTTTATTTTGAAACAAGCCCAGGGCTGTATTAGATTTTGGCGCTTAATAACCTGCAAGCAACGAAACTTCATATTTGCCGAATGCTTTCTGCTGTGTTAAAATACACCGACAAGGAATGGGAGGATTAACAGCTTGGGCAGAATAGGAAATATTATTCAGAGGAAAGGCAAACAAGACGCCAAAAAGGCTAAAGAATTCACCAAGATCGCGAGAGTTCTTATGGTAGCCGCAAGAGAGGGCGGAGCTGATCCCGAATACAATGCAGCGCTTATGAGCGCAATTGAAAAAGCAAAGGCAATAAACATGCCTAATGACAATATTGACCGTGCAATAAAAAAGGGCGCAGGCGAAAACGACGGCGCGGTGTATACCGAGCTTATGTATGAAGGTTATGGGCCGGGAGGAGTCGCGATAATCGTAGAATGCCTTACCGACAATACCAATCGCACCGCAGCTGACGTAAGGTCATATTTTTCCAAGTACGGCGGAAATCTTGGAACAAACGGCTGCGTTACGTTTATGTTTGAGCGCAAAGGCGTGCTTGCGGTCGAGCTTTCAGACGGCGTAAATATCGAAGATGTCGAAAACGACATAATCGAATCCGGTGCGAGCGATTTTTCGCAGGAGGAGGGCTACATCGAGGTGCTCACCGAAGTGCAGGATTTTGCTTCCACCAGGGATTATCTCTCCAAAAAAGGCTACACATTCTCGATGGCTGAGCTTCGTTATCTTCCGTCAAACATGGTTAAGCTTACAAAGGAAGAAGACATAAAGAATATGAATAAAATGATAGATATGTTTGAGGATCATGACGATATTCAGGCTATTTATCATAACTACGAAGGTTAATGATGATTGTTATAGATTTGCTGCGAACGGGCATATTTGCCGTATTTTTAGTGATTGTGCTGCTGCTTGCAGTTCCGGCGATACTCTTGGCAAGTTTGTTTGGAAAAAGCAGGGTTGAGGCGGCAAACGCCGTGCTTGCAGTAGTTGTGCGGTTTATGCTTTTTGTTGGTGGCGTGAGGGTGCGCGTCACCGGAGCGGAAATAAACCGCGCTCCAACCCTGTATATTGGAAATCACACGAGCCTGTTTGATGTTATAGTTGCCATTGCAGTACTTCCACATCCATTGGCATTTATATCCAAAATCGAAAATCTGAAAATTCCGGTGCTTAGCTGGCTTATGAAGCAGCTTGGCTGTGTATTTATCGACAGAGATAACTTAAAACAGCAGGTTAAGCAACTTATGAAGGCACAGGAAAATATTCGCAGCGGAATTTCGTACCTGGTTTTCCCGGAGGGAACGCGTGCTAAAACAAGTGTACTGCTCGATTTTAAGGCAGGAACGTTTAGACTCGCAACAAAGACCGGCGTAGGCGTTCAGCCTATAGGGTTTTCAGGTGCGCGGGAAATCATGCGCAAGGGTTCTTTGATTATTCACGGCGGAACAGTTACTCTAAATGTCGGCGAGCTGCTGTGCACTGATGAGCTCGGCGATGATACAAACGAAATCGCAAGAGTGGTCAGGGCGGAAGTGCGCAGATTGGTGGAGCAGGTATCCGGTGAGGGGAGTTGTCCGTACGCTGAGGAGGTTGCTTGAAGAAAATATTAAAAAATCTAAATATAATTGCCGAGGAAGGCGGCAGATTTGTTCCGGTGCGCGGAGATATCTGTATTGAAAACAACAGAATCGTCAGTGTAGGCAAAATTCCGGAAGATTTTGCAGTCGCGGTTCCTCAGGAGAATATTGAGGATTTTGGATTCAAATATCTTGCCTTTCCGGGGCTTTTTAACGCACATACCCATATAAGCATGGGTTTGTTGCGCAATATAGCGGACGGTCTGCCTCTTATGGAATGGCTGCAGACAAAAATTTGGCCCGTTGAGGAACAGCTCACCTCAGACGATATTTATTATGGCGCGCTGCTCGGAATTTCTGAACTTATACGAAGTGGCTGCACTTCTTACAGAGATATGTACGATATGGAGGATCGGGTGGCGGAAGCTACTGTGCTCAGCGGGATTCGCGGTTCTCTGGCGCAGGGTATGATAATTCAAAATGATGAGCATTTTGCAAAAATAGATATTTCAGGACAAATCTATAAAAAATGCCATGGCAGCGGGAACGGCAGGGTCCGAATAGAGATAGCGCCGCATGCTCCATATACTTGCAGTGACGATGGGCTTATCCGTGCAAAGCGTCTTGCGGACGAGCTTGGTACGTTTTACCATATACATCTCTCCGAGAGCGACGACGAGCTTAGAGGTTCGTTTGAGCGTTATGGAATCAGCCCGGTGCAGCGCCTTGCAAATTTGGGAGTGTTATCCGGCAGCACAGCTGCAGCGCACTGTGTCAAGCTCAGCGACGAAGACCTCGACATTCTTGCCGAAAAGGGCGTTAATGTGCTGCTCAATCCAAGCTCCAATCTCAAACTGAAAAATGGCGCGGCTCGCGTGCGCGATATGCTTTTGCGAGGAATAAATATTGCTATTGGAACCGATGGTGCATCGTCGAACAACAATGTAAATATGATCGAGGAGCTTCATATAGCCGCCCTCGTATATGATATTTCTCCCGAGGAAGCGCTCAGGGCTGCGACTCTTGGCGGCGCGCTTTCCGCGGGCTACAGCGACCTTGGCGTGCTTAAGGCGGGCTATCTTGCCGATATCGCTTTTTTGGACCTTGATGCTTCAAATCTTACGCCGCATGGCAATCTGCTGTCTGCAATCGTTTATTCTGCCGCAGCGTGCGATGTTGCGCACCTAATGGTGGATGGAAGCTATGTTATGAAGGACAGAGTGATACTGACTTTTGACGAAGAAAGGGTAAGGCGCGAATGCCGCAGGATCGCAGCGCGTCTGCTGCAGGAAGAGGACGATTTTTCAGATATTCGATATGAGCAGCGATAGCACGATCAGAATAGATAAATATCTCGCCAATATGGGTAGAGGCAGCCGAAGCGAAATAAAGCGCGATATAAGAAACGGCAGAGTTTGTATTGGCGATGAATTGGCATTTTCGGGCTTTGAAAAGGTTCGCATAGGGGTGGACTCCGTGAAGCATAATGGCGAGTTGGTTGAGTATAAGCCTCATGTTTATTTGATGTTAAACAAACCTGCCGGCTATATTTCCTCAACTGAGGACGATTTTCATAAAACTGTATGCGAATTGATTCCTGAAGAATATGTGCATTATGCGCCATTTCCGGTCGGAAGGCTCGATATAGATACGACAGGGCTGTTGCTGCTTACCAATGATGGTGATTTTGCACATTCAATAACATCGCCCGCCAAAAACATACCCAAAAGATATGTAGCGGATTTGAGCGCTCCGCTGAGCGGGGAAGCTGAACAAAGGCTGCTTGACGGCGTAGAAATAGAAGCAAAGAAAAAATTGTACAGGTGCAGGGCGGTGAGCGTGACAGCGGATTGTGGCCGCACTCGCGCGGAGCTTGTAATTACAGAAGGGAAATTCCATCAGGTCAAAAAAATGTTTGAAGCTGTAGGGGTCAGGGTTAAAGCTCTCAGGCGGGTCAGCATCGGCGCGCTCGAGCTCGATCCGAATCTTCCGGAGGGCAAAAGCAGGGAACTCACCTCCGACGAGCTCGCCTTGCTGATTATGGCCGGTTGATGGTATAATTACCTGAGAAGGATTTTGGAGGAGTTATGTTCGAAAAAATAAAGGATTTTATTTTTGATATAAAGGATATAATCATTGCGATTGCAATAATCGCGGTGCTTGTTTTTTCTGTTACATGGAAGATAGACGATACCATGAATATCAATCTTGACGAACGAATTGTGATTAAATCTTCCGCAGACGGAAATTCTTCGAGCGAATCGGCGGATTCCACTACCACTACGACGACTACCGTTACCACGACGACCACCACAACTACTACAACAACGACCGAGGCAAAACCGGTACGCTTTGTAGTAAAAGAGGGGGAATATGGGCAGGATATCGCCGCAAACCTGCTTGATTTAGGGCTTATCAGCAGCGTAGATGAATTTTTGAAAAAAGCCGCGGAAATGGGCGTAGATACTTCTCTGAGGGTCGGAACATACGAGCTCCTTCCGACCGACGACCTCGAAACGATTATCAGAATTCTCTCCGGCGGCGGCAGAGAATAGTTTTGGAGCGATATTGTTAAGAATTGAAATAGGCGGCAACGAGAGCGGCCAGCGCCTCGACAGGCTTGTCTCAAGAGTGCTTCCGGCAGCAAGCTGGGCGCAGATAAATAAGCTGTTCCGAAAAAAATGCTTCAAGCTGAACGGAGGGAGGGTCACAAAAGGTTCTGTCTTTGTGAATTTCGGCGACGTGCTTGAGGTATTTCTTTCCGATGAGAATCTAAAGCAGCTCAGGGGGACCGGAAATCGGGCGCCGGCTGCCGCCGTGGACGTCGGTAGACTCATAATCTATGAGGACGAAAATCTGCTTGCAGTTTCCAAGCCGGCGGGTATGCTGACTCACAGTGCGGATAAAAGCGACAGCAGCGACCTTACCTCTGTCGTTAAAGCCTATCTTTCCAATTACATAGATAGATACTTTGAGCCTGCTGCTATCTCCAGACTTGACAGGGGAACCTCCGGAGTTGTGTTGTTCGCAAAGAATTACAGCACGCTAAAGGCTCTCGGCGAAGAAATGCGCGCCGGCAGGGTGGACAGAATATATGAATGCATTGTGGAAGGCGAGCTTGAAGGATCCGGAATTATCGCAGCCGGCTACCATAAGGACGAGGCGCTCAATAAGGCGTGTTTGAAGGATGTCAAGGTTTTTCGAGGCGATGCAGGGGAGTTCGGCGCAGATGCCGATGGTATGTCCGGCAGTATTGTCAGGACTAAGTTCTGTTCATTAAAATACAGTATCGACAAAAGCTACACACTTGTCAGAGCTGAACTTATTACGGGAAAGTCACATCAGATAAGAGCTTCGCTCGCGGCAATCGGACATCCCATTGCCGGCGATATCAAGTATGGCTCCAAAAAAATGCTTTTTGGGAGAAGGGCTCCATTTTTGAGGTGCTCCGAGGTAAGGGTTTTCGGAGAGTGCTACAAGGCGGAGGATGCAGATTTTAGCCGAATTTTAAGCGAAAAATTCAAATAGAAGTTTATAATGCAGGAGGTTTTATGCATAAAATTGAGGTCAGGGGAAGAGGAAAATTTGACGTAAAACATGACGATACTCTCGAATCACTTGCGCAAAGGGTTTCGGACAAACGCTTCGTAGTGGCGCGGGCAGGTAATCTCCTGAGAGAACTGACCGCTGAAATATGTGATTTATCCGAAGTGGAGCTTCTTGGGCTCGAAGATGCGGAAGGCGCCAAGGTATATCAGCGTTCGCTTGCGTTTTTGATGATCAGAGCGGCGCGCGAGGTCATAAACAGTTCTAAAATCAAAGTTTCGCATTCGCTGAGCAAGGGGCTTTACTGCACAATCAACAGAGGGCAGAGGCATATTACACATGATGAGTGCCGAAAAATCAAGGAAGTTATGGAGGAATATGTCCGCAGGGATTTGCCATTTATCGGAAGCAGGTACTCGAAATCTGAAGCCGAAGCGATTTTGCGAAAGCAAAAGATGGACTCAAAGGTTAAAATACTGAAATACCGGGATTCTGACTATATAAAACTATACGAATTGGATGGGTTTTACGATTATTTTTATGGATACATGGTTCCGAGCACAGGGTATCTTACGAGCTTTGATTTAATCAAGTACGGTGACGGAGTAATACTGTGCCATCCTACTCATTACAGTCCGAATTCCATACCTGAATTTGAAGAAACCCCGAAGATGGCGAGCGTGTTTACCGAAATGGATGACTGGCTTAAAATTCTTGGGATTTCGTATGTGTATAATCTCAATGACCTCATAAAGAACAACAGGTATGAGGAACTTATAATGATCGCCGAAGCGCTTCAGGAAAAGAAGATTGCCGAGATTGCCGACGAAATTACGAGACAGCGCAAAAAAGTAATACTGATTGCAGGGCCATCGTCATCGGGAAAGACAACATTTGCCAAGCGTCTTGGAATCCAGCTCAGGGTCAATGGACTGCGCCCTGTTACCATCGGCACCGACGACTATTTTGTAGACAGGCAGTTTACGCCGAGAGACGAAAATGGCGATTATGACTTCGAAAGCTTGGATGCAGTAGATGTCAGGCTGTTTGGCGAGGATATAAACAAGCTGCTCGACGGCGAAGAGATAGAGGTCGGCAGATTTGATTTTACCGAAGGCAGACGAAAGCTTACCGGCGAAAAAATGAAGATAGATGAAGATCAGCCGATTATAATCGAGGGGATTCACGGTCTGAATGACAAGCTCACGCCAAATGTGTATAAACGCGATAAATATAAAATTTATATTTCTGCGCTTACGCTGCTCAATATAGATGAGCATAACCGCATTCCGACTACTCAGGCGAGGATGATAAGGCGGATTGTCCGCGACAACACATACCGAGGGCATGATGCGCGGCGTACAATACAGATGTGGTCTTCTGTCCGCCGCGGTGAAGAAAAATATATATTTCCATTTCAGGAAACCGCGGACGCAATATTTAATTCGGCGCTGCCGTATGAGCTGGCGGTGTTGAAGAAGCACGCAATGCCGCTGCTTGAGGAAATAAGCGAACAGGAGCCGGAATATCAGCAGGCACACCTGCTCATTAAATTTTTGAAATATTTTGTCAGCATGGAAGATGAGAGTGCAATTCCCAAGAACTCAATTATAAGGGAGTTTATCGGGGGCAGCCTGTTTACTCATTGATTATAGGGATTTGACAGATGCATAAATATATAAGAGCCGTAGTCTTGGTTTGTTTTGCGATTGTAGCGCTGCTCTCGGGCTGCAGCGGCGAGAAAAATATTGCTGCAACCACAACCGCTGTCCATCAAGCGGAAGAACGGGATTTTGCAGCGCTTGATTTGGGCGAGATTCCGGAGATAAGCAGGCGCTACTACCCGGAAAGCGAATTTGAGAGGCAGCTTATAAAACTGACGGCAGTTTATTTGTCCGATGTTGCGGCAGAACACAAAATCGACGGCAATACTGTCACGCTTACCCTGCTCCCTCTGAAATCTCAGCTCGGCGATACCCTGAACGGCGAGGATGTCGCAAGGAATTTTGCGCTCGCATATGCGGAGGATGTAAACAAATTTAATGCCAATATAATAAAGGCTTCATTTGACGGACTCTCCGTGAGCTTTGAGTTCGACAGAGAAGTAAATTTCGAGCGTGACTACATGAAAATGCCGATTTATCCGATAGCCGAAGGAGCGATAAATTCTGCTGACAGTTATGGGGATTACTATATTGTGAGCGGTGACAGCGCGGCGCAGCGTGTAGATCTTGTGTCAAATACGGCAAAGAAATTTAATAAGCTGAGGTTTGTGCATTACGGATTTGAAACAGCAAGACAGGCTATCGAGTCAAAAGAGCTGGACATACTTTTGCTGCCGCATATTAATAATGCTCAGCTCTGGGCGGAAACCCTCGAAGGAGCCGCAATTATCAAGCGGCCGAGTGACTATGTCTACATGCTGGGTTTTGGGCAGCTGGTGGATTACTCAAGCCGGAAGCTGATTGCCGACAGGCTTGTTCAGCGCGATTTTATAGACGATTACCTTGCAGGGTTCGCTGATACGAGCACATTTCCTGTAGGCCGTCAGAATGTTTCTGATGAGGTCGAGGAGGTTCTTAACGATGGTAGTAAACTTAAATATTTATGCTTTATCGATTCGGAGTGGAGCTATAGTTTTTCGGAATATCTCGAAAAAATACTTGCAGGCAGCGGGGTGGATCTCGAAATAACATACACGGATTTTCGGAGCATGCTGAGTATCGCCCAAGCGGAGGATTCCGAATATGTCTATGCATTTGCATGGGACCTCGGCGCAGGAACGGATCTTTCGATTTTGCTTGGACCGGAGTTTGGCGGAATAGATCCCGGAGAGATAGATGCCGATCTCTACAATAAAATTCTGCCGGCGATCCCGATTGCCGTCCCGTTCAGCAACATACTTCTTAGAAGTGCGGAATACGCCGAACTGCTCAGGTAAAAATGAAGCATGTGATAAACAGGCATAATCAGCTTACCCCATTGCTCGAATCTGTTGGGATAAAGCAGTGGGGGCTGGGCATTATTTCTTCAAAATATACCGGACGCAATGGAGATATGATAATTCTGGCGCTTTTGCTGCCTTACAGCGATATGCAGCGGCTCGAAAGGAGCTCTGCGGGGAAAAAGATTGCGCAGCAGCGGCTCGGGTGCGATTTGCTGAGTTATGTCGAACCTTTTGCATGGGGAACTGACTACCATGCGGATGTGCGAAGCGAACTTCAAAAAATGCTCGATTTACTTCGTAGGAGTAGCGTTGCGCCGGCGCTCTGCGGAGACTATACACTGTGTGTTGATAATTCCGGACTTGACGATCGTGCAATCGCCGAATATTGCAGGCTTGGTGCACTTGGAAAAAATGGTCTGATTATAAATAGAGAATACGGTACGCAGCATTTTATAGGGTATGTGCTGGTGGAGCCGCCGAATGGCGATGATTTGTTCGAACCGCTGCGGCGGGCTATCTCAGAGGGAGATAGCAACGATACTTTTCAGCCGTGCGAAAATTGCGAAAAATGTGTAAAATTTTGTCCGACAAATGCTTTGCTAAAAGGCGTTGATAGATGCATATCGTATATCACCCAAAGCTCAAAGCCCATACCTCGGGAATTAAGGCGATCTATTGGCGACAGATTGTATGGCTGTTCAGTGTGTCAGCAGGTATGTCCGCACAATTCGCCAAGCTGCCGCGACGCTTTGGAATGCTATGTAGACGCCTTGGAAATACTGGCTCTCAGCAACAAGGCATTTAAGCGAAAATTTGGCAGTATGGGCTTCGCGTGGCGGCCTGCCCGTATTTATAAACGAAACGCGCTGATTAATATAGGCAACACCGGGTTTGTCTCTGATATTGATAAAATCCAGTCAAAAATTGACAATGGGACTTTTATTTTTGACGATGAAATGATAGAATATTGGTTGTGGGCAATAGAAGAAATTAAAAACAGATAATATTGCGGATTTGGAGGAAGTATGAGAAGATCAGACGAATTTTTTAAGGAAAAAATTCAGGAACTCAAGGATCAGGGAGTTTACAGGCAGCTCCCGGTGATTTCGGGCCCTAACAACGCGGAAATCACGCTTAACGGAAGACAGGTAATCAACCTATCTTCAAACAACTATCTCGGTTTTGCGAACCATCCTAAGCTCATAGAAGCTACACACAAGGGTGTGGATTCTCATGGCGCAGGCGCAGGCGCTGTAAGGACAATTGTCGCAAACACAGATCTGCTCGAAAAACTTGAAGAAAAATTGGCAGAATTCAAGCGCGAAGAGGCTGTGGTTGTCTTTCAGTCGGGATTTAACTGCAACGCCGGAACTATTCAGGCAATTACAGAGAAAGGCGATCTCATCATATCAGATGAACTTAATCACGCGTCTATTATTGACGGAGTCAGGCTTTCAAAGGCGGACAAGGGCGTTTACAAGCATTCGGATATGGCTGATCTCGAAAAAGTCCTCCAGGAAAAGAGAGCAAATTACCGCAACTGTTTGATTATAACAGACGGCGTGTTCTCGATGGATGGCGATATTGCCAAGCTCCCTGAGATTGTCGCTCTTGCAGAAAAGTATAACTGTATGACATATGTCGACGACGCGCACGGTTCGGGCGTGCTCGGTGAAAATGGAAGAGGAACGGTAGACCACTTCCATCTCCATGGAAAAGTCGATTTTATCGTGGGAACTCTCTCCAAAGCGATAGGCGTTGTAGGCGGTTATGTGGCAGGCTCAAAGCTTATGAAGGAATGGCTGCTCCACAGGGGAAGACCAATACTTTTCAGTACAGCGCTCACACCTGCGTCAATAGCTGCAATCACTGCTTCAGTAGACTTGCTTTCAAGTACATCCGAATATTCGGACAGGCTTTGGGACAATGCAAAATATTTCAAGGCCGAACTCGGAAAATACGGATTTAATACAGGACACAGCGAAACTCCGATCACTCCGGTAATAATCGGCGAAGAAGCCAAGAGTCTCGAATTCTCCAAAAAGCTTTTAGAGAATGGAGTATTTGTATCTGCAATCGTATTCCCTACAGTTCCGAGGGGAACGGGAAGGGTCAGGTGCATGGTGACTGCCGGACACACAAAAGAGCAGATCGACAGAGCGGTTGCCGCGTTTGCAAAAGTCGGCAAAGAGATGGGCATAATTAAATAAATAACGAATAAACGGCGGGAGGTGCTATGGAAACGGGTATTTTGCTTCAGAGCGGTACAGGCGAGGTTGAGGTTCTCCATTTTAAGGTGGGCGGACAGAGCTATGCGATCAATGTCATAAAAGTAAAAGAACTTTGGAAACTTAAAAATTTGTCCAAGATTCCAAATGCGCCTTCCTCTGTCGCCGGCGTAACGCTGAACAGAGGCGAAATGATTCCAATTGTGGATTTGCGCTATGTGCTCGACAGAAATCCGAGGACAGATGCAATCGGTTCAATGATACTTCTGTGCGAATTCAATAAGCTTAAGGTCGGTTTTGCAATAGATACTGTTTCGAGAATATATAAAATCGGTTGGAACAAGATTACCAAGCCGGACAGCGTCAGCGAAAATTCGCTCGTAATAGGCAATATCGACCTTGACGGCAATATAGTTATGCTTCTTGATTTTGAAAAAATCGTAATGGATATAAATCCGAAATCGGGAATCCACGAGAGTATGGCCGCCGAAATTGTTCAAAAGGATCGTTCGCACTATAAAATAATGGTTGTAGACGATTCTACTACAGTAAGAAATGTAATACTTAGCACGCTCACCAAGGCAGGCGTAAAGAATATCAAGCTGTTCGAAAACGGCCAGTCGGCTTTTGAATTTTTGGAGGAGATGGCGGAACTCAAGGGGTCAAATTTTACAAGCGAAGTCAATTTGGTAATAACCGACATAGAGATGCCTGTGCTCGACGGTCACGCGCTTACGAAGCGGATCAAGGAGCATAAAATTTTGAAAAATCTCCCGGTGGTTATATTTTCATCTCTTATAACAGACACCTTAAGGCACAAGGGAGAATCGGTGGGTGCAGATGCACAGCTCAGCAAACCGGAGATTGTGAATCTGCTGGGCGAAGTAGATGCCCTGCTGAAAAAGTAAGATTAGGGGTGGGCGACCACCCTTTTTAGATGGAGGACGGATGAATTCAAGAAAAATTTTTCAGGTAGTTTTTTTTGCTATTATTATTTCGGCAATAGATTTTGCGGTGCTTAGACTTTCCGGCGGGTTTCGCGCATATGGCGCTGCAATATCATATCTTTTGACTAACCTGATTTTTGTGTTTATTGCGGCGAAGACCGGCTCTAACGGCGTTGTTGCGGCTCAGGCAATTTTCAGACTGGCATTTTATGCGCTGATTGCACCGTATCCGCTCTCCAATGCTCTTTGTGTAATGGTTGGCACATTGGCAGGAGAAGCTGTAGTACTGTTTTCAAAAAGAAAAAAATCTCTCGCCACCAGCAGCATCGCCTATTTTTTATTCAATATCGCTTGTGCATTTTCGATTTGCATAACTGACTTCTCATTTGTTTACAGCGATTCGCTGCCGTTTTCGCTTGGCGCTGTCGCTATTGCGGCAATTGCCTCATATGTTATTGCAAGGTTGGCGCTTATTTCCGCGCTGAGGCGTGCCGGAATTGAAAAATAGTATTGCAAGATTGGGGATGCTCTCGGCATTGGCGATTGTGCTCGGAATAGCGGAATCCTTTATGTCGCCTCTTATTCCGATTGCAGGGGTAAAGCTTGGAGTATCGAATATCGTCGTGATGTTCGCCTTCTTTTTTTGCGGGTTTTGGAGCGCAATGGGCATCGCGGCGGTAAAATCTCTCTTTGCATTGGTAGGCAGAGGTGCTGTGGCTTTTGTGCTCAGCGCATGCGGAGGGATTGCTGCGCTTGTGGTAATCGCGTTACTGACATATTTGGCAAAGGATGCAATTTCTTTGCTTATGAAGAGTGTCGCGGGCGGCATTGCGCATAATTTTGTACAGCTTATTGTAATCAGGCTGCTTTACAATATGGATCTGCTTGCATACTACGCTCCTATACTGCTGATTTCAGGGATTATTTCAGGCACAGCAACTGCGTACATTTACAAGGCGGCCGAATCCAGACTCAGGAGGCTTCTATGATCGAATGGCTTAAAGCGATTTTGTACGGAATAGTCGAAGGAATATCCGAATGGCTTCCGATCAGTTCAACAGGGCATTTGATAATACTCGAAAAATTTGTGCCGCTCCGGATAACGCCGGAATTCAGAGTATTTTTTCTTGTTGTGATCCAGCTTGGAGCAGTGCTCGCCGCCGCGCTGTACTTTTCGAAATACATATTTTCAAGGAGCTTGCGCGATAATGCGGCACTTTTGGTTAAAATACTGATTTCCTGTGTTCCTGCTGGGGTCGTAGGAGTTCTGTTTGACGATTGGATAGACGCTCATTTTTATAATTATGTAATGGTTTCCATTATGCTTGCGCTTTTCGGCGCAGTCTTTCTCATAGTTGATCGCGGAGGCGGCAAAGGCAAGGGTATGGATGAAATCAGCCATATGGATGCGGCGGTGATCGGCGTGTTTCAGCTTATTTCTGCGGTCTTTCCGGGGGTTTCGCGTTCGGGTTCCACGATAATAGGCGGTGTTGCGCGCGGGTTGTCGCGTCAGGCGGCGGCGGAGTACACATTTATAATGGCAATACCTGTAATGCTGGGCGCAAGTGTGCTCAAGCTTCTAAAGCTTGATATCGTCCCCTCTGCGAATGAACTTTCAATCCTTGCTATCGGTTCATTGTCTGCGTTTGTGGTTTCGCTTGCAGTAATCGGTTCTCTGATTAAATTTGTTAGACGGCACAGCTTCAAAGTATTTGGATATTACCGGATTGTATTTGGTGTAACGTTACTGTTTTTGTTTATGTTAAATTCATAAAATTGCATGGCTTTTGGCATTTGATTTGATAAAATACTCTTGAGAGGTATAAAATGGAAGAAATGAACGAGTATAAGATTCAGAGGATGGCTTCGTTTTTTAAGACTATCGGTGAGCCGACGCGGCTTAGGATATTGTTCGCTCTCGGTAGCTGCGAAAGGCCGGTTCAGGATATTGCAAACGAGCTTAAGCTTCCGCAGTCGACCGTGTCACATCAGCTTAGGATACTCAGGCAGGAGCAGTTTGTCATTGGCAGACGCAGCGGAAAGAGAGTTTTTTACTCAATTTATGATTCGCACGTCCATTTGATCTTAGCGCAGGGCGTGGACCATGTCACTCACACCGATGATGAACACAGAAAATTGCTTACCGATTAAAATAATAAGGAGGAAGTATGAAAATAATCGTACTCAAGGACTACGATACAGTTTCCAAGGAAGCGGCAAAAATTGTAGCAGATGAAATCAAGGCAAACCCAAGCATTGTTTTGGGACTGGCAACAGGTTCTACGCCTGTAGGAATGTACAATGAGCTGGCGAGGCTTTGCAGCGCAGGAGAGATCAGCTTTGCTGACGCGGTCAGCTACAATCTTGACGAATATGTCGGAATAGATATAAATCACGAGCAGAGCTATCACAGATTTATGGATGAGAATCTGTTCAGTAAGGTAAATTTCAAGGATGGCAGCACTCACGTTCCATATACTGACGGAGCGAATCCAGATGCGGATTGCAGGGCATACGATGAAGCGGTAGCTGCTGCCGGAGGTATCGGCATACAAATTTTGGGCATAGGCAGCAATGGACACATTGCATTTAATGAGCCTGACGATGTATTCATACGCAGAACGCATATAACATCTCTTGACGAACAGACCATTCGCGATAATGCACGCTTTTTCGACAGCGAAGCCGATGTACCAAAGCAGGCGATCACGGTCGGGATGGGCGTTATCATGGGAGCAAAAAAAATCGTTATTATCGCTACCGGAGCAAATAAGGCCGATGCGGTTTATAAGATGGTGAGGGGAGAAGTTACTCCAAGAGTTCCGGCTTCTATTCTTCAGCTTCATCAGGATGTAGTGCTGCTGCTCGATGAAGCAGCCGCTCATAAGCTTGCATAATCGTGGTATAATCTTAATATGGATTTGAATAGAGTGATTAAGTTTGCAATAAAGTTTGGAATGCTTGCAATTGTGGGAACGTTTTTTTTGCGGGCAGTTTCGTTTTTCCTACTTGGATTCACGGGCATTTTTTCGGCGATATTCGGGTTTATTTTCAGCGGAGTTATTTCGATTGTAAGCATATTACTCGGCGTGGTTTTTTTAATAAAAATTTTGAGCAATTCTTCAAGCAGCCGGAATGTTTCTAAAAAGCATCGCAAATCATACGGAAGTATAGATAAATACTTAAATGAAGGCGAAAAAGGAGAAATCGAGCTCGCGCTGTCCCGTTTTTTCAAAACAAACG
This sequence comes from Acidaminobacteraceae bacterium, assembly GCA_041781135.1. Lineage (GTDB taxonomy): Bacteria > Bacillota > Clostridia > Peptostreptococcales > Acidaminobacteraceae > JAUMXJ01. The sequence goes on from JBHAZV010000026.1 coordinate 71,079, forward strand.
ACAAACTGATCATCAAATCTGAAGAATTGTATCTCAGACCGCGCGGCGATAAGTTTCTCGGTCTGGGAGACTTAGTGCTGTGGTACAAGGGAGAAGCTGTCGCTACATTGGAAAACTTGTCGGGAGAGCACGCGGACAAGAGCACCGAGATTTTGGATTTCATCCGCGGGAAAAAGCCCGTTCAGGTGACGCCTCAGCCGGAAAGCAGCGGGCTTAGCACAAAAACCAAGGCGCAGAGTTACATAGAGAGACTCGATAAAATCAACGACGGAATCGATGATGTGCCGATTTCGGAGGCGTTAAGCAGGACAACACGTCTGCTCGGCGGGGTTCACAGTATTGAGCTTAAGTATCCGGATTCGGAAAAGCTTCGCAAACTCTACGATTATTATCTTCCAATCTTAATGTCGATGCTTACAAAGTTTATGAATCTTGGCGAGAATGCGCCGCTCAGCAGAGACTATATAGAGACAAAATCGCGTCTTACCGAGACGGTGGGTATGATAAATGAAGCGCTTGTGAGTATTTCGAGCGATTACTACGGCGGTGAGATGATAGATATCACCGCGGACGCAAAGACGCTTCAAAGCATTCTCAAAAAAGACGGAGTAGTGGGAAACAGTTTCGATATATACGACGATCTGGACAAAGTGGTAGAAGAAGAAAAGGAATTATTGGCAAATGACAATATTTAACAAACCGAGATTTATCGGGAGTCATATAAATTCAGACTCGCGTTACGAACACTTCGTTAATTATGTTAAGAATTACGAACTTGGCAGCGATGCCGCCGCAATTTATGTTCAGAGCTTCAACAGCCAGATAAACAATTACCTGAAAATGGCCGCAGGCTCGCGCAACGACCTGATTGGGCTCGAAGAAAAATTGTCAAAAATTAACAGAAAAACAAACCTAACCGCTGCGGGATTGATCGCTCAGGAGGATGCGAGAATTTATGTCCTGGAAGCGCTGACATACAGCAGAGAGGCTGTGCTAAGCAGGGTACATATTAATGGCTAAGGATAAGAACACCCCTATTTCAAAAGAAGAGCTGATGAAGCAGGTGCTCGGCAAGAACAGAGGAATGAACATACATACCAGTTCCTCGGAACTCGAAAGGCTGCGCGAAAATTCCGAAAAAATTTCGCAGAAGATCCGGGCGGATTTCAGCGAGGTTTCTTCAAATAAAGAGGCAACAGAGCTGCTTGACACACTGCTTGAAAATCAGCGGACGATGCAGGAAATCTCCGAAGAGGTGGATATCAGCGATCTAAAGGCGCAAATCGCCAAAGATTTTGGCGTCGCTTCTAACCCGGTTTCAGAACAAGGTTCGGATTTGTCATCCTGCAAGTGGAACGAGATTCTTCCGATAGATATCAAAAGAGTTTCGGAAGATATGCAAAGGGCTGTGGAGCAAGATGTCATAGGGCAAAGCGGCGCGGTAGCCGATATCATCGAAGGCTTTATGCGCCCATACACACGGGGGAATGGTTCGAGCGCGCTTCGCGGCGTTATTTATGTTTATGGAGCGCGGGGTTCAGGCAGGCATTTGCTGGTGGAAAAGGCAATCGAAGCTGCAAACGGCAGGCTGGCGTCCGGTATCGGGGTTTTCAGACTCGATATGGCGGATTATCAGGAAAATTCAAGCGAGGGTGTTTTTGTACAGGATGTATTTTCTGCACTTTACGGAGAAAGCCATATTATTGTTGTGGAAAACTTTGAAAGAGCGCATATAAATATAAACGGCATGCTTGGAGAATTGATAAAAAAAGGTTTTTTCAAGCTGAATAAGCGTTATGTCCAAAAAAACGGCTTGCTCCAGGAGTCCGAAAAAACGTTGAGCCGCAGCCATATCAGCGAATTTCACGGAAATGACAAATTGCTGATTTTTATTTCTGAAAAAAAGAAACAGGCGCTGATCGATGTCTACGGAAGAGATGTGGCGGAGAGTGTTTTGGATATCGTTGCGACGACTGCATTTGATGAACAATCACTGCGGGCAGTGGCGGAAAAATTGCTTTCGGATATGAAGGTCAGCCTTGAAAGCGTCAGCAGAGCAAAGGTAAAAATAGCGGACGGCGTCTGCGATGCGCTCGTTGATATGTACGACTCGTTTAATGGAGTCCATAGCTTTATAGGCGCTCTGAGCGCAATAAAGACAAAGTTTTTTGATAATTCCGTCGCGCGGATCGGTCAGGATTCAGAGATTTTGTACGACGGCGTTTTTGCGATACAGTATGTGGGCGGCGACAGAATCGATATAGTGAGTTCTGCCGGCGAGATAGACGCGATAAAGGCAGAGATTTCTGAAATCGTCGGGCTTGATGAGGTTAAGGAATATCTTTATTCTTTGGAAAATCTTGTAAAAGCCGGCGCTGTGAGGCGCAGGATGGGTCTTAAATCTGATGCTGTGACCAGACATATGATTTTTACGGGCAATCCCGGCACAGGAAAGACCACTATAGCGCGGCTTGTTGCAAAGCTGATGAAAGCGATAGGCGCTCTCGAACAGGGTCACCTGGTTGAGGTTACAAGAGCCGATCTTGTCGGAAGATATGTGGGTCATACTGCGCCGCTTACGATGAATGTGATAAAAAGCGCGCTCGGCGGCGTACTTTTTATAGATGAGGCATATTCCCTGTACAGAGGGCGGGACGACTCCTTTGGACTGGAGGCGATCGACGCTCTTGTAAAAGGTATGGAGGATAACCGCGACAATTTAATGGTTATTCTGGCGGGGTATTCTGATGAAATGGAGGTTTTTCTTACATCAAATTCCGGTCTCAGGTCGCGCTTCCCGAAAAGCGTGCATTTTGACGATTACAGCGAGGAAGAGCTGCTGAAGATTGCGATCTCGATCGCAAGGCACAAGGACTATATAATTGATGGTGCGGTTTTAGAACCTCTCAAAAAATTTTTAGGCGCAAAAAATAAAGATGAACGTTCAAACGGAAGACTTGCGCGAAATGTAGTGGAAGCTGCTATAATAAAACAGTCAGGCAGGGTTTTCGGCGGTGATGAAGCGGCGATGAAGACGCTTGTGCTCGAAGATTTTGACCTGCAATAAACAATAGGAGGATGAGTTGGAAGAAAAAAATACTATTACCCTTACGCTCGGAGAAGAGAAACCGGTGGAGGAGGCGCAGGCGCCGCCAAAGGAGAAACTTGATATCGACGAATCTAAGCTGACGGACGCCGAGAAAAAGGCTGTTGAGGATTTTTCAAAGAAGATAGATATCACCTCTTCCGAGCTCGTCCTGCAGTACGGGGCGCAGGCGCAGCAGAAGATAGCGAGCTTCAGCGATACCGCGCTGCAAAATGTCAAGGCAAAGGATATGGGCGAGGTCGGCGATATGATGGCGAATCTTGTCGGGGAGCTAAAGAATTTCGATCAGGGCGAAGAGGAAAAGAAAGGATTATTTGGTTTTTTGAAAAAACAGGGAAATAAGCTCTCTGTTTTGAAGGCAAAATACGACTCGGTCGAAGCAAATGTTGACAAAATCGTAAAAAACCTTGAGAATCATCAGATTATTTTGTTAAAAGACGTTGCTTTGCTCGACGAATTATACGAAAAAAATCTTGAGCATTACAAAGAACTCACTATGTACATACTTGCAGGTCAAATGAAGCTGAAAAATGTGCGCGAAAACGAACTGCCGAAGCTGATGGCAGAAGCGGAAAAGAGCGGACTTCCCGAAGATGCGCAAAAGGTAAACGACCTCAATAACGCAATCGTCAGATTTGAAAAAAAGCTGCATGACCTCGAGCTGACGCGAATGATTTCCCTACAGATGGCTCCGCAGATTCGACTGGTTCAAAATAACGACACCATGATGACCGAAAAAATCCAGTCGACTCTTGTAAATACCATACCGCTATGGAAAGCGCAGATGCTTATAGCGATTGGATTAAATCATTCGGAAAGCGCTATGAAGGCGCAGCGCGAAACATCGGAATACACCAATGCAATGTTAAAAAGCAATGCCGAAAAGCTCAAAATGGCAACCGTTGAAACTGCAAAGGAATCCGAGCGAGGCATTGTCGATATGGAAACGCTTGCGGCGACAAACAGGATGCTTATAGAAACACTTGACGAGGTCGCGAATATTCAGACAGAAGGCAAGGCAAGAAGAGAAGCTGCAAGGCGAGAACTCGAAAAAGCCGAGGAAGAACTTTCAAAGAAGCTTGTAGAAATCAGAAAATAATTTTAAAACGGAGGTACTATGAGATTATCAGGAAAAATTGCAATCGTCACGGGCGGTTCAAGAGGGATTGGAAAGGCTATATGCGAAAAATTTGCCGCAGAGGGTGCAAAGATGGTTATTGCGACAGCATCTACATCTGTTCCGAAATTTGAGCAGGCAAATATCGTCGGATACCAGGTCAATGCAACTGACAGAAAATCCGTTGAGGATTTTGTAAAAGATGTTTATGAAAAGTACGGCACTATTGACATTCTTGTAAATAATGCCGGAATTACGCGCGACGGACTTATAAACAAAATGACCGACGAAATGTGGGATGAAGTAATCAACGTAAACCTCAAGGGAGTTTATATGCTGACTCAGCTTGTTGCACCAATAATGATGGAGAAGGGCAAGGGCAGCATTATTAACGTATCCTCAGTTGTAGGCGAATACGGTAATGTCGGCCAGACAAATTACGCGGCGACAAAAGCGGGCGTAATAGGCATGATGAAGAGCTGGGCAAAAGAATTTTCGAGAAAGGGCGCAGCTGTGCGAGTTAACAGCATAGCTCCGGGCTTTATCAATACCGATATGATGAAGACCGTTCCTGACAAGGTACTCGACCCTATCAGAGAAAAGACAATGCTCGGCAGACTTGGCGAACCGGAAGAGATCGCAGACGCAGCATTGTTCCTTGCAAGCGATGAATCTTCTTTTATCACGGGTCATAATCTATCTGTAAACGGTGGTCTCAGACTTTAGCAGACTTTCCATTTGCAGTCAATTTTAAGGAGGAATAGCAATATGAGGAATGTAGTAATCGCTTCGGCGGCGAGAACGCCAATCGGTTCATATGGAGGAGCGCTCGCTTCGTTGAGCGCTGTGGAACTCGGAATTATCGCTGCCAAAGAAGCAATTAAAAGAGCTGGAATAGAGCCAAAGGACGTCGAGGATGTTCTTATAGGAGGAGTCCTCACAGGAGCTCAGGGACAGGGCATAGCAAGGCAGATTTCCATAGGAGCGGGCGTACCTGTTGAAGTGCCTGCAATGACGCTAAATATCATCTGCGGTTCGGGTCTTAGGGCTGTCAGCAACAGTGCGCAGCAGATCGCTCTCGGCGATGCGGATATTATACTTTGTGGCGGAACCGAGAGTATGTCAAATGCGGTGCATGCGCTCGCAGGGCTCAGATTTGGCACAAAAATGGGCAATGGCACTCTTATAGACACTATGATAAACGACGGTCTTACAGATGCATTCAACAAGTATCACATGGGTATAACTGCCGAGAATATCGCAGAAAAATGGAATATTACCAGAGAAATGCAGGATGAATTTGCAGTTGCAAGCCAAAATAAGGCTGAAGAAGCTCAGAAAGCCGGCAAATTTGACGAGGAGATCGTTCCGGTTGTAATTCAGGGCAAAAAGGGCGACACTGTAATAGATAAGGACGAATACATCAAGTACGGAACTACCTTGGACAAGGTCGAAAAGCTTCGCCCTGCGTTTAAAAAGGATGGAACTGTTACCGCGGCAAATGCCTCCGGGCTTAACGATGGCGCTGCAATGCTCGTGCTTATGAGCGAAGAAAAGGCAAAGGCGCTTGGGGTAACTCCGCTCGCTACGATAAAGGCGTATGCTACAAAGGGTGTCGATCCTTCGATAATGGGGTATGGTCCTGTTCCTGCTACAAAGGCTGCTCTTGAAAAGGCAGGCTGGACAGTGGCGGATCTCGATCTCGTAGAGGCGAACGAGGCCTTTGCGGCTCAGTCGATAGCTGTTGTAAACGACCTCGGGCTCAATAAAGATATTGTGAATGTAAACGGCGGAGCAATTGCGCTCGGTCACCCTATCGGATGCAGCGGCGCAAGGATTCTCACTACTCTTGTGTACGAAATGAAGCGCAGGGGCGCCAAAAAAGGACTTGCAACACTGTGCATCGGCGGCGGTATGGGAACGTCGGTACTTGTTGAAAGATAGCGTTTGCAGGATAAATCGCTTAATTTTCAATAAAGCAGGCAGAGATTAGTTAAAATAATTTAACAAAAAACAAGGGGCAGACTCTCTTGATGACATCAAAGGAGTTTGCCTCTTATTTTTGCGATGTTTTGTGATAGAATCGCACTATGAGTATACTTACAGTAAAAAATTTGTCGCACGGTTTTGGAGATCGAGCGATTTTTGAGGATGTTTCGTTTCGTCTGTTAAAGGGCGAGCATATTGGGCTTATTGGCGCAAACGGCGAAGGCAAGTCTACCTTTATGAATATAATCACCGGTAAATTGGAGCCTGACGCGGGTGAAATAGAGTGGTCTAAAAGAGTTAGGGTCGGTTATCTCGACCAGCACTCGAGCGTGGAAAAGGGCAAAAGCATTATCGAGGTGCTTATGTCGGCATTTCAGCATCTTCATGACCTTGAAGCCGAGATGAATCAGATGTATGTCGATATGGCGGATGCGGGTGATTCAGAGATGTCGGCGCTTATGGAGGAAGTGGGCACCATTCAGGATATACTCGACCATCACGATTTTTACAATCTTGAAACACGTGCAAGCGAGGTGGCAAGAGGACTTGGTCTGCACGAATTCGGCTTGGATACAGCGGTAAGTTCTCTTAGCGGCGGGCAGAAGACAAAGGTGCTTTTAGGCAAGCTGCTGCTTGAAAAACCCGATATTTTGCTGTTAGACGAGCCTACAAACTTTTTGGATTACGAGCATATCGAATGGCTGAAAAAATACCTCAGCGAATACGAGGATGCGTTTATTCTGATTTCTCATGATGTTCCATTCTTAAATTCCGTAGTAAATCTAATCTACCATATGGACGCCCGAAAACTGAATCGTTATGTCGGAGATTATGACGATTTTTTAAGAATTAGCGAGGCGAAAAAGAAGCAGGTCGAAGCTGCGTACAAACAGCAGCAACAGGAAATTGCCGCGCTCGAGGACTTTGTCCAGCGAAATAAGGCGCGCGTCGCAACCCGCAACATGGCTATGTCAAGGCAGAAAAAGCTTGATAAAATGGAGCGAATAGAATTGGTGCGGGAAAAGCCGAAGCCTGTTTTTAATTTTAAGATGGCGAAAACATCCGGAAAGATGGTATTTGAAACTAAAGACCTTGTAATCGGTTATGATGAGCCTTTGTCTAAGCCGATAAATTTAAGGCTTGAACGCGGTCAGAAGGTTGCGATAACAGGCGCGAACGGCGTGGGCAAGACAACGCTTCTGCGGTCGCTGCTCGGTGAAATAAAGCCGGTTTCCGGCAGCGCCGCCCTCGGAGATATGCTTGAAATAGGCTATTTTGAGCAGGAGGTCGCCGAGGCGAATTATAATACTGCAATAGAGGATTACTGGCAGGATTTTCCGTCGCTTAATCAGGCGGAGGTTCGCGCGGCACTGGCAAAAGCCGGGCTTACAACTCAGCATATCGAAAGCAAGGTTGTGGTGCTCAGCGGCGGAGAGCAGGCAAAAATACGGCTTGCGAAATTGATGGGAAAGAACACAAATTTTTTGGTGTTGGACGAGCCGACAAATCATCTTGACGTCGACGCCAAGGCGGAGCTTGCACGGGCGCTCAAAGAATACAGAGGCACGATTCTGCTGATTTCACACGAACCGGACTTTTATCGTGATATTGTAACGGATATCTGGAATCTTGAGCAATGGACTACAAAACTTATATAAATTCACATAGAGAAACCGCAAATTCCCTTGCGCGCTGCGCTTTATCCTGATCCATAAAGGGCGCGTTATACCCCAAGTGCCTTTCTGCCAGCATTCCGGCATATCTTAATCGGGAGTGCTTGCAGTATCTTTTTATGCCTTCTTCAAATAAATCGGCGCCTCTGTCGGGTCTGTAGCCGCATGTTGTTATGATTGCCGCAGTTTTTCCTTCCCATAGCGACGGACCGGCGACATCTCCGTAAAATTTGTTCATTCCATAGACGAGCCGGTCGAGAGCTGCCTTCATGGGAGGAGTGCAGTACCACGAATAAATAGGTGAAGAGAGAATGATTAATTCTCCGCGCATAATCGAATCGAATACCGGCTGCATATCGTCGGCGAGAGAGCAGCCGAATACGCTATGATCCTTTTGGCAGCAGCGGCAGGCGGTGCATGGTTTTATATTCATGTTGTAAAGATTGAACAGTTCGCAGTCTATTCCGTTGGCAGTGAGTTCGGAGATAGCCACTTTTGTCAATGTGTTTGTGTTTCCGCTGCTCCGCGGGCTGCCGAGCAGGATTGTCGCTTTTTTCATTTTACCCCCGAAAATTATATCACGCGCGCACATCATATGATAAAGTCTAAATCTTATGATAAAATCTAAATCTTATGATAAAATCTAAATATAAGGTAAACGATGAAATATTTTAGCGTAAACAGCGGTGGGAGACTGCTTTGACAGAAAGATATTATTCGCTGAGCTCTTACCTAAAGCGGCGGTTTGGAGGCAGGCTTGTAAAGCTTTCGATCGACGGTGGCTTTGGCTGTCCGAACAGGGAAGGGGGCAGAGAGGGCTGTCTGTTTTGTTCTGAAGGCGGCAGCGGCGAGTTTGCTGCACAAGGCACATCGGTGAGCAGTCAGCTTTTGCGCCAGACCGAGATGCTTCGGCACAAAAAAACTGCGGATTTTGCGGGATATATAGCATATTTTCAAAGCTATACAAATACTTATGCGCCTGTCGAAGCTTTGAGGGCGATGTTTTTTGAAGCAATTGCTTTCCGGAATGTTAAAGTGCTTTCGGTAGCGACGCGGGCAGATTGCATATCCGAAGATGCATACTTGCTGCTCGCCGAACTGAACAAACAAGTCGAAGTGTGGGTTGAAATCGGTTTGCAGACGGTTAACGAGCATACGAGAAATAGCATGAATATAGGTTGCGAGCTGTCTGCTTTGGAAGAGTGCGTAAGCAAGCTTCACGCGCTCGGGATAAGGACGATTTTGCATGTAATTTTCGGGCTTCCGCACGAGACTGAGGCGGATTTCAAAAATACAATTGATTATGTAAATCGTTTAAGACCGTTTGGAATAAAGATTCACAGTCTGTATATACAAAAGGACGCGCCGCTGTACAAGCACTATATTCGCGGAGATTTCCGGATGCTCACAAAAGAAGAGTATATTTCTGCGCTCGTATCGGCAATTGCCGCACTTGACCCTGGCATAGTCGTTCACAGGCTGACAGGCGACGGAGACAAACGCGTACTTGCGGCTCCCGAATGGTCAAAGGACAAGATAAGCGTTCTTGGAGAACTTGTCAAATCTCTCAAGGCCGCAGGGGTATACCAGGGCAGCGAAAAATAAGAGATTAGCAGTTGTGGCGAACGCTTGTTTGTGGTAAAATTATCTAACTTGGAGGCACTATGCGCAAATTGGGCTTAAACGAACTCAGAAGGGAGTTTTTAGATTTTTTCAGTTCAAAGGAACATTATGTTGCGGAGTCGTATTCGCTTATACCGGATGACGATCCCAGCATTTTGCTTGTCAATGCCGGTATGCAGCCGCTTAAAAAGTATTTTACGGGAGCTGCCGAACCGCCAAAACGCAGGATGGCTACCTGCCAAAAGTGTTTTAGAACCGTAGATATAGACAATGTAGGCTACACCGCAAGGCATGCGACAATGTTTGAAATGCTCGGCAATTTTTCTTTTGGCGATTACTTCAAAAAGGAAACTCTGGCATGGGGATGGGAATTTTTGACAAAGGCGCTCGAAATAGACGAAAGCCTGCTCTGGCCATCGGTTTATCTTGAAGATGACGAGGCTTTTGAAATATGGAATAAGCAGATAGGCGTTCCGGCTGAAAAAATAACCAAATTAGGCAAAGATGATAATTTTTGGGAAATTGGCACCGGGCCTTGCGGGCCATGCTCAGAGATATATTACGACAGGGGCGCAAAGCACGGCTGCGGTTCTTCTGACTGCCGTCCGGGCTGCGATTGCGACAGATTCACCGAAATATGGAATCATGTATTTTCGGAATTTGACAGGCAGGAGGACGGTTCGTATCTTCAGCTCAAACAGAAGAACATAGATACAGGAATGGGGCTCGAACGCCTTGCGCTCGTAGTGCAGGATGTGAACTCAATCTTTGAGATAGATACAATCAAGAGTATTTATGACGCAATTTTGAAAGCGTCATCAAACAAAAATGAGGTTTCGGCAAAGATTGTTACAGATCACATCAAATCCACTGTTTTTTTGGTGGCTGATGGTGTAAACCCTTCGAACGAGGGTCGCGGCTACGTACTCAGGCGAGTTTTCCGAAAGGCTACACGCCACGCCATGAAGCTCGGAATGCAGAGGGAAGATTTTATTTCGCTGGTAGATGAGGTTATAAATCAATATGGCGGAGCTTATGAAAATCTTTCAAAAAGGCGGGATTTTATCCGCAAAGTCGTAGAAGCCGAATATGACCGGTTTATTCAGACATTGTCTTCGGGCATGGCAATACTCGAAAAATGGATGGAATCCGGCGAAATCAGCGGAGAACAGGTTTTTATGCTGTATGACACCTACGGATTCCCGCTTGAGCTCACAAAGGAAATTCTTGCAGAAAAGGGCATTGCTTTTGATGAATCCGATTTTAACGTGCGTATGGAGCAGCAGAAAAATTTGGCTCGCGAGGCTACAAAAACACTTGGATGGGAGACCGAAGAAGTACAGGTAAATACCGAGTTTCAGGGCTATACGGAGCATACTGTCCGCACGGAGCTGGCGCACATCGACAGCCAGGAATTTGCGCTTAAAGCTACGCCGTTCTATGCGGAGAGCGGCGGTCAGATTTATGATACCGGCGTAGTTGCTGCAGAGGATGGATCGTTTGAACTTAAAGTGGTTTCTGTCAGAAAAAACGGCGCAGGTACGATAATGCACCTGTATGAGGCCGTGCGAGGCACTGCAAAGGTTGGGGTTCCTGTTTTGGCAAGCATCGACTACGAGCGCAGACTGAATATTATGCGAAACCACAGCGCTACGCATCTACTGCATGCGGCTCTGCGCAAAACGCTCGGAGAGCACGTGACACAGGCAGGCTCTCTTGTAACGGAGGAAAAGCTTAGATTTGACTTTACGCATTTTGAAGCATTGGGTTCCGGAGTTATTTCAGAGGTAGAGGATTTAGTCAACAAAATGATACTCTTCCCCGCAGATATTAAAATAGAAAATATGAGCCGCGATGCCGCTGTCGCTGCTGGCGCGATGGCTTTGTTCGGTGAAAAATACGGCGATATCGTCAGGGTTGTAAAGATGGGAGATTATTCCACTGAATTATGCGGCGGGACGCACTTAAAATCCACTTCCGAGATAGGTCTTTTTAAGATTGTCAGCGAAGGAGGGATTGCTGCCGGAATACGCCGAATAGAGGCAATAACCGGAGCTGCGGTTCTTAGGCAGCTAAACGAAGATTCAAAACTGATCGCAGAGTTGGAATACGCTCTGAAATCAAAAAAAGAATCGCTTTTGGCAAGAGCGGAGGCGCAGCAGGCGAGTATAAAGGCGCTTACAAAAGAAAATGAGGCGCTTAAGCAACGGCTGCTGTCTCAATCCGACGAATCTGAAAAAATTGGCAGGTTCAATCTTTATATCAAGCAGGCAGGCGGGGTAGATGCAAAGTCTTTGAGGGCGCTTGGCGATGGAATAATCGATAAGGATGCGGATTCGGTGTATATTGCGCACAGCGACGGAGCGCTCGTCGTTATGGCTGCAAAGCACAGTGTTGATGCGGGAGTTAATGCAGGAAATATCGTAAAAATGATATCCGAAAAGCTTGGAGGCGGCGGAGGCGGCAGGGCAAACCTGGCGCAGGCAAGCATCAAAAATACAGAAAAGCTTACGGAAGTATTGCAAGAAGTAAAAATATATTTAGGAGGATTATAATGGCGAGCAAAGATACCATTGCTTTTAAGGCTTTAGGCAGCCTCAGTAATCAGGAAAAGGCCGACATACTGGTCTATGTTCACACTGCGCTAAAGGAAAAGGGTTATGATGCGGTCAACCAACTCATTGGCTACTTGATTTCAGGCGATCCGACCTATATTACAACCTACAAGGATGCTCGAAATCAGATTAAGAAGCTCGAACGTGACGACATACTCGAACTTTTGATTAACTCTTATTTCGAAAAGGAAACGAAATAGTGAAGATTATGGCGCTCGACTATGGCGAGAAATATATCGGCATAGCGGTGAACGAGCCACTTTTTAATACCGTACACGGGCGCGATACTCTCGTCAGGAAAAACCTTGCATCCGACATCTCATATATTCTGGAGCAGATCTCTAATGAGGATGTGGGGCTGCTTCTTGTCGGTCTTCCGCTGAATGAGGATGGCGAAGAGACGGCGACGAGCGCGAAGGTTCGCAGCTTTGTGCGAAATATTCAGAAAAAAATGCACTATTCATCGAGGAATCACAAAAAAGTCGAGATCAGATTTTGGAACGAAAGATATACCACGCAGGATGCAGATCTGATTTTGGAAGAAAAGCAAATACCGCGCAGCGAACGCAAAAAATACATAGATAAAATTGCGGCAATTCTGCTGCTCGAAGATTACTTGGCAGCGAGGAAATGAAAATATGAACCGAGAAAATGATAATATAGAATTAGATGATAATATTGAATCAGACGATATTGTTTATTTGCAAGACGATGATGGCAAGGAGACGCCGTTTGTTGTGATTGCTACGCTCAAACTTGACGACACAGATTACGCGCTGCTTTCCGAGCAGGATAATTTGGATGAAGTGATGGTATTTAGACTCGTGGAGCAAGATGGCGAAATCATATTTGAAGGCGTCGACGATGACGAGGAAATAGACGAAGTCTTTTTGGCTATTAGCGAATAGCAGGAGGGAATATGAACCTTGATAAATTTTTACAGATACTTAAGGAGCGCAATTTCAGGGCAACAGACCAAAGAATGCAGATTTTGCAAGTCATCGGCGAAAATTCTGACAAACATCTCTCAAATGAAGAAATACATGAACTGGTAAGAAATGTAAACCAAGACATCGGTCTTGCGACAATTTATCGCACAACTCAGCTTTTGGCGCAGCTGGGGATACTTACGACGCTCTCGCTTGGAGACGGCAAGGAGCGTTACGAAATAAAAAAAGAAACAGAGGGACACACGCATCATCACTTAATTTGTTCTATATGCGGCAACGTATCGGAGGTTCAGGAGGATCTGCTCGATGAACTCGAGAAAAAGGTCTTCGTTGAACATGGTTTTCATGTCCTGGATCACCAGCTCAAATTTGTGGGTGTATGCGCTGATTGCAAAGATAAATGAAAGAAAACAAACTTAGAATAATCCCGCTCGGAGGACTTCAGGAAATCGGAAAAAACATGACCGTCTACGAATACAAGAATGAAATAATCGTAGTCGATTGCGGGCTTGCTTTTCCGGAGGATGAATTGCTCGGAGTGGATATTGTTATTGCGGATACAACATACTTAAAACAAAATACAGAAAAAATTAAGGGGCTTTTTGTTACACATGCGCATGAGGATCATATCGGCGCTATACCTTTTTTTGTCAAAGAATTCAATGTTCCGGTGTATTCTTCAAAATTTTCGCTCGGAATAATTAAGTCAAAGCTCAGAGGCGACAAGCCGGAGATGATCGAAATTTCGCCCGGCGATAGAATAAAATTAGGTCATTTTGATGTCGAAGTCCTGAGAGTAAATCATTCGACGCCTGATGCGTTTGCGTTTGCGATACGCACTCCTGTCGGACTTGTAATCCAGACCGGCGATTTCAAAATAGACCACAGCCCGATAGACGGCAAAAAAATGGATCTCACGAGGTTTGCGGAGCTCGGCAGAGAAGGGGTTGCTCTCTTGCTCTCTGACAGCACAAACGCGGTAAAAGATGGCTATACAATGTCGGAAAGCTTGGTGGGAGAGCGGTTCGAAACGATTTTCAGGCACGAGAACAAATCGAGGATTATTATCGCGTCGTTTGCATCAAATGTACACAGAATTCAGCAAATAATAAACACGGCGGTTCGATATGGCAGAAAGGTTGCATTTGCGGGAAAGGGCATGATAAACACGAGCAAAGTCGCAATGACGCTGGGCTATCTGCACGCGCCTGAAAACTCCATAATTTCTGTTAACGACATAGATCATTACCCGGACAACGAGCTCGTGGTCGTTACAACCGGCACGCAGGGGGAGCCGCTTAGCGCTCTATCTAGGATCGCAAATAATGAGCACAAAAATGTTTTTATCAGAACAGGCGATCTTGTCATATTCTCGTCGACGGCGATAACAGGCAACGAAAGATCCGTATACACGCTTATAAACCTGCTTATGAGGCTCGGTGCGCGCGTCATATACGAAGCTCTTGAAGAAGTTCATGTCTCGGGGCACGCAAAGAAGGAAGAGCTTAAAATAATGTTAAGCCTTACAAAGCCAAAGTATTTTATGCCTGTACACGGAGAATTCATACATCTTGACAGGCATAGAGAGATAGCGATGAACCTTGGAATCCCCGACGAAAATATATTTGTTATGGAAAACGGTTCAGTGCTGGAGCTGACTAAAAAGGCTGCAAGGATTGCCGAATCTGTCGAGGCGGGCAGGATTTTTATAGACGGCAGAGGCACCAGCGATATCGACACAACAGTTATCAGAGAAAGAAAATATCTTTCGGAAGATGGTCTGCTGGTTATTTCCATGGGCGTAGCAAAGGATAACGGCGAAGTTGTCACAAGCCCTCAGATAACAACGCGAGGTTTCCTTTTTCCGATCGATCACGACGAAGCCAAGGAAGAAATTAAAATAAAAATCGAAGAAGAGCTGATGCGTTATTCGCCTAAGAGTTCAAGAGATACCCATCATTTGAGGATTTTTTTGAAGGAAAGCGTTCAAAATATGGTATATAAGCGCTTCCGAAAATCCCCGATGGTGATAGTACTGACCGTCGAGGTGGATTTTGGCGATGAATAGTGAAGACGCAAGGGTTCCGGAATCCATACGGGGCAGTGCGCTGGACAGCCTGTTAGGCGCAGTGCGAAGCAGGTTAAACCAATCGCTCAGGATTATCGAAATCGGCACGGCCTGCGGCTATTCTGCAATTCGGATCGCACAATTGGACGACAGGATAAAAATTGTAACAATAGAACTGAATGCGGAGCGGAGCTTGGCAGCGCACGAAAATATAAAAAAAGCCGGACTGTCGGAAAGGATCGAGCTTGTCAATGCAGATGCCTGCGAATACCTGAAGCAGCTGGACGACGATTCTTTTGATATAGCATTTTTAGATGGGCCAAAGGCGCAGTATTCTAAGCATTTTTTGGAATTAAAGCGCATAGTGGTCAATGAAGGTCTTATACTTATAGACAATGTAAATTTTGATAGAAATGACAAAAAATACAAAACTATCAACAAAAGAATGGCGCTATTTCGAGAAGAGCTTGCGGAGTTGGGGGCGGCGGTAGATATGGAGAGCGGATTTGCAGAGGTTAGAAATATAAAGAATTCGGCGCAAAGAGTCGAATTGCTGGCGCCGGCGGGCGATCTTGAAAAATTGCGGTATGCAGTCGTTTATGGCGCTGATGCCGTCTACATAGGCGGCGAATTTTTCGGGCTGCGCTCCGCTGCAAAAAATTTTTCGCGGAACGAGATGGCACAGGGGATTGAATTTGCGCACAGCAAAGGATGCAAGGTCTATCTGGCAATGAATATTGTGCCGCACGAAGGCGATATAGAGGCGCTGCCCGCGTATCTCGATGAAATAGCAGATCTTGAAATAGATGCGTTCATTGTCTCCGACCCGGGCACAATGCTCGAAATAAAAAAGAAAATACCAGGTGCGGAGATACATTTAAGCACCCAGGCAAACACTACAAATTCGGCAAGCGCCGAGTTTTGGCGATCATTTGGAGTCAGCCGCATTGTTCTTGCCCGAGAGCTCAGCTTTGAAGAGATCTCGGCGATTACGCGCCGCACAAAAGACATGGAATTTGAAGTATTTGTTCATGGCGCAATGTGCATATCGCATTCAGGAAGGTGTATGCTGAGCAACTATCTCACCGGACGCGACTCCAACAGAGGGGATTGCGCGCAGCCGTGCAGATGGAGTTATTCACTTCACGAGCAAAATCGCGAAGGCGAATATTTTCCGATAGAACAGGATAACACCGGCACATACATCATGAATTCAAGAGATCTGTGTATGATAGAGCATATTCCGGAATTGATCGGCAGCGGCGTATGTTCCCTGAAAATTGAGGGCAGAATGAAGACGCCGTACTATGTCGCTTCCGTAGTTAGAGTTTACAGGGAAGCCCTCGACAGATATTTCGCTTCCCCCGAAAAGTACGTCTACGATCCAAAGTGGCTCGAAGAACTTAAAAAGACGAGCAACAGGGGCTTTACGACAGGATTTTACGAAAGAAAGGCGGATGCTTCAGCTCAGAATTATGAGAGCGCAGCGTATTCGAGAGAGTATGATTTTGTAGGGGTCGTGATTTCATACGATGAAAAATCGGGTCTTGCAGAGGTCGAGCAGCGGAACAACTTTGCCGTTGGTGCTAAAATAGAAGTAATAGGGCCTGATTATTTCAGCATGAGTTTTGTAGTCGACGAGATGTATGACGGAGAGATGAATCCGATAGATGTGGCGCGCCATGCCCAGATGAAGCTATATATCAAAGTCAATGAACCGCTGAAGCCCTACTATATTCTCAGGACTCAAAAAAAGTCATTATGAAAAACGCTGTTGTAATCGGTATGCCGCTCGCGGGCAAGAGTACCTTGCTAAAGCAGCTTTCAGAGAAATTACGGCGGAATTATGCCGGATTTCGCTGCATTATACTGGACGACGAGATAGTAAGAAGCGAAAAGCGCCCTATTTCAGAGATATTTTTGGAATGCGGGGAGGCTCACTTTCGAAAATTGGAGGCGGCGTTATTACATGATTTTTCAAAATCGGACGGCGTAATTGTCGAAGCGGGCGGGGGAGCAGTCTGCACAGAGGCGGGTCGCGCTGCAATCAGGGGTTTCGAGAAAGTGATTTACATAAAATGCGGTCCCGATACTCTTATCAGACGCGCCGTATCGCACGAAGTTAAAATTCGGCCGCTGCTCAGTGCTGCTGCGAGTGCGCCGCAAAAAATATACGAGCTTTTTGAGCAGAGGGATCCGCTTTATAGATTGCTTGCGACTGACATCATCGAAACGGATGACTTAAACAGCTCTGATGTCCTGGAACAAGCAATTGGCGCACTTTTCTGTTGATATGGTTATAGTGATATAGTAAATGATCGAACACAGAGCCTAATAGGTATATGAGCGAAACTTATATCATAGGCAAATACTGCACGGCATTCGGAGGAGGTATATGAAAAACATTTTGGTAAATGCGATAGGTCAGGCATGTCCTGTGCCTGTAGTAATGACCGTTAAAGCTATCGAGGGACTAAGCGAGCCCGCAGTTGTCGAAACTCGTGTGGACAACGAAGTAGCGGTTCAAAATTTGCTGCATATGGCAAAAAACCGAGGGTTAAACGCAGTAAGCGAAAAAATCGGGGAGACTGAATTTGCGGTAAAAATCGATGCTCTGTCAGCCGGGGGCTGCAAGCCGGCGGATGACGAAAATTTTGTTGTTGCAATAACTTCGGAATTTATGGGCAGCGGTTCTGATGAACTTGGAAAAATTCTCATCAAGGGGTTTATCTACACTTTGACACAGCTCGAAAAAAAACCGAGCGCCGTGATTTTTTACAACAGCGGGGTTTTGCTTACAACCGAAGGCCCGCAGCTCGAAGATCTTAAAGCTCTCAGCGAATCCGGTACAGAGATATTGGCGTGCGGAACTTGCCTCGAATTCTACGGCATAAAGGATAAACTTGCTGTCGGGACTGTTTCAAATATGTATACTATAGTCGAAAAACTTTCGGGCGCGGCAAAGGTGATTAGACCGTGAGCTATCTTGTCGCCGAGGATTTGTCGGTTGGATATTCCGGCAGAGTTATAGTCGACGGTGTCGATATATCGGTGAACCGCGGCAAAATACTGTCTCTTATCGGTCCGAACGGCTCAGGCAAGTCCACTATTCTAAAGACCATTACGCGTCATTTGGAAGAAATTGCTGGAGTGGTGAGAATAGATGGTTTGCAGCTGGGCACGCTGAGCGAAAAAGTGCTTGCTAAAAGGCTCTCAGTTGTGCTCACAGACAGGATAAATCCCGAACTGATGACATGTGAAGAAGTTGTGGCGATGGGGCGCTATCCATATACCGGCAAGCTTGGCTTGCTTGGCGAAAAGGATCAAAAAGCTGTCGATCGCGCAATCGAAATGGTCGGCGCACAGGATTTTGCAGGGAATCTTTTCGCGGAGATCAGCGACGGCCAGAAGCAGCGAATATTGCTCGGCAGAGCAATCTGCCAGGAACCCGAGATAATCGTGCTTGACGAACCTACGTCTTTTTTAGATATCAGGCATAAAATAGAACTTTTCGGGATATTGCGAAAAATGGCGCGCGAGGCCAAGGTTGCCGTAATTTTGTCACTGCACGAGATAGATCTCGCTTTTAAGGTGGCGGATGACATTATTTGCATAAAAGATGGCGCTGTCGCCGCATTCGGCGCTCCAAATGACATTTTGACAGAGAAGCTGGTGCGTGAACTTTACGACATAGAGGCAGGTTCGTACAACGCGGAATTCGGAAGCATAGAGCTTGCCCGTCCGGCAGGCAGACCGCAGATTTTTGTGCTTGCAGGCGGAGGGGCAGGAATCTCCGAATACAGGAAGCTGCAAAAGTTGGAGCTTCCGTTCAGCACAGGAATTCTTTATGAAAATGATGTTGATTATCAGGTGGCGCGTGTTTTAGCGTCGGAAACTCTTAGCATACCTGCGTTTACAACGTGCCCTGACTCGCAGATAATCCGTGCGCAGCAGATGATAGACAGCGCAGAATATTTTCTGGATACAGGAGTGGCTGTGCGGGAGTTTAACACATTTGCCGAAACGCTTCGAAAGTATGCCGAAGCCATTGGGAAAAAAATAGTATTCGGCGCAGAATACTGTAAATAAAAACAGGAGGAATTATGGACTGCATTTTTTGCAAGATAGCCGCGGGTGAAATCCCGTCTGAAAGAGTTTACGAAGACGATAAAGTATATGCGTTTAGGGATATAAATCCTGTTGCGCCTGTTCATATACTTGTTATCCCCAAAAAACACATAGCCTCGCTCGCCGAGGTCTGTGAACGCGACGCGGAGCTGCTTGGGCACATACAGCTTAAAATTGCCGAAATCGCCGCGGCGGCAGGCGTTGCAGCCGATGGTTACAGAGTTGCGACAAATATCGGAAAGCACGGCGGACAGACAGTAAAGCATTTGCATTACCATATCTTGGGCGGACGACAGCTGAATGTAGGAGTAGATTAATAAATTGCCTGCCGCGTCATAATATGAACTTTTTCGCGTTTTCCTCGTCTAACTTTCAGGAGGTAAATATGACAAACTTATTTATAATTTTGCTGTTATCGGCTTTAGTGCTGATGGCAGGCTGCGTCCCGAATCAAAATGTAAGCTCGCTTGACGTTATACCTGCAAGGGCTGTAACGCCAATAATGGCAAAAAGCCCGGAAGAGTTCAGTATGAACGAGGAAGGAGAAAAGTGGTATGAAAGTTACTGGGAGCGTTTCAAAGCATCGAGTAAATTTTCTGAAAAAGTCAACGATTTTTATTTGCGCAGTTCCGAATTGCTCTTAAAAACCGGCAAAAATGCAGTGTGCTCACCGCTGAATCTCTATATCGCACTCGCAGCGTTTGCTGAAACAGCCGGCGGCGAAACGCAGTCACAGATTCTTTCGGTTCTCGGAGCAAAAAATATGGATGAGTTAAGAGAATCCGTCAAAGCTCTTTCTGCGACAAATAACGAAGATAACCCGTACTTCAAGAGTTTGCTCGCTACTTCTGTTTGGTTGAATTCAGATGTAAAATACAAGAACGAACTTCTGAACTTTCTTGCCGATGAGTACCTTGTATCAACTTTTTCGGGAAAACCGGGCACACCCGAGATGAATAAATCGCTTCAGGACTGGATCAACAACAATACCGGCAATCTGCTCAAAGAATATGCCGGTGGCATAGTGACTGAGCCGGAGCTTGTTATGTCTCTTGTGAGCACTATTTATTATAAAAACACTTGGAACAGCGTTTTTGATGAAAAAGATAATGTTACGGCGGTCTTTCATGGAGATATCGAAAAAGAATGTGAAATGATGAAAAAATCGTCTTACAACACATACTATTTTGGCGATAAGTTTGGCGCGGTGTCTCTCGAAATGGCTCAAGGTCACAGTATGGTATTTTTTCTGCCTGACGAGGGTGTAGACGCCGATGCACTGCTGATGGATCGGCAGGTAAGCGATCTTCTGAATCACAGGAGTTCTTATGCTAATAGAAAGTATCTGAAAATAAATATGCAGCTGCCTAAGTTTAATGTGCACTCCGGAATAAAACTTAAGGATGCGCTCAGCTCTCTTGGAATCAAGGATGCGTTTAGCCCTGAACTGGCTGATTTTACTCCGCTGACCGATACAGAAGGAGTGTTTCTGTCGCAGGCTGAACACGCGGCGCTGGTAAAAATAGATGAAAACGGCGTCGAAGGCGCGGCTTACACGGTTTTGGGACTGTGCGGTTCATCTATGCCGCCGGAGGAAGAAATGGATTTTGTCATCGACAGACCATTTTATTTTGTAATAGCTTCTCCTGACGGTTCCATACTTTTTGCCGGTATCGTCCGCGATATTTGATCAGTTTGAAGATAATGCGATTTTAGGTATTGTGCACTTCATAATGCTGTGGTAGAATAGCAAAGTATTGTGCGACGAGTTCAAATCTGCACGCGAGAGGAGGGTTGAAAATGGCAGGAATTAAGGTTGGTGAAAATGAAAGCATTGACAGTGCTCTTAAACGTTTTAAGAGAGTCACATCCAATGCCGGCATAATGGCTGAAATCAAAAAGCGCAGACATTATGAAAAGCCCAGCGTGAAGAGAAAGAGAAAATCAGAAGCTGCAAGAAAAAAGAGAAGAAAGCAGTTCTAATTTCTCGGTATTGATTTAACAGAATGCCAGCGGTGCAGAGCGCCGTTGGTTTTTGTGTTTTTGTTTTGCGGCTTGACATATTAATATTATTTGTTATACTGACTGTAGTGCAGTAAATAAACAATTGGAGGTAGTTATGAAGAAATTGTTTAGAATGAAAAAGAATACTTGGCTAATAATTATTTCTGCTGTTGTGGTCTTGGGATTGGCTTCATTTCTGCTGCTTCAAAAAACGGGTGTGCCTGCCGAAGTGGATTCTGTGATCAGGAGTATTTTTGATTTTGAATACAGTAAGGCAGATGCGATTATGAGTAGAGCTATAGAGAAAGCGGAGAGCGATATCACAGAGATAGAGGAGCTTTCAGAGTTTTTTGAAAAGAATATCAAACAGTATATGACTGACAGTTGCTACAAAAGAGTAATGTCAAACGGCATCGCCGGCGCAGCATTCTGCCATTCCTATGAGACAAAATCCGATATAAATGTAGAATCTATAAAGTATATAGGCAATGAAACCAAGTTGGGGAGAGATTTTGCAAAATATGAGGCGGTGTTGCTTGTAAGCTCCGAAGCTGGTGACAAAAGCCGCGCCACCTTGCTGGTAGAATTGGACATAGACGGTGGTCTGATAGATTATATGCAGGTATCCGGAGTGGACTGGATTTTTTCAAAATAGCGCCGGTGGACTTGATTCCTCAA
Organism: Acidaminobacteraceae bacterium; assembly: GCA_041781135.1. GTDB lineage: Bacteria > Bacillota > Clostridia > Peptostreptococcales > Acidaminobacteraceae > JAUMXJ01. Next base: position 93,030 of record JBHAZV010000026.1, read on the forward strand.
AAATATCGCTGACTAAGGCGGAGTGCTGCGTTCGTGGCACTCTGTTTTTGTGCTAATTCTTTGCTTATTTATAAGCATTTTATGGTAAAATGTAATCATGACTAAACGAATCAAAATCGAGAATTTCGCGGCGGTCAGCGAGCTGTTTGCGGATTTGGATAAACATATCAGGGTACTCGAGGGAAAGCTTGGAGTCAGGATTTCCACAGATGGCGGCGATATCGTTGTTTGCGGCGAAGATAATGTTGACAGTGCTGTTCGTTCAATATCAATACTTTTGGACGACTATACAAATATAGATTCACAGCGCGTGGATTACGTGACCGATGTAGTAGAAAATGGAGAGATTAACGAAGACGAAATAAAGGAGCTCTCCAAAAATCAGATAGTCACAACTTTTTTAGGGCGTCCGATCAAAGCAAAAACAATCGGTCAGAGGCGTTATGTCGATTCGATACTTACGCATGATGTTGTATTTGGAATAGGTCCGGCGGGAACAGGCAAGACATTTCTGGCTGTCGCGCTTGCAATAAAGGCTCTAAAAGCAGGCAGGGTTCAAAAAATAATAATTACGCGGCCTGCTGTAGAAGCTGGGGAAAATCTTGGGTTTTTGCCGGGCGATCTCCAAAACAAGGTGGATCCGTACCTTCGGCCGATTTACGACGCAATGTTTGAAATACTTGGACTCGATACATTCAATAATCACAGAGAGAGGGGCGTCATTGAAATCGCTCCGCTTGCGTACATGCGAGGCAGAACTCTCGATAATGCTTTTGTAATACTTGACGAGGCGCAAAATACCACAAGAGAACAGATGAAAATGTTTCTCACAAGATTCGGGGCGCATTCAACCGTTGTGGTAAACGGCGACATATCGCAGATAGACCTCCCAAGAGGGAAAAAATCCGGACTTACGCACGCGATTAGGGTGCTTGCCGGCATAAAGGAAATTGATTTTGTAAAATTCAGCGAAGCAGATGTAGTGCGGCACAGCCTTGTCAAAAAGATAATCGCGAAATATAACGAATATGAGGAGAGGAACAGGGAAAATGACAACAAAGATAATGAATGAACTCAATATTTCCGCTTATATAAGACACATACTTACAAACGTGGTGTTTTTTGCTATCACCGGCATAATGTGCTTTTTCTCCGAAGGCGAGATTTTCGGTTCGCTGTTCATCCATGCGGCAATATGGATTTTTGCGCACGCAGCTTTCTTTTCACGGGAGACAGGCAAAATTCAGTACCTGCACTTTCTTGGTCTCGAAATTTTGTTTTCGGTATTCTTTTATATTGCATTTTTTACTGCAAAACTTGACATACTAGCAATGCCGATAATCGCTTTCTCTTTGCTTGCATCGCAGCTGTTTACACCGCTAATATCGATATTTATGAGCATAGCATTAGTGCTTTACTCTGTCGCGGGTTATCCGGCGCTTTTGGGTGCAAACGAGCTTATAGCATACCTTGTAGTATGTACATTCGCGGCAAGTATAGTGTCGTTTATTAAGCAGAGGATGAACCTCGTTGTCATCGGTCTTGTCAGCGGCGTAATAATGTACCTGATAGTAATTTCGCAGGATTTTTCAAGGCTTGAGCTCAGGCAGACCTATGCGCTTCTAAACGGAGTAATCAGCCCGATACTTGCGGTCGGCATTGCACCGATTATGGAGACTGTATTTTCAATGATAACTCCGATGCGGCTGCTCGAAATTTCCAATACTTCAAAGCCGCTGCTCAAGCGCTTGATGCTCGAAGCTCCCGGTACTTATCATCACAGTTTGTATGTCGCGCATCTTGCCGAAGCTGCGGCAAACGATATTGGAGCTGATAATCTGCTTGCCCGCGCAGGTGCGTATTATCACGACATCGGAAAGCTTGAAGGACCTATGAATTTTTTCGAAAATCAGGGCGGCGCGCCGAACCCGCATGATGAAATGACTCCGGCGCAATCGGTCGAATGTCTAAAAAATCATGTAAAATATGGCGTCGAAATCCTTAAAAAGAATTATTTTCCAAGGATTGTGGTTGATATAGTGCGTTCGCATCACGGAGATTCGGTGATGCAGTATTTTTACCACAAAGAGCTGCAGTCCAATCAAAATGCCGATATAAACGATTTTCGCTACCATGGCCCAAGTCCTAAAACCAAGATTGAATCGATAATTATGTTCGCGGATTGCATCGAGGCAGCTGTTCGCGCAAATCCGGATGTTCCAAAAGAAGAAATGGTAGATAAAATAGTCAGACAAAAGATTGACGAAGGTCAGATGAGAGATTCTGAGCTTTCTTTTAAAGAAATCGCGATTATAAAACAGTCTTTTATCAACGCGCTCGGCGCTGCTGCCCATGAAAGAGTCAAGTATCCGTCTGACAGTGCAGGTGTGCAGCGATGAACCGCAGAATTAAACGAACAAGGAGTCGCCGAAAAGAGCTCGGCATCGATATTTCTTTTGAAACAGAAATTACGGACGAGCTTTGCGAGCTTGTCGATTACGGCGTTAGGCGCGCAGTGATGGCTGCTGCAAACGAGTATCGAATAAGAAGCTACGAGGTCTCTGTACTGATTGTCGATGATATTAAAATAAAATCAATAAATGCCGAACAGCGCGGCATCGACAGCCCTACAGATGTGCTTTCTTTTCCGCAGTTCGAATCGCTGCGAGCTATTAAAAACGCTGATTTTCCTCATCTCGGCGATATAGTGATTTCTATTGAAACTGCAGAGAGGCAATCGAAGGAATATGGACATTCCTTTGAAAGAGAGGTGTGCTACCTCACGGTTCACAGTATGCTGCATCTCCTCGGCTACGACCATATGAACGAACGCGACAAATTTATTATGCGCACGGCAGAAAAGCGAATTATGAGCAGTATGGGGGTGTATAAAGCTAATGAATAAGCTGCGAGAGTACTGGAATATGCTCGATAAAAACAAGCGCATATTGCTTATGTCGCTGTCGTCGGCGGTTGTGCTCGTCATATTGTTTTTAATTTTCAGAAATATAAGCGAGAGATTACCCATAGAGACCACTACCACGACAATTCCCGAAACGCCGACGACAACCGCTTCAAAATCCACAACGACCGAGACGACGGTTGCGGCAACCACCGTTAATCCAGACCATATCAGTCCTTTTACGCATCTGCCCGTAAGCGCCGAGGAATTCGAAGCGTTTAATAACAGAAGAGTGCTGCTTGTGTCTTATGACAATCTTGACCCGGCATGGCCTCAGGCAGGGGTTACCCGCGCCGATTTTACGATAGAGATATTGGCTGAGGGGCTTATTACAAGACTGCTGGGCGTATTTTACTCTAATCCGCCGGAATATGTCGGGCCGATCAGATCCGCAAGGCCGTATATCGTAATAAAAGCACTTGAACATGACGCTTACCTTGCCCATGTGGGCGGCTCTCAGCAGGCTCTTGCAGATATACAGAATTTCGGAGTCGCGGATTTGGATGGTCTGTGGTCGGGAGCGTTTAACAGAAAATCGCATAAATCTGCCCCTCACAATACATACGCATACTATGCCGATCTCCTTGCGGAAGCTGAGCGCCAAGGCTATCGCAGCAGCGGCAGCACAAAATTTTACGAGTTTGCGGATGAGCTTCCAAAGGGGTTTATAGAGGAAGCCGATTATATCTATTTTAATTATCGCGACGCGTACGCCTACGGAGACGGCGGTTACATGGTGGAATATCGGTATGACCCTGCTGCAAAGCTGTATAGCAGGTATGTAAACGGAGTGCAGTGTCTTGACGAAATAGACGAAAATCCGTTTACCGTATCAAACATCATAGTTCAATATGCAAACCACAGCATTATTGACGATTATGGCAGACTTGCAATAGACCTCTTTTCAGGTGGTGAAGCTTACCAGTTCCGAGATGGAAGGGTTTGCAAGCTTCGTTGGTCGAAGAGCGAAAGAAATGCCCTTACGCGCTTCGAATACGAAGATGGCAGCGAAATACTGCTCGCGCCGGGAAGAACAGCAATACTTGTGGTATATCCGGGAATTTTTGGATATGAGTCGGAAGAATAGTTTATCAGTAGATTTATTTGCGCTTTTAGAAGCTGCTTACAAGGCGAGCGATAATGCCTATGCGCCTTATTCGGATTTTCGGGTAGGCGCCGCAGCGCTCACAGGCGATGGAAGGGTTTTTACAGGCTGCAATGTGGAAAATGCATCCTTTGGCGCTGCGATATGCGCAGAGAGAATCGCGGTGGCAAAAGGCATCAGCGAGGGAGCAGGGGTTTTTACACATATTGCGGTAGTAAGGCGTGACCGCGCCGGAGAACTCTTTCCGTGCGGAATATGCAGACAGTTTTTAAGCGAATTCGGCGATATCGACGTAGTAACCGATGCCGGGGAGGGCGGCTCACTGCAACCGAAAATTTACAGGCTTTCGGAGCTTTTTTCGCACTCGTTTGGAAGTGCGGATCTTAGAAATATCAAGAGAGGAAAATAATGTTCAAATCAGGATTTGTTGCAATAATCGGCAGGCCAAATGTCGGAAAATCGACAATATTAAACGCTCTTGTCGGCGAAAAACTTGCAATCATAAGCCCAAAGGCTCAAACAACGCGGCATAGGGCGCTTGCAATATACAATGACGATCAGTCGCAGATCATATTTGTGGACACGCCGGGTTTTCACAAGGCGCGGACCAAACTTGGCGAATTTATGGTAGGCGAGGTCAGAGGTTCGCTTGAAGATGTAGATGTAATTATGCTCGTAATCGACAGACCCCGTTTTGGAGACATCGAGACCGAATTGATAGAAATTATCAAAAACAGCGGAGCTGTCAAGATTTTGGTGGTAAATAAGCTGGACACTATAGACGGCGAAGAATATCTCGAGTTTTTTGATCAAGCAGAAAAAGCCGGCATTTTTCAATCGATAATCGGTATCAGCGCCACTTTGGGCAGGGGCGTTGCCCAGACTCTCGATTTGCTTAAAAACAGTCTGCAGGAAGGGCCGCAGTACTATCCTTCGGATCAGCTCACCGATCAGACAGAGCGCACGATAGCAGGAGAATTGATCCGAGAAAAGACCTTGCTGTTTTTGTCGGATGAGGTTCCTCACGGCATTGCGGTCGACATCGTAAAAATGAAAAAGCGTGCCGATCGCGAATTATACGATATAGATGCAGATATAATCTGCGAACGCGCTTCGCACAAGGGAATAGTGATCGGAAAGGGTGGACACACATTAAAAGGTATTGGCAAGGCGGCAAGAGAGGATATTGAAAGATTGCTTGGCGCAAAAGTTAATCTAAAGCTGTTTGTCAAGGTGCGGGAGGATTGGCGCAATAATTTTTCGCAGCTCTCAGGTCTTGGATATAAAAAATAATGATAAAAACCGAGGGGATAGTAATTTCGAGGCGGAACTCGTACAATGACGATGTCTTTCTGACTATTTTCACAAAAAAATTTGGTGTTATAGACGCGGTGGCAAAGCGCGCAAAATCCTTTCGATCTCCGATCAATCCATCTACTCGGGCATTTGTCTGTGCAGATTTTATTATGAAGCCTCAGTCTCCGCCGCTGATTGTAAATGCTGATATCATATATTCAAATCTCGGAATTCTTGATGACATCGAAAGTATTTCGAGCGCCTCATATATTGTTGAGATTGTAAAGAAAACCCTGCCTGAGGGACTTGCAGAAGCCGATATCTACGATCTTACACGCGGGTCAATGAAGGTTCTGAACGACAAAGCGGCTCAGTGCAGTATAGTAAGATGCCATTTTGTGTGCAATCTCTGTTCGATGCTCGGAATATTGCCGGACTTGTCTGTATGCAACAGATGCGGAAGTGCAGGAAGCGACGATGACCGGCTTTCGCCGCGCGATGGCCGCATATGCAGAGAGTGCGCAGATTCGGAATATATGCCGGCGGATCCAAGATTTTTTCGGTTTATCGACTACCTGCTGAAGGTGCGATCGGCGCGACTTGCGCACACTGTGGCAGAAGCTGAGCTTATTAAAAAAGCGTCGGATTTTTCGGAGGCGCTGCTCCGTCATCATCTTGGTATTGAGAACATCAAAAGCAAAGAGCTGTTTTCTCTATGATGGTTACAAATCATACAAAATATGGTACAATATACTGCTGATACATATCAAATTAACAGGAGGCTTTTATGAATTACACAATGGAAGCGGTAGACGAGGTCAGGAAAAGAGCAAAGGTCAGCTATGAACTGGCAAAAGAAGCTCTCGATCTATATGATGGGGATGTTCTCAATGCGATTATTTATCTCGAAAGACAAAATAAACAAAACGAAAGCGCTGTAAAATCTTCTATTTCTAAACTCAAGGAAGTAATTAACGAAGGTTTTATATCTCAGATACAGGTCATAAAAAATGGTCAGGTGGTTTTTGACATACCTGTCGTTGCGGGTATTGCAATGCTAATGCTGTGGACTGGCCCGTTTGCGGCGGCGCTCCTGTTTGCCGTCGCAACAAAATGCAATCTGCGAATAATCAAAAGAGACGGCGCAGAGTTCAATGTTACTGAAGTTACAGTAGAGAAACTGTCCGACTTAATATCAAAGATAAAGGAAGAATATTCCAAATTCAAGAATAAGTCACGCTGCTGTGAAGAGGATTGTGCAGAGCAGGATGAATTTGAAGATCCGAAACAAGAAAACTTGGAAGAATAGGGGTATGTCGTGGCAATAGAGAAAAATATCAAACCAAACAGTCCGGTGACTATGGATAAATTGGTGGCGCTCTGTAAAAACAGAGGTTTTGTATTTCCGGGCTCAGAGATATATGGCGGGCTTGCGAATTCATGGGATTACGGTCCTCTTGGAGTGGAGCTTCTCAACAACATAAAAAAGGCGTGGTGGAAAAAATTCGTAAGTTCCTCTAAGTACAATGTCGGAATGGACAGCTCGATACTCCTTAATCCAGAGGTGTGGGTTGCGTCCGGCCACGTTTCGAGCTTTAACGATCCTCTTATAGATTGCAAAAACTGCAAAACAAGGTATCGTGCGGATCATCTTGTTGAGGAGCATATGAAAAACGGCGAGAGCGTCGATGGCTGGAGTTTCGAAAAGCTCAAGGAATACATAGATTCTCACGATATAAAATGTTCCTGCGGAAAAAAGGATTTTACTGATATACGCAAATTTAATATGATGCTCAGAACGTATCTTGGTGCCGTAGACAGCACGGCAAGCGAAACATATATCCGGCCGGAAACCGCGCAGGGTATTTTTATCAACTTCAGATCGGTACAGAGGACGAGCAGAAAAAAACTGCCTTTCGGCATAGCCCAGATTGGCAAGGCGTTTAGAAATGAAATCACGCCGGGTAATTTTATTTTCAGGACAAGGGAATTCGAGCAGATGGAGCTTGAATTTTTCTGCAAGCCCGGCGAGGATCTGGAATGGTTTTCATATTGGCGCAAATTCTGCTTTGACTGGCTCACTTCGCTCGGTATCAAGGAAGAAAACCTCAGGTACAGAGATCATGACAAGGAAGAATTATCGCATTATTCAAATGCGACTACCGACATTGAGTTCCTGTTCCCATTCGGCTGGGGAGAACTGTGGGGAATCGCAGACAGGACAGACTACGACCTGAATGCGCATATGAAGCAGAGTGGAGAGGATCTTTCGTACACTGATCCTTTCACTAACGAAAAATTTGTGCCTTATGTTATAGAGCCGTCTGTCGGCGTAAACAGAACTGCGCTTTGCTTCCTGAGTAATGCCTATGACGAGGAAACGCTTGAAGACGGAAGCACAAGAACGGTGTTAAGGCTTCACAGTGCGATTGCGCCTGTAAAATGTGCGATACTCCCTCTCGTAAAAAAACTTTCGGACAAAGCGACTGCAATTTACGAAGAACTTATACAACATTTCGAGTGCGAATATGACGAGGCGGGCGCAATAGGCAAGCGATACAGACGACACGACGAGATAGGCACGCCGTTTTGCATCACTGTCGATTTTGACACCCTTGAAGACGGAACAGTCACCATCAGGTACAGAGACTCAATGGAGCAAAAAAGAATTTCCGTAGCCGATGCTGTAAAGGAAATCGAAAATTCAATGAAATTTTAGTAATTGCAAAGGAGCGTTATGAACGGCAGAGAGTACGCCGAAAAATTGGAGTTTGAGGTGCTTGCGCCTTATGCGGCAAAATCTGCTGAGGCAGTGCGCAGGGTTAACATTGAAAAATGTGACTTGCGCACTGAGTTTCAGCGCGATACTTCGCGAATTATACACAGTAAGGCATTCAGGCGATTAAAACACAAAACTCAGGTATTTCTTTCGCCTGAGGGCGATCATTACAGGACCAGGCTCACGCACACATTAGAGGTCACGCAGATAGCCAAGACGATTGCGCGAGCACTTCGGCTCAATGAAGATTTGACAGAAGCGATAGCGCTTGGACACGATCTTGGTCACACACCGTTTGGTCATTGCGGCGAATATGAACTTGAGAAGATACATCCGGGAGGATTCAAACACAATGAGCAGAGCAAGAGAGTGGTAGAATTTTTGGAGCGTCACGGCGACGGGCGCGGATTAAATTTGACTATGCAAACTATTGATGGGATACTCTGTCATTCGGGAGGGGTTTGGCCTTCATCACTGGAAGGAGGTATTGTAAGGCATTCTGATAAAATTGCGTATATTCATCACGATATGGACGATTCTATACGCGCCGGACTGCTGAGCGAAGATGATGTTCCTGAATCTATCAGAAAAATAGCCGGAAACTCGCATAAATCCAGGCTTGACTATTTTATACACAACCTTGTATCAAATTTTCTTGCAGATCCTGTCAAAGGTTTTTCTGACGAAGGCAGGGAGGCATTTAATGAGTTGACTGAATTTATGTTCAAAAATGTGTACCTTAATTCAGCTGCCAAGCAGGAGGAGGCAAAAGCAGTTCATGTAGTCAGAGAATTGTATGATTTCTTCTGCAAAAATCCGGATCGAATGCCGGCTGATTGGTATGCAGATTATACGGGAACCGAAGGGATAGAGGCAGTTAAGGATTATATTGCCTCCATGTCAGACAGATATGCCATATCTGTGTTCAATTCGCTTTTTGTACCGAATTTCTGGTTGTGATGCGGCTATGAGCAAAGATGTATTTAATTATATAAAGGAGAGTATTCCGATTTCGCGTGTGATTGGGGACTATGTCGAATTAAAAAGCAGAGGAACTACGCACAAGGGATTATGCCCTTTTCACGGCGAAAAAACTCCGTCCTTTCATGTCGACGATAATCGCGGTATGTTTTATTGCTTCGGCTGCCATATTGGCGGAGATGTAATAAAATTTATCAGCGAACGCGAGAGGCTTGATCCGATAGATGCTTGTAAATTTATTGCTGATAAATATGGCATTGATATATCACAGCATCTCGGCAAAAGCGGCGATAAAAGTGTAATGAGCGTTTTAAAAGACGCGGCAGAATATTTTCGAAGAATGCTTCTTTCAAGCCAGCATGCAAAGGCTTATGCAAAGGGCAGGGGTATTGATAAAGATGCCGTTCAGAGGTTTTTGATAGGTTATGCGCCGGACGGATTTAATAATTTGATCTCAGCATTAGGTCAAAGGCACAGTAGAGAGCTGCTGGTCAAATCAGGACTTTTTGGTGAAAAAGATGGCAGGTTGTTCGACAGATTTAGAAACCGGCTGATATTTCCGATAATAGACCAGCGGGGGCAGATCGTAGGGTTTGGCGGAAGAGCGCTTGCGAACGATCCTGCAAAATACTTGAATTCACCGGAATCGGACCACTTCAAAAAGGGCGAGCTGCTTTATGCGCTGAATAACTGCAAGGAGTTTATCAAGGAGTCGGGCTATATAATAGTTACAGAGGGCTATATGGATGTCGTCGCGCTGTCGATTGCCGGCGTGAACAACGCTGTTGCCACGCTCGGAACGGCTATGACAGAAAAGCATGCGGAGCTGCTTGCGAGGTATACAAATCATATCGTACTGTGTTACGATTCGGATAATGCAGGAATAAAGGCTGCGCTGAACGCAGTTGATACGCTTGGTAAGCATATTCCTACGGTTCGCGTCTGCATGCTCGGCGAGGGTCTCGACCCGGATGAGTATGTCAAAAAATACGGCGTCGAAGAATTTCGTAAAGCGATCGAAAATTCGCCGCTGGGAATGATTTTTAAAATAGACTATCTCGCAGGGCAGCACAATCTCAATAATATCGAAACATACAACAAGTTTTTGCGCGAGGCGACTTCCGAGATAAAAAAACTTGGCGATATGCTCGAAAAAAACACGTATTCGCAGTATCTCGTGCAAAAATATGACGCCGACCCGAAATTGGTACAAAATCTTGTAGGGGTATACGGCATTCGCGAAAAAAAACGGGCTCGCAAGGAAGCTGACTCTAAATCGCTGTCGGAAGAAGAGCTTATTATTCGGAAATTTGTTGAAGACCACAAGAAAATAACGGATAATACTTTTCAAAAGCTGCTTTGCGTAGATTTTTCAGATGATTGCCGGACGGTTTTTTATGAACTCGTCAGTTATTTTGAGGAGGGGAGAGAACTTGATTACTCCGCTGTAGCCGAGGATATCGGTATGGAACTGACGCAGTATCTGCAAAAAATTGTCGAGACTGAGCTCAGCGGGGAGCTTCCGAGCATCGAGATACTCGTACTCAGCCTCGAATTGGCAAAAATTTCTGAAAGAATAAAACATAAGCCGGCTGCCGAAGAACTGCAGCGTCTTATGTCGGAGCGCGTAAGGATAATGAATGAAATAAGTGGTGAAAGGAGTAAATTTTGAAAAAATTCACAAAAAAACAAGAGGTATTTATTAACAATTTAATCTCTGAAGCAAAGTCTGTGGGAAAAATTTCCAAAAAAGACGTGGACGCGATGGTCGCAGAACTAAAGTTTACCAAGGAGCAGGTAGCGAACATTTTCGAGACTTTCACCAGCGAGGGAATTGAGGTGGTTTCACCCAAAAAATCAAAATCTGTAAAAGCAGATACTGATAAAGTAAGTTCAAAGAAAGAAACAGTAAAGAAAGAAGCTGCTAAGCAAGAAACAGTAAAGAAAGAAGCCGTTAAGAAAGAAGTTGTAAAGAAAGAAACTGTAAAAAAAGAAAGCGCAAAGAACGAAGCTGCCAAAGAGGCGGAGACTAAAAAGAAAACTGCAAAAAAAACCGAAGCAAAAAAACCTAACGCAAAAAAAAGCGACGAGGAAGCAAAAAATATAGAGACTAAAGAGGATACCAAGGCTGATATCTCGAAAAAACCGGAGGAAAAAATGGCAGGCGTTCTTCCGACGCCGACAAATTCCCTCTATTTTGACGACATTGACGATGAAGACGAGGATTTTGACGATTTAGAAGATTTGGATTTAGACGACTATAAACCATTTGACGAGGATGAAGACGAGGAAGATGAGGATTCCGACGATGACGCCGAATCAGCGGAGGATGAATTTGCGGATGAAGAAGTAGATTTTCCTGAAGATGGCGTGGTAGAGACATTTGACGATGACGAAGAACCTGAATTTGACGACGAAGTCATAGATCCTGATCTAATAGATACAAAATTTGACGACGAGGAAGATATCGAAATTGATGATGAGCTCGAAGAATATACTGATGATGATGATGAAGATACTGACGACACAGAAAAAGAACTTAAGGTAGAAAAACGAGTCAAGGAAAAGGATTCGAAAGTAGATTTATCTGCGAGCAGCATCGGTATATCGGATCCCGTTAGGATGTACCTCAAGGAAATAGGTGAAATACCGCTGCTTACGGCGGAGAGGGAGCTTGAATTAGCCAAAGCGTACCAGGAGCACGAGGATCAGGAGGCAAAGAGAATGCTTTGCGAAGCAAATTTGCGACTTGTAGTATCCATTGCAAAAAAATATGTCGGCAGAGGACTTTCTTTTATGGATTTAATCCAGGAGGGCAATTTAGGACTTATTAAGGCTGTAGAAAAATTTGACTACGGCAGAGGGTTTAAGTTGTCCACCTATGCCACTTGGTGGATAAGACAGGCCATCACGAGGGCTATTGCAGACCAGGCAAGAACTATAAGAATCCCGGTGCACATGGTCGAAACGATAAACAAACTGATACGCACGCAGAGGCAGCTGCTCCAGGAACTTGGAAGAGAGCCGAGTCCCGAAGAAATAGCTATCAAAATGGATATGCCGATTGAAAAAGTGCGAGAGATACTAAAAATTGCGCAGGAGCCGGTCTCGCTTGAAACTCCGATAGGCGAAGAAGAGGATTCGCATCTTGGCGATTTTTTGCCGGATCACGAAGCACTTGCACCGGCCGATGCTGCTGCTTCTGCAATGCTAAGAGAGCTTTTGTTCGAGGTGCTCGAAACCCTTTCCGACAGAGAGCAGGAAGTGCTTAAACTCCGATTTGGACTCGTCGACGGCAGGCCGCGAACGCTTGAAGAAGTCGGCAGGGCATTTAATGTGACGCGCGAGCGCATACGCCAAATCGAGGCAAAGGCGCTCCGAAAACTGAAGCATCCTACAAGAAGCAAAAAGATGCGCGACTTCCTCTGGCTCTAATCAGAAGCTCTAATGGATAGATTATCGGCACTTTACAGACAATACGAAATTTTCAGTCCTAATATTCGCTGTATTGCGGATATTGGGACTGACCACGGTTACCTGCCGCTTAAAATCTTAGAGGGCGGCTTTGATGGCGAGCTTATTGTAACCGATATAGGTTTTGGTCCATTATCGTCGGCAAAAAAAAATATAGGCGAGAGAGCAGGTGTAGAATTTCGGCAGTGCAGCGGTTTGAACGGCAATTTTTCAGATGTCGACCTTTTCTTCGTAGCCGGTATGGGAGGAGATCTCATATCGGAAATTGTTGCTCCAGCAATTTCCGATGCTGCGTTACATAACAAAGCTTGTCGCTTTCGGAAAGATGCGCTATTTGTCTTGCAGCCCATGACAAATTTCGAAAAAGTTTTCGGGATTTTGGATGAAACAAAGTATTTGTGGTCGTATTTTGCAAACGAAAGAAATAAACACTATAGAATTATTGTAAGCGGTGTTGCGTGCGTGCCGCACAATCTTGATTTAATAAAAATCCCCCTCATATGCAATTTTGGTTCGGCAGCGGCGACGCAGATAAATTACGAGTTGATTCTGCGAGAAAATATTATGGACGCCATCGATTTTTTTGAGTCGCGCATTTTACAGCAGAAAAGGATAACAGAATCGGCAAAGAAGAGCGGCGATAAGGATTTGATGCTATCCTGCGAAAAAAGAATGCGCGATATAAAAAATACTATTGAACATCTGAGCGCCGAGATTATATAATATAGCAGCAAGTAAGTCAGACAATCGCGTTTTTAACGAGGAAAGTCCGAGCTCCGAGGGGCAGGGTGCAAGCTAACGGCTTGTGGAGGCGACTCCAAGGAAAGTGCAACAGAAAAAAACCGCCATGCAGCTGCGTGCGGTGTGGTAAGGATGAAAAGGCGAGGTAAGAGCTCACCAGCGGGTTGGCGACTTCCCGGCTGTGTAAACCCCACCCGGTGCAAGACCGAAGTGGACAAAGAGAGCGCCCCTCTCTCCCAAGTGGTAGGTCGCTGGAGCGTACAGGCGACTGTGCGCCAAGATAGATGATTGTCTAATACAGAACTCGGCTTACAGACTTGCTTGCTTTTTTATTTGAAGTTTTCCATTTGAAATTTTACAGAATAAAATAGTATTTGCGATTGTAGACAGCTCTGCAAAGTGATATAATGTCTTGAATTTTTAGTTAGGAGGAAGAATTGGATAAACTTGTCTATGGTTTCCAAGAAGGAAGAAAGGAACAGAAGGCCCTTTTAGGCGGCAAGGGAGCTAACCTTGCAGAAATGACCTCTCTGGGACTCCCTGTGCCTCAGGGATTTACAATCACTACCCAGGCGTGCCTCGAATATTACAAAAAAGGCGAAAAACTTTGGGATGAGCTGGTCAGTCAGATAAAAGACGGCGTTGCCGTAATCGAGAAGCAGAGAGGTAAAAAATTCGGAGATGTAAATGATCCGTTGCTTGTTTCAGTCAGAAGCGGTGCTGTTGTGTCGATGCCGGGCATGATGGACACTATACTTAATCTCGGGCTTAACGACGAAGCGGTCGAGGGGCTTGCAAGAGTCACAAATAACGGAAGGTTTGCATACGATTCTTACCGAAGATTTATTCAGATGTTCTCCGATGTCGCGATTGGCATTCCAAAATCGCTTTTTGAATCAAAATTAGAGCATATGAAAGAAAAGAGCGGAGTGGTTTTAGACAAGGACTTGTCTGAAGAACAGCTCAGAGAGCTCGTAAAAGAGTATAAGGTTATATACAAAGAACAGAAAGGCGAGGATTTCCCGATGGAGCCGATGACGCAGCTCAATTTGGCAGTGGAAGCGGTATTTAAGTCGTGGAATAACGAACGCGCCAAACTATACAGGACCTTGAATGGAATATCTCACGACCTCGGCACGGCAGTTAATGTCCAGTCGATGGTATTTGGCAACAAGGGCGACGAATCCGGCACAGGCGTTGCGTTCTCGCGAAATCCTGCGACAGGCGAAAATAAAGTGTTCGGCGAATTTCTTATGAACGCACAGGGGGAGGATGTCGTCGCCGGAATCAGAACTCCAAACCCTATCGAGACTCTCAAGGATATCTCCGAGTCTTGCTATAACGAATTTATGGAAACTGCCAAAAAGCTCGAAAAGCATTATAGAGATATGCAGGACATCGAATTCACCATAGAGGATAACAAGCTTTACATACTCCAGACGCGAAACGGCAAGCGAACCGCGCTTTCTGCGGTGGTTATCGCAACCGAGCTCTACGAAGAGGGTATGATAACAAAAGAAGAAGCGATTCTCAGGGTGGACCCTAAGCAGCTGGATCAGCTTTTGCACCCTGTATTCGACTCAAAAGCATTAAAAAATGCGGCGCCAATCGGCAGAGGGCTTCCGGCTTCTCCAGGCGCCGGAATGGGGCAGATATACTTTACAGCAGACGATGCATACAATGCAAATGCAGCGGGTCAGCAGGTCATTCTTGTGCGTCAGGAAACATCACCCGAAGACCTCAAGGGCATGAACTGCGCCGACGGGATACTGACATCGAGCGGAGGCATGACATCGCATGCGGCGGTGGTCGCAAGAGGCATGGGCAAATGCTGTGTTGCCGGTTGCTCAGATGTTAGAATCGACGAAGAATCCAAGACTATGACCGCAGCAGGAAAAGTATACAGAGAAGGCGATTTTATATCGCTCGACGGCTCTACTGGCCTTGTCTACGGCGAAAAAATAGAGAAAAACGAACCTCAGCTCTCAGGCAAATTCAAGGAGTTTATGGATTGGGCTGACGAGATCAGAACTCTCGAAGTATTTGCAAATGCAGATACTCCGCATGATGCAAGAGTAGCGATAGGGTTTAACGCGCAGGGGATTGGTCTTTGCAGAACCGAGCATATGTTCTTTGAATTAGATAGAATACAGGCTGTCAGAGAGATGATACTCTCAAATACCCTCGAAGAACGCGAAAAGGCGCTCGCTAAACTGCTTCCGATGCAGAGAGGCGATTTTGTCGGAATTTTTGACGCTATGGAGGACAGACCTGTCACAATAAGGCTTCTTGACCCACCGCTCCACGAATTCCTGCCGCGAGAAGAATCAGACATCAGAGTGCTCGCAAACGAAATGAAAATACCATTCGAAGAGGTTAAAGCTCGAATCGTATCTCTTGAAGAGTTCAACCCAATGCTTGGACATAGAGGCTGCAGGCTTGCAATTACATATCCTGAAATTGCAAAAATGCAGGCAAGGGCAATTATAGAAGCGGCGATAGAGAGCAAGAAGAACGGCAATACCGGCGTGTATCCTGAAATAATGATACCGCTTGTCGGTCATATAAACGAACTCAGCTATATCAAGAAACATATAAGCGAAGAAATTGAAAAAGTCTTTGCCGAAAAGGGCGAAAGAGTCCAATTCCTTATCGGAACAATGATAGAAGTTCCAAGAGCAGCGCTCACTGCAGGCGAGATCGCAAAGGAAGCCGAATTCTTCAGCTTCGGAACAAATGACCTCACTCAGATGACTTTCGGTTTCTCGCGTGACGACAGCGGCAAATTCCTTGCGGATTACAGCGATAAGAGCATTTTTGATTCAGATCCTTTCCAGAGTGTCGATCAGACAGGCGTAGGCAGACTTATGGAACTTGCAGTAAAGGAGGGCAGAGCTGTCAGATCCAATCTCATACTTGGAATTTGCGGAGAGCACGGCGGCGACCCTGCATCTGTGGAATTCTGCCACAAATTAGGACTGAACTATGTTTCTTGCTCGCCTTACAGAGTGCCGATTGCAAGACTTGCAGCTGCACAGGCAGTAATTAAGCAAAAATAGGCAATCGTTCCGTTAGCGGAAGACTGAATAGACTTATAATATGTACGGTGAGAATGCGCATCATTCTCGCCGTAATTTTTTCGGTAGAATAAGCGGCAGAATTGCAAATCGATTGTCAACTAAATTTTATTTTGTGGTTGACAATCGATTTTGTTTATTCTAAAATCTGCATATGGAAAATAAACGGAATATAAAGCAGAATGTACTAAGGTTTTTGGAAGAGAACAGAACGATGCACTTATCCGGAGAGAACATCGCCGAAAGCATCGGCGTTTCCAGAAATGCTGTTTGGAAGGCAATATCCGCATTAAGAGATGATGGATACGAAATAGAAGCGATCCGCAATAAAGGATACAAGCTTTCAGCCGAAACGGATATTCTGTCGAAGCAAGGCATCGAAAAATATTTGTCTGATACTGCGGACTTTCTGCAATTTTTTAATATTGAAGTTTTTTCAGAAGTCGATTCCACAAATAAAGTTTTGAAGGAGCGTGCCTCCGAAGGTGCAGATGAGGGCTTAACAATTGTGGCATCTGCGCAGAAACTCGGCAGAGGCAGGCTTGGAAGAAGTTTTTTTTCTCCGGATGGCTCAGGGATTTATCTCAGCTTGCTGCTTCGGCCTTCGATGTTGAGCGCAGCGGAATCGACCAGGATCACAACGATGGCAGCGGTGGCTGTATGCGAAGCAATAGAGGGCGTTATGAACAAATTCGCTGCGGAAGGAACAACGGAGCATAAAAATTTTGGCTCTGAACGCAGCACAAGTACAAACAATGTGCCGCTGATAAAATGGGTTAACGATATATTTATAAATAACAAAAAGGTGTGCGGAATACTCACCGAAGCTTCGGTAGGGCTTGAAAACAGTGCTCTCGAATACATAGTTCTAGGAGTGGGAATTAATATCTACCTGCCAAACGGCGGATTTCCTGAAGAAATAAAAGATATAGCGGGCGCTATATTTGAAGAAAGGCTTTCTGATGCCAAAAATATGCTAACTGCTGCATTTTTGAAAAGTTTTTTAAGTTATTATCGAATCCTTACTGACGATGCATCGGGCGCTAAAATACCAGCTTATATAGAAAAATACAAAGAGCGTAGTTTGGCGATTGGAAAAAGAGTGCGCGTGATTTCCGGCACCAATTCTCGCGAGGCAATTGTCACAGGAATCGATGATGAGCTTAGGTTGCTCGTATCCTATGACGACGGAAGCTCGGAAGCGCTTTCAAGCGGCGAAATAAGCATTAAAATTTTTTAATACAATACAAAAATCAAAAGTTAAAGGAGAAAATATGAACATTTCAACAACTAAAAATGGTTTGGGCACAAGGCAGATGGTACTTATAGCGATGTTTGTAGTACTGATAGCGGTTGGGGGTTTTATTAAAATACCTGTTCCTCCAGTTCCAATATCGCTGCAATCGCTTTTTGTTCTGCTTGCAGGAGCGCTTTTGGGCAGCACTTATGGTTCGGCGGCGGTGGCAGTGTATATTGTACTTGGACTGATCGGACTTCCGATATTTACGTCAGGGGGAGGAATCGCGTACGTTCTTAAGCCAAGTTTCGGCTATATCCTCGGCTTTATACCGGCTGCGTACATTACAGGGCTTTTGACACATAAGGCACTGAAAATGCAAACGAAGCCGGAAAACGGCGCAAAGCAAACTTTTCTACGCATTTTTGCCGCAAATCTTGCCGGCACTGCAGTAATTTATGTGTTTGGACTAATTTATCTATACTTTGTGATGAAGCTGCATATCGGAAAGGATTTAGAAATACTCAATCTTGCTTACACCGGAATGATTATCTTCCTTCCGGGAGATTTGGCAAAATGTTTTCTTTCGACGATCACTGCCGAGAAGTTAGCGCCGATAATAAATAGATAAAAGTGAATAACTTCACTGTCGTAAGATTTATTACTGTCGCTTTTACAGTAATGATTGTCATTGATGAAATGGAAGATGATATTATCTTGACCTTGCAGTATTTAGAGCGAGTGGGATTGTTGGAAATGGTATCGGAAGATGAGTATTTCTTAATCTAATCGGTTCTGAAACGGACTGGGCGAATAAGAAAAGGAAGTACAGAGAGCAAAGAAAAATGCTTACAGGTAGGACAATGTCCTTTGACTGTCCACCCGATGTCCGACAAGAGATAGATATAGATATAGATATCGAGTTAAGCGATGAAGAGTATTATAGCCTAAAAGAGAAAATGCAAACTTACACAGAATTAAATGCCAAAATACGGGAAAAGTGATATAACAAAATAGATGAAATAAATTGAAAGTGATGGAGGTATGTTATGAAAACAATTATCTTAAATACAAGCCCAAGAAAAAATTGGAATACTGCCAAACTATTGAAATCAGCTGCGGAAGGTGCAAAATCAACGGGAGCGGAGGTTGAATATTTTGACTTATATGATTTGAAATTTTCCGGTTGCAGAAGTTGCATGCTTTGCAAAAGAAAAGAGGTAGAAAGATGTCGATGTTATTGGAAAGATGACCTATCACCGATTATTGATAAAGTATTCAGTGCAAAAGCTTTGATGATAGGAACGGCAATTTACTTAGGAAGACCGACAAGCGGATATTTTGCTTTTATCGAAAGATTACATTTTTCAGCATTGTCGTATGATGACTATAGCAATTATTTTACCGGTAGTGTAAATGTTGGTATGTTTGTTACTATGAATGCGGATAAAGACTTCTATGATAAATTATATAAAGAAAAGATTGAAGAATATGCCAAAGAATTTAATCAGTTAAATGGTGAAATTTGCCTCTATCCTTGCTACAATACATTGCAAGTATCAGACTATTCCAAATTTAACATGGGTAGTTTTAATGAGAGTAAAAAAAGATTGGTTTATGCAGAGAATTTTCCAAAGGATTTGGAGAATGCCTATTTTATAGGGGAAAGACTAAGTAGATAAAGCGTAGTTTTTGAAGCGATAAGCAATTAAATAAATTATCATAAGAGAAGTAAAAGCACATAGCTGATACTTCCTTTTTTTGTTGCCAAAAATTCAAAAAATGGAAAGGAGAATTTATGGAAGAAGTAAAGAATAGAGATAAAAAGGCATTAGCACAAAGAGAAAGATTGGAAAGACCACCTATGAGATTGTTCTCCATTTCAATGAAAATACTACTGAAACAATGCAAGACAAGCTGACAAGAATAATGCTGAGGGAGCTTCGGAGAAAATCAGATGAAAAAAAAGATGATTTTGATTTAAAAGTCCTTATAACAACATACTGTCAAGAACTCTATTCCCCAAAAAATTTTGATATGACTAAATAATGATTTTAACGAGATAGCTGTAAAACTATTGTTTACTATATATAAAAATATAGATGATATGACGAATGAAAAAATTGCGCTTAAGAAGTATGATGAAACCAAGATTAGAGTTAATTCATAAATTTGAGTAGCTTTGTATTCAGATGATGGCAAACCCATGTTGTAGCCGATTTCATAGCGTCTATTCATTGGCGCTCTATACATATAAATAAAACAAAGAAAATGTGAATATAATTGAGGCTACAACAGTTAAATAGAAAAAATATTTTGGAAAAGAGTAAAGTGTTTCTTCTCTTTGTATATAAATTCATCGTCAATAATAGATATTACTTGAAACACATGACCGCAAATTTCTATTGTATCGCCGATTGTTTTATCTTTCATCATTTTTTCAGCCTGAATCAATCAATCCTATGTGTGATCCATTAAAATCAAGATCTGAAATATCATCCCAATCTTGATAAACAATATCGGTAAATGCGCCATATACACTGATTTTTGAATCATACAAATTATCAATCATCTGCGAGTACTAATCTGGGCCTGAGAACAAGGGCTCTTGCTATAGCGCTTCGCTGTTGTTCCCCACCAGAAAGCTGTTTTGGAAATTTGTGTATTTTGTCCGATATTTCAAGTATGTCAAGCAAATCCGAAAGATATGCTCTATCTAATTCCTTTCGATGTATTTTTGTTGGAAGTATGATATTATCATGTGCTGTCATTTCGGAAATCAACTTGAAATCCTGCCACACAAAACCTATCAGTTTGCTACAGTACGCCATACGTTTATCAGCATCAAGATTACAAATATACCATCATTCAATTCAGTTTAATCATGATTTAGAAACCTTGTCACACACTATGAAACAATATTACACAAAGGGTCGATTAATTTGTGATAATTCGTTAATCAGCAGCGTGTTCCGAAAAGATGAGTCAGTTTGTAGATTTTTGCTCATAAATTTAGTAGAATATGTTTATATAAAGAAATTTGAGGGAGAAATATGAGTATTACGCTGCTTGATATCTTTAATGAACTTCCGGCAAAAAAGAATTTTGCGGAAGGTATTCGCAGAGCGCCTCGCCGTGGCAAGGGGCTCAGCCAGTCGGATATGGAACTGGCGATAAAAAATGCCATGAGATATATTCCGAGTAAGTGGCAGGACGAGCTGCTTCCGGAGTTTGTGGACGAGCTCAGAACCACCGGTCGCATATATGGCTATCGCTTCCGCCCGGAGGGCCGGATTTACGGAAAACCGATAGAACAGTACGAAGGCAGGACAATCGAAGGCAGGGCCATGCAAGTCATGATAGACAATAATCTCGACTTTGAGATAGCACTCTATCCGTATGAACTTGTCACCTACGGAGAAACCGGGCAGGTCTGCCAGAACTGGATGCAGTACCATCTCATAAAGGAATATCTTAAAATAATGACCGACGAACAGACGCTCGTCGTAATGAGCGGACATCCTCTTGGGCTTTTCAAATCGCATAAGTGGTCGCCGCGCGCAATCATAACTAACGGGCTGATGATAGGCATGTTCGATGACCTCGAAAACTGGACACGCGCCGCTGCAATAGGAGTGGCTTCGTATGGCCAGATGACAGCGGGCGGTTGGATGTATATTGGGCCGCAGGGCATAGTACACGGTACATATTCTACTCTGCTCAATGCAGGGCGCAAAGAGCTTGGAATCCCGGCTGATAAAGATCTGGCAGGCAAGCTTTTTGTCACATCCGGTCTTGGCGGAATGAGCGGCGCGCAGGGCAAGGCGGCTCTTATAGCCGGTGCGGTCGGAGTTGTTGCGGAGGTCGATAAATCGCGCATAGACACAAGGTACAGCCAAGGCTGGATTAAAGAAGTCTACAGCAGTGCAGAAGCAGCTTTTGCCGCAGCAAAGGCTCATATTGAAGCAAAGACGCCTGCTGCAATTGCATATCACGGCAATATCGTAGATCTGCTTGAATTTGCGGATTCAAAAAATATACATATCGACCTGCTGTCCGACCAAACATCATGTCACAATGTCTACGACGGCGGTTACTGTCCTGCAGGGATTTCGTTCGAAGAGCGAACCAGGCTGCTGGACGAAGATAAGACAAAGTTTATAAAACTTGTTGACGCCGGATTAAAAAGGCATTTCGAGGTCATAAAATCATTGACTGCCAAAGGCACTTATTTCTTTGATTACGGAAACTCGTTTATGAAGGCAATATACGACGCCGGAGTAAAAGAGATAAGCAAGAACGGCGTCGATGAGTTAGACGGTTTTATATGGCCGTCATATGTCGAGGACATAATGGGCCCGGTATTGTTTGATTATGGATACGGACCTTTCAGATGGGTTTGCCTGTCCGGCAAGGATGAGGATCTAAGAAAGACCGACGAAGCTGCAATGAACTGCATCGATAAAGACAGAAGGTTTCAGGACCGCGATAACTGGGTGTGGATTCGCGATGCCGAAAAAAACGAACTGGTAGTGGGCACCAAGGCGCGCATTCTCTATCAGGACGCACTTGGCAGACTTAAGATAGCGCTTAAATTTAATGAATTGGTGCGAAACGGAGAGGTTGGACCGATAATGCTGGGGCGCGATCATCATGACACGGGAGGCACAGATTCTCCATTCAGAGAAACATCCAATATCAAGGATGGTTCAAATATAATGGCCGACATGGCGACCCATGTTTTTGCAGGCAACTGCGCAAGAGGAATGAGCCTTGTGGCGCTGCACAACGGCGGCGGCGTGGGCATCGGCAAATCTATAAACGGCGGTTTTGGCATGGTGCTTGACGGCAGCGAGAGAGTAGATGAAATACTGAAATCTGCGATGCCGTGGGATGTAATGTGCGGAGTTGCAAGACGCAGTTGGGCGCAAAATGAAAATGCGCTCACTACGACCGCGGAATACAATAAACTTGGAGAAGAGAATAAGATAACGCTGCCTTTTGCAAGCGATTCTGCCAAAATTCAAAAAGCATTAAAAAATTAAGCAAGGTATTATTAAAAATGCTATTTTATAATAGTTTATGGGGGCGCGGGCATACATCTGCGCCCGCAATTTTTGCAAATAATTAAGGAAAGAGGGTTCTATGCTTACAGATGTTCAAATTGCACAAGAGGCAAAAAAATTACATATAGGGGAAGTGGCCGCAAAAATCGGCATTCCAGAGGATTCGTTGGAGCTTTATGGCAAGTATAAAGCAAAAGTGGAACAAAGCTTTATTGACAGCCTGGAGGGCAGGGCAGACGGGAAACTCGTGCTCGTGACCGCAATCAACCCAACCTCTGCGGGAGAGGGAAAAACTACCGTAAATGTCGGGCTCAGTATGGCGCTGAATAAAATAGGCAAAAAGACATTTACTGCGCTCAGAGAGCCTTCGCTTGGGCCGTGCTTTGGTGTAAAAGGCGGGGCGGCCGGAGGTGGCTATGCTCAGGTAGTGCCTATGGAGGATATAAATCTTCATTTTACAGGCGACATACATGCTGTAACCGCTGCCAACAATCTGCTTTCGGCGCTTATCGATAATCATCTTATGCACGGTAACGCAAAAAAGATCGATCCCGACAGAATACTCTGGCGCAGGGTCATGGACATGAATGATCGTTCATTAAGAAATATCGTTATAGGTATAGGCGGAAAGACAAACGGCGTTACGAGAGAAGACGGATTTGACATTTCGGTTGCTTCGGAGATAATGGCTATTCTCTGTCTTGCAGATAATTTTTCCGACCTGAAAAAGCGCCTTGCCAAAATCGTAGTGGCATACTCATATGAAAATAAACCCGTAACCGCAGAGGATATAGGCGCGGTCGGCGCGCTTGCGCTGCTTCTCAAAGATGCAATTAAGCCAAACTTAGTGCAGACTCTCGAAAATACGCCTGCATTTATTCACGGAGGACCGTTTGCAAATATCGCACACGGCTGTAATTCCGTGGTGGCAACGCGCACCGCACTTAAGCTTGCAGATTTTGTAGTGACTGAGGCGGGCTTCGGCGCAGATCTCGGCGCAGAAAAATTCTTTGATATCAAATGCAGAATGTCTGGGCTCAGTCCAAATGCAGTGGTAATAGTCGCCACAATACGCGCGCTCAAAAAGCACGGCGGCGCAAGCGAATTGGCACAGGAAAACCTGAATGCTCTCAGACTTGGGTTTGCAAATCTAAAGCAGCACATAGAAAACGTCAAAAAATTCGGCGTGCCGAGTGTTGTCGCCGTAAACAGATTTCCAAGCGATACAGAAGCTGAGATTGAGCTGCTTCAAAAGCTGACAGCTGACAGCGGTTCGGAAGCTATTTTATGCGATGTGTTTGCAAGGGGCGGAGACGGAGCCATAGAACTTGCCGAAAGGGTTGTATCGCTTGCAAACAGTTGCACAGGCTGTTTCCGACCGCTTTATGATCTAAATCTCGGAATCAAGGAAAAAGTTGAAATTATTGCAAAAGAAATATACAGGGCGGGCGGCGTTCATTTTTCGTCAAAGGCTCTAAAGGCAATCAAGCAATTTGAAGAGGACGGTTTCGGCGCGCTCCCGATATGCATGGCAAAAACCCAATATTCTTTCTCCGACGACAAGGATTTACTCGGAGCGCCAAGAGATTTTGAACTCACTATAAGCGATTGCAAAATTTCAGCCGGAGCAGGTTTTGTAATCGCCATGGCTGGAGATATCATGCGAATGCCCGGACTCCCAAAGACACCGGCAGCACTGAGTATGAATGTGCTCGATGATGGCGAAATCGTGGGACTCTTTTAGTATTCAATATGAAAATTTCAAAAGGCAGCGACTTTATAATACTACTATTGATAATTGCCGCTGCGGCATGGATGATATTCAGCGGTAATGCCGCGACAGAAGAACAATTATTCGTTGAAATATACGAAAAAAATGTCTTAATAAAACGAATTCCGCTGAGCGAGGTCGGAAGTGTTATTGAATTGGAGCACGCCGCTGTTGAAATTGACGGCGGTGAGGCTTTTTTTCGTCATTCTGACTGTCCCGACAAAGTGTGTCTGCATTCTGGGAAAATAAGTAAAAACGGGCAAATGCTCGCGTGCGTTCCAAACGAAATTGTCGTGCAGATTACATCAGCGGCTAAGAATGCCAATAAGCTGAGCGCAAATATAACAGGATATTTCGATACTGTATCCAGACTGGTTACTGTGGACCAGAGCGAAGATGAATTTCGCGAAACATATGCTGTCCTAAGTAGCGAACTGAACAGATTGCATCAGCTATACAGTATATACGACGAAAGCAGCGAAACAAACATGTTTGCTCTAAATTTGCTGCCAGCGGGTTCGGAGATAAAAATATCTGCGGATTTATACGATATGCTGAATTTTTCTGCCGAGGCATATAGATTTACCGGCGGTAGTGTGAGCATATACATGGGCGATATTGTAAGGCTGTGGCAGGATGCTCTAAAAACGCAGACGCCGCCGAACGAAGAAGAACTAAGCGCTGCAAGCCTCAGCAATAATTACAATATGTTCACATTTGATTCAGACAGCGGGCAGGGCGTCACCGCAAAGCGAAACGCCGCAGGCTCGCTTAATGTGGGCGCAATTGCCAAGGGATATGCGCTCGATGCGGCAGCCGCCAAGTTAGAAAGCGAATTTCCGGGGCGCTCATCTCTTATCGCTTTGGGCGGAAATATTCGCGCGGTCGGTGCGGCCGAGGGGTGGACCGTCGGCGTGCAAAATCCGCGCAGTCCGGATGTGCTTTTAAGCTTTGAGCTCCCAAGAAGCAAGGCTGTTGCAACAAGCGGTGACTACGAAAGATATTTCGAATACGGCGGAGTCAGGTATCATCACATAATCGATCCGGGCACTCTTATGCCGGCCAGAAACAGCGTCAGCAGCTCCGAAATCGACTTACTTTCAAAATCCGGCAGCGCAAGAATTTCGCATATAACTGCGAAATCCGGCAAAGAGTGCACAGTCGCCTCGGTTACAGTCGTGGCGGAGTCCGGAGCGCTGGCAGATGCTCTCACAACTGCGCTATTTATTATGCCGTTGCAAGATGGGTTAAAGTTAGCTTCGGAAATGAAAGCGGAGGTACTCTACATACTGGACGATCTCAGAATTATTTCATCTCCGAATTTTCCTGAATACAGACTTTTGACTGATATACAATGATATTTAGCGCCATATTAAAAGACCCTCGGCATTCCACCTTGGGTCTTTTAACTTGTTTTCTTAATACCTTGCAAAACAGCCTGCTTTGCGAATCGATATCATATACTTCCAACGCTCTCAATCTGAGAGTAGGTCACATTTCTTCCGATGCGCTCCGCGAGATATATTTCGCCAAAATCTCCGCTAAATTCGCCGAGTACTTCTTTCAGTGCCAATATTGAAGTATTCCCCGCGTCTAAAGCATAACCGCACGACGAAGACAGCGCCCTCGGGGTCGGAATTACAGACCCTGTGCCGCCGAGATTTTCAAGTTTTTTCTTTGCGATAAGTGCGTCGCTGACAGAATGAAATGTGATAATGTAACTCATTTCCTGCCTGCCTCGATAATAAAATCGTCGCCATCGGCTTTGACATTTGTCTTTAAGCCGTTATTTTCGAGGAACATCACCACGTTATTGCGCGATGTAGTGTTTGACACGAGCACAGAAAAACCGCCGCTCTTATTGGCAGCGAGAGCATCTTTTGCAATAAGCACCGGCTCAGGACAGCTGAGTCCGCGTGCGTCATAGATATTGTCTTTCATTATTTTGCTCCTTTCAATTGTCTGCGGCTCGCAAATCCGAGGATTACGAGGATCACAAGACCAATGATAACCGCGATCTGCCCATTTACAGGCACGCCCTTACCGGAAGCCGCAAGTCCGAAGTTGTGCGCAAATGCGCCACCGACTATGAGACCGAGCACGGTTATTGCGGCGTCGGTATTTCCTTCACCTGAAAGTATAACCTGTCTGAGAGGGCAGCCGCCTGCAAGCGCTGAACCGAGACCTACAAGCGTCATACCGAGGAAGTTCCAAAGATGGTCGGTATGTGCAATAGGGTGAGCCACTACCGCGCCGTCAGCCGCCACGCCCTTTGTAAATCCGAGAACAAAGCCTCCAGTAGCCATGTTTGCAATAAGCGCCACGACAAATACTGCAATATAACCGTAGAGCAGATTAAAATTCCTGATTAGGAACGCATCTCTGATGCCGCCTGCCATGCACATACGGCTGTACTGCGCCATTCCTCCGATCACAAGCGCAACTGCAAGCGCCATAAAGACTGGAGCGTGTTTTCCGCCTGGACCCGCAGCAAGCGCCGAATCTGCATTGTTCTCTGTAAATGCGATGAAATCAGGCTTCATCAGCAGTAGCACGAGCAGCGCAACCGCGACTGCGGGCATTACAAAACCGCTGATTTTAGGCTGTTTTACAGCACCGCCGAGCGAGAATCCCTTTGAAAGGAAAAAACTTCCTGCACCGATCCCTGCTGTAA
Source organism: Acidaminobacteraceae bacterium (assembly GCA_041781135.1). GTDB lineage: Bacteria > Bacillota > Clostridia > Peptostreptococcales > Acidaminobacteraceae > JAUMXJ01. Next base: position 120,193 of record JBHAZV010000026.1, read on the forward strand.
ATCCGAAGAGACCCACCAATGCATTGAGATCGCCCGCCGCAAGTCTGAGCACCATTCTGAGCGGACATCCGAGGAACACGAGCGCGCCTATCATTACAAACATGCCGATAAAGAACCTTACCACCGGAGACGAACCGCCTGAAGGCTTGAATTCTCCTCTTGCAAATGAGAGAATGAACGCACCGAGTATAAAGCCGATGATTTCAGGACGAATGTACTGAACAACTGCGGCTGTATGGAGTTTGAGCGCACCTGCCGTATCCCTGAGGAAGCAGGCGACGCAAATACCCATGTTTGCAGGGTTGCCGTTCTTCATAAGCAGGATTCCGGCAAGTCCGATAAATCCGCCTGTTAGCAAAAGAGCTATAAGCCCTTTGTTTTTCATAAAACCTCCTATAATTTTGGCACCACGATATTATAACACACTATTTGCAAAAAGTTGATGTGAATATATATGTAGATATTCGAATGATAATGCTACGATAGGCTGTTTTGTGCTATCATAGTAACGTAGCGACAGTAAATTTGGAGAGAAATATGCCAATAAATTTTAACAAAGCGGCAACGTCTCAGATTAAGCCGCAAAGTGTCATAGAAACAATAAACAGTTTTGTAGCGTCTAACTCATTTCATAATGCAGGAAGAGGCGGAGGGGAACTAAAATCCATGGAGGGAATACTCGGTGCTCGGTATTCCATCGCAAAGCTTTTGTCAGGCAGCAACTGCAAAATTTCGCCTAATGAAGTTATTTTCACGAGCGGAGCAACAGAGAGCCTGAATATGCTGATCGGCGGCTTAAGTGGGCTCGGTTCGCCCAACATTGTAATATCTTGTTTTGAACACAATTCCGTCGCAAGACCGGCATACGCGCTTGCCGAATCATGCGACGCAAGTATCAAAGTACTCGAACTCGTAGATGAGCGCTCCGGAAAAATCTTTTCGACAGATAGGGCAGCGGAAGCGCTGAAACAAGTGCTGGACAGCGCTCCGGTGGGGAAGACAAGCGTCTTTATCTGCACAAATGCCTCAAATGTATTCGGAAACATTCTGCCTGTGGACGAACTTTTTAAGGAAGCCAAACGCAAGGGCGCATACACTATTTTGGATACGGCGCAGACTCTCGGACACATCGATACCAAAATGACGGATTGCACAGATGCGTTAGTTTTTACAGGGCACAAGGGGCTTGGGGGGCTCCCCGGCACAGGCGGATTCGTCATTAAGCCCGAATTTGCGGATGTGCTTAGCCCGTGGAAATCCGGCGGAACCGGAAGCACTTCGCATCTGCTTACAATGCCCGACTTTTTACCGGACAAATTCGAATGTGGCACACCTAACACGCTGGGCATAGCCGCCCTCGACGCAGCTGCAAAATATGTCGCACAAAACCTTGATTTTATTTGCCGCCGAGAAGAAGAATTAAAAAAGCGGCTTATCTCCGAACTTTTATCGCTTCCTGTGCAGCTTTACGGCGAATTTGAAGGCAGCCATAATTTTGCGGACGATAGAGTCCCGGTGATTTCTCTTACTGTCAATGGCTATGATTCCGCGCTGCTTGCAGATGATCTTGAGCAAGGGTACGGGATACTCACGCGAACAGGGCTGCACTGCGCTCCGCTTGCGCACACCGCAATGGGGACAATGCCCGAAGGAACGCTTCGGGTAAGTATAAACAGCGATAATACCGAACAGGAAATAGAAATTTTTATAAACGCGCTGAAATCACTTATATTGTAAATTTCTGCATATGTCAAATTTGCGCGGCGATATACAGTATAAACTGGGAATAAACGGAGGAAAAAAATGGATATATACATACTCGTAGCTGCAGTGGTCGTAATAAGCTGCGTGTTTCTGAACAATGCCTCGCATCGCTTTGGAGTTCCAACTCTTCTTGCGTTTATCGTGCTTGGGATGATATTCGGCTCCGACGGACCTATAAAAATCAATTTTGATAATTATGCTCTCGCAGAGTTCATTTGCTCGCTCGCCCTTATTTTTATAATGTTTTATGGAGGATTCGGCACAAACTGGTCTCAGGGCAAACCTGTGGCGTTTAAGGCAGGAATACTATCAACCGCCGGAGTAGCTGCTACTGCTGGACTTACAGCGCTTTTCTGCTGGTTGGCGCTCAAATTTAACATATACGAAAGTTTTTTAATAGGTGCTGTGATAAGTTCCACAGACGCAGCTTCCGTTTTTTCAATACTCAGGTACAACAAACTCGGTCTTAAGGACAATATAGACTCATTGCTCGAAATCGAGAGCGGTAGTAACGATCCGAGTTCATACATGCTTACAATAATTGCGCTCGCTCTTATAGATATCTCGCAAAACGCCAATTTTCTGCTGATGATTATCGCACAATACGCAATTGGAGTCATCGTCGGCGTACTTTCGGCATTCCTTGCCATCCATTCTTTAAGAAGGTTAAAATTCGAAACCCAGGGTTTTGATATGGCGTTTATAATCGGAGCTGCGCTTCTTGCGTTCGCATTTGCCTCTGTACTCGGCGGCAACGGCTACCTCAGCACATATATCGCCGGGATAATTATCGGAAATTCAAAAATTCCGAACAAGAAAGGTCTGTTCAACTTCTTTGACGGAATCACAGGGCTGATGCAGATGATGATATTTTTTCTGCTCGGACTTCTTGCTACTCCGAGCCTTATACCGGGAGTTTTCTGGTATGGCCTCGCGATTGCGCTTTTTATAACTTTTGTGGCAAGACCTGTCGCGGTATTCTCGATGCTCGCTTGGTTCAAAATCGATATGAAACAGCAAATTGTAATCGCATTTGCGGGCTTGCGCGGAGCGGCATCCATTGTATTTGCAATTATGGCGGTATCAAGAGCAGGCGGAGGATTGATGCACGATATCTTTCATATCGTATTTTTTATAGTTCTGCTTTCAATAACTTTTCAGGGTTCTTTCCTTGCGCCGCTCGCAAGAAGACTAAAAGTTGCAGACGATACAAAAGACATCGCCAAGACTTTCTCAGATTATTCAGAACAGACAAATATGAATTTTATTTCCATCAATATTCCTAAAATGCATAAGTGGGTTTCGCTTAAAATAAAGGATTTGCAACTTCCTCCCGATACTCTGATAGCGATGATCATCCGCTGCAAGGACAAGCTGCTGCCAACCGGAGACACCATAATCTGCGAGGGAGACAAGATCATTCTGTGCGCACATGAATATAGGGACGAGAAAATACATTTGCTCGAACAACATATTGAAGCCGGCAGTTCTATAGTAGATCAGCCAATTAAAGATGCGTTTCCTAATCCCGACGAATTAGTCATAATGATTATCCGAGGAGACCAAACGATTGTTCCGAAAGGAAATACTGTTATTAAAGTTGACGACATTCTTGTTATAAACTCGCTTGTGTAGATGTATATTTAGATAAATTTATGCAATTCTTTGTGTCCCCTCTTGACAAACGAACATTTGTTCTATATATTAGGATTAGCCGAACAGATGTTTGTTTGTGGTCAGGGGGAGCGATGTGGCGTTATAATAAGGTGTATCTTCATATTGATGTGAATTCAGCTTTTTTGTCGTGGGAGGCGGTATACCGTCTTCAAAACGGCGAAACTCTCGATCTGCGGAACATTCCTTCCGCAATAGGTGGCGATGTAGAGAGCAGAAGAGGCGTTATACTTGCCAAAAGTCTTCCGGCAAAGCGGCTTGGTGTTGTTACAGGCGAGCCGATCTCCGACGCCCTAAAAAAATGTCCAAACTTGGTGGTTGCGCGAGGTAATTTTGAGTTATATCGCAGATGCAGTCGCGCAATGTTTGAAATCGTCAAAAAATATTCAGATAATATAGAAATTTTCAGCATAGATGAATGCTATGTCGATATCAGCGATATGCGACTGCTGTACAGCGATCCGATAGATATGGCCAACGAAATCAGAAACGACATTAAGGATACGCTTGGATTTACTGTAAGCATAGGCATTTCCGACAATATGATGCTCGCAAAAATGGCGAGCGATCTCAAAAAACCAGACGCCGTAAGCACGATTTACTCAAATGAAATCAAAGCAAAAATGTGGAATCTGCCAATAAGGGATTTATATATGATCGGCAGAAAAACGGCGCCTAAATTAGAGAAAATCGGCATACTTACAATAGGCGACTTGGCGAAATCAGACAAAAGTTTTATTTTGCAATACCTCGGAGTTATGGGCGATATAGCCTGGAGTTACGCAAACGGAATATGTTTCACGGAAATAGGCACACAGAATGTGGAATCATCCGCTAAAAGTATTGGAAATTCAACCACAACGCGATATGACATCACAAAAGAAGAAGATGCGCTTGCAATACTGTCCTCACTTACAAAAAAAGTTATAAGAAGGCTAACGGAAGATGAAATGCTTGCAAAAACTGTTTGCGTCTACTACAAAAGTACGGATTTCGAAGTATTCGAACACCAGGGTACACACTATAGATTCACCGACTCTATAAACGAAATTTTTCAAAAAGTCGCCGAGCTGTTCAAAACACTTTGGGATGGCAGGTCTATACGCGCACTTGGAGTCCGGGTAACAAATTTGATAAAAACTTCCGAACATCAAGTCGATTTTTATGATATAATATGCCGTGAATAAACAAAAGGAGAGTGAAATTTCTTGGACCCGAGTTGGCGGTATGCACTGCTGATACTATTCATAGCTCTTTCCGCATTCTTCTCATCTGCCGAGACAGCCATAATGTCTCTGAGTAAAATCAGGCTGAGGCACCTTGTAGAAGAAGGCAATACAAGAGCCAAAAAAATTCAAAATTTAACAGAAAATCCGGGCAAATTGCTCGGCGCAATACTGGTAGGCAACAATATAGTCAATATAGGCGCTTCTGCGGTTGCAACTTCAATAGCAATCGACCTGTTTGGAAATACAGGCGTTGGGATTGCGACGGGAATTATGACATTGCTTATACTGATTTTTGGCGAAATTACACCTAAATCAGTAGCCGCTGCAAAATCAGAAGCAGTTGCACTAAAGTTTGCAAACATCATGACCGTTTATGTGCGGATTATAGGGCCTTTAGTCGGTCTGATACTTCTTATCACAAATCTTTTTACCAAAATTTTAGGCGGCAAGCCTGGCATTTCACAGCCATATATAACTGAAGATGAATTCAAGACCATGGTCGACGTGGGACATGAAGAAGGCGTATTCGAAGTAGAAGAGAAAGAAATGATTTACAATGTATTTGATTTTGGCGATGCCAAAGTCAGTGATGTAATGACGCCGCGCACCGAGATGATCGCTCTTGATATTCATACCCCATACGAAAAAGTCATCGAGGTCTACAAAGAGGAACAATTTTCGAGACTTCCGGTATATGATGAGAGCATAGACAATATAGTCGGTATCCTCTATATCAAAGATATCGTCTTTAGCGGCGCAAATCAGGAAAACTTTGATATCGCATCGCTTATGCGTCAGCCGCACTACACTTTTGAATTCAAAAACATCGCAGATCTCTTAAAAGAAATGAAAAAAAGGCGCACTCCTATCGCCGTCGTGCTTGACGAATACGGTGGTACAGCGGGGATTGTAACGATGGAAGACCTCATAGAAGAGATTGTCGGTGACATAAAAGATGAATACGACGATCATGAGGAAGAAATCGAGGTAATTAAAGAGGACGAATACCTGGTCGACGGCGTTATGAGGATCGACGAACTCAACGAGCTGATTGGAACACACATAGAATCGGATGATTTCGACTCAATAGGCGGCTTTATTGTAGGACTTTACGGCGAAATCCCTGAAGCAGGACAAGAAATAGAATATGAGGGAGTGCGCTTTATAGTAGAAGTCGTAGATAAAAATCGGATTGAAAAATTGAGGATTTTCACGTAATTGATCAACGAAAGGTTTATTAGGACTGCAGCGATCTACGGCACAAAAGCATCAGAAATTTTTTCGCAGAGCAGGATTGCGATTTTCGGCCTTGGAGGTGTCGGATCATACGCAGCAGAGGCTTTGCTCAGAACAGGAATAGGCGCTTTTGACGTATACGACTTCGATAAGTATGAGCTGAGTAATTTCAACAGACAACTTTATGCCACGGAGCAAACCTTGGGAATAAGCAAAACGGAAGCATTCCGGCAGCGGGCTGCAGTCATAAATCCTGACGCAAGGATTAGTTGTCATACCGACAAAGTGACTGCCGAAAATGTGAAAGACATCAAATTTACGGAATTTCACTACATAATCGATGCAATCGACGACTTTGATGCTAAGATGTCGATCATCGAAAGTGCTGTAAACGCAAGAATTCCGCTCATTTCAGCGATGGGAGCCGGGTTCAAGACCATGCCGGAAAAACTGAAGATTTCAAGTATTTATAAAACTTCGGTGTGTCCTCTTGCAAAAAAAGTGCGATTGGAGTCTCGCAGACGAAATTTGCCGGATTTTTGCGTAGTTTATTCTGACGAAGAAAAGCAGAGCGCCAATCTTGTATACGAACAGACCGAAACACAGATTATAGGCAGCACGGCGTTCGTACCATCCGCAATGGGGCTTATTATCGCAAGTAAAGTAATAAATGATCTAAAAAATATGGAGAGATAAAATGAAGCTATTCAACAGCGAAAAGCGAAGAGCTCGTATGGAGCAATATAAAAACGCAGTTTACAAAGAATGGGGAAAAATTTCCGCACAGGGAAAAAAGAAGTATGTCTTAATAAAGGCGACGTACGGCTGGGCGCTTCAGGTATTCCTTGTATACATCGCTATGATGTACGTTTTGTCCAGATTTAACGACGCATTCATTTTTGACTGGTTTACTGTTTTGTTTTCTGCCGTCATCTTTGTTTTATTTGGCGCCTGGCAGGGCAGCATGGAATTTGATCGAAACGAAAGGATTTACAGAGAAAAATTTCCTTATAAAAAGAAAAAATAGAAAACTTGGAATTAGTTGTTGACTTTTCCATAAAATGGTAGTATAATGCTGCCATGATATATTTTCCATCCGAATTTATAAACGCACTGTCAGCGTATGATAAGCGTCTGACGCCGCACGGAGCAGCCGATGCGTCTGAGCTTCTGATAGAAGAAGCTGATATTCCGCTGCTGGATAAAAGCATCAACACTTCCCTCATAGTTCTTACAGACGATAGGGAAAAGTGCTTGCGCACCGAAACCGAGCATCGCTATGTCTATAAGTTTCAGGAAGTGCGCAGGCTCATTGCCGAAATCTTTGGAGAACCGCACGAAGTTCGGCATTTTCTTATACTTGGTACCGATGAACTACCAGAACGCTTATTTTTGAAGGGCTGTTTTGTCGACATCTTAAGCTGCCTCAGGTTTACGGATTCTCTAATTACCACCGACCGCTTTCTAAACAGTGGTATACATTACTTATACTCTTCTATTCTTGATTTGCTTGATCCGCCAACAGAAAAGATTGCAGAGATTATAGATGAGCAGTCAAAAGTAGATTGTGTCGATTTGGTGTCATTTGGAATTCACGGTCAACTGACTGATTTGGCAATGAGGCGCGCTGATATAAACTATGTCTTACCTGCGGAAAAATACGTTGCTGTAGCAAACGAATTGTGCTCGTCATTTGATAATGCGGCGCTGATAAAGCTTCCTATCAGTGACGAAGATATTGAATTGATAAGTCAAGGGTCGCAAAAATGAATTACAGTCAGATTTGCGAACTAAAGCTGCAAATTTTATCAAATAACGAGCCCATAGAGCTAAAAGACAAAATACTAAAAGTTGTAGACTCGCTTCCACAGATGTCGACAAACGAAAAACTGCGCTGTATCGACATACTGTATAATGAAATAAAAGGTTACGGAGCAATACAAAAATTCCTGGATGACAAATCCATCAGCGAGATAATGATTAATGGGATCGAACACATTTTCGTAGAGAAAAACGGCGAAATTTTTCCCGAAAAACCGGTTTTTGAATCAACCGAGCATCTTATGCAGCTTATATATAAGATTGCGTCGGAAATCGGGAGAGAGGTCAATCAATCACGGCCAATTCTTGATGCAAGACTTAAAGACGGCTCAAGAGTTAATGTTGTGCTATCTCCGGTAGCAATCAGTGGCCCGATCGTCACCATACGAAAATTCAATAATTCCGCTACAACCATGGCAACACTTGCCGAAAGCGGCACTTTTACAAACGAATTGAGAAAGTTTTTAGAAATACTGATAAAGTCAAAATACAATATTTTTATTTCGGGAGGCACAGGTACCGGCAAGACTACATTGCTCAATTATCTCTGCCAGAGTATACCGAATGATGAGCGAATAATAACCATAGAAGACGCCGCTGAGATCGATATAAAAAATCATGAACATGTCATTTCGATGGAGACGAGAAATTCTAATGTAAGCGATACGGCAGTTACAATGAGCAAACTCATAAAAAATGCCTTGAGAATGCGCCCTGACCGTATAATAGTCGGCGAGGTCAGGGGCGAAGAAGTAATAGATATGCTGCAAGCCATGAACACCGGACACGAAGGGTCGATATCGACAGGACATTCAAATTCTCCGCTTGATATGCTTATTAGATTGGAGGTCATATCGGCAAGTTACAGTGAAATCGACCACAATCTGATCAGAAAGCAGATTATTTCTGCAATAGACATTGTCATACAACTGGAAAGAAATAGAGGGAGGAGACAGATAGAATATGTTGTCGAAATTAAAAAAGACTCTGAAGAATATGAAATTCATACAATTTATGACAGACGTATCGACCAAAATACAACGCAGGCTGGATTCGAAGAAAGAATATGCAGTCGATATAAACTCGATAAATACTTTGAAGGACAGGCAAAGAGCAGCCGTTGATTGCATATTTTACGCGATCGGAATATACGCATTTTATGGAAGCGCTGTTTTTTCTGTGCTTGCAGCAATAGTTATTTGTATGTTGTACAAGAACACAGGTTACTACAATGTCGATAAATATGCGCTGTATCTGGATTCGTTTATAGATTTTCTAAATTTTGTGAATTCGGGACTCAGCGCCGGCCTGACATTTGAGACCTCTATAAATGAGAGTATATTAATTATGAACCAGGAAAACACATACATGCTGACCGTATTCAAAAAACTCAGAGAAGCTGTCCATATTGGCATTGTAGGCAATGAGCTCTATGACGAAATAGATAGATGGTATCCGATAGCCGACTGCAAACTATATACCAGTATGCTGAAACTAAGCAAGACTACAGGTGCCTCTATGCGGCGAGTCACCGAAGTTGTGCTATCTAATTTGTACAACCGTTACAAGACTATTGAAGAAGCACAGCTCATTATGTATCAAAAAAAGCTGGAACAGATGATACTATGTATTGCGCCGTTATTTGTAATTCTGTTCGTTAAATCATCGTCGGGCGAATTTATAGATATTATGTACACCGAGTCCATAGGCAGAATTGTGATGACAATTTCATTTGGAATGCTTATTGCTATGAAGCTCATGGGCAAAAAAATCGTGGAGAATGTTCGATGATAAAATCCAAAAACCAACAGAAAAAAAGGCGGATTGAATACGATCTCTCGAAAATAATTCAAATTCTTGTAATAAATTTAGAAACAGGGGCAACTCTCATAAATGCTCTTGAGGCTGCAGCAAAGGACCAGTTCTATATTAAAGATACATCGATACTGGAAAATATAAACAAAAAAGCAATTGAATTCAACGACAAAGATTTTTACCGATTTGTGAGACTTTTGAATGATTATAATCGAAACGGCTCACCAAGCACTCTTTCTGCACTCCAGTCCATGTACAGCGATCTGTGTATGCAGGAAATGAGTAGAATCAAGAAAAAAGCAGAACAGGCGACGGTTAAGCTTACTTTGCTGCTTATGCTGTCATTGATAGCAATAGTATTAGTGGTGCTTACGCCTGTGATGCTTATGATTAATTCAACAATATAACCATGGGAGGGTTTATGTTTAAAAAATCAATAAAACAACTTTTGGACGATGAAAGCGGAATGGGTACAATCGAAATAGTGATAATCGTCGCTGTGCTGATTGTTCTCGCATTCCTATTCAGAGGATTTGCAACCGGATACTTTAAGTCCATCATCGATGGTATAAACAACCATCATGGTGCCGATTCGCTGTTTTCCTGCCTAAGACTATGGAATATGTAATTGACAAAAGAGATTACATCAAATTTGAATCGGATATTGTTGCTTCTGGATGCGTTAACGGTCTGGCAGTTCCCAAGATTTACGAAACATCAGAAAATGTATACTTTGTTTTCGGCGATTTTGAAGCCATTGCGAGCGATGAAATATCGTTCGGCGATATTGAAGTTATAACAGAAGCAATAAAAAAATACATGCTCAATCCAAATAGGATAGTTTTTCACCCAAGTTGCATAAGTAAGCAAAACGGTGTTTTCACGTACCATTACCTACCGTCAAAGCGGCCTCTGCTGTATTCTTCAGATGATTTAAGGCGATACATAGTTTTAGGTGACAGCAATAAAAACATAGATAATGATGCTGCTTCCGGGTTGTTATACCTAAAAACAGAAAAACGTGCGGAAAAACTGAGTTTGAAACATACGCTTGTCGGCAATACGCCTAAATGCAGTATAAAGCTCGATTTTGACGGCATGGTCAAAATATCAAACACCGGGATTCTAACCGTAATTGATGGTAAGGTAAAAGTCAATGACACGGAAATCAGCGGAACAGCAAATCTAAAAAAAGGAGATTCAATACAATTTGGTAATGTAGAAACAGTATATTGGTAACTTGTCATTTAGCACAGTTCTGTTTATAATTAATTCGATGAATAGAATGAATTTGAAAAAAGTGCTGTACAGCGAGTCAGAAATATTAGACAAAGTGGCGGAGCTTGCCAAAAGAATCGACAGCGATTATCCGGACGGAACGCTTATGCTCGTATGTGTGCTTAAAGGCGCGAGCGTATTTTTTGCGGATTTGATTCGCAAGATATCCAGACCTGTGCTAATTGATTTTATATCCGCAAGCAGTTATGGCATGTCGAGCGAAACAACCGGAGTTGTCAGAATAGACAAAGATCTTGACTCCTCAGTTGAGCATATCGATGTGCTCATTGTAGAAGATATTATAGACACCGGACTCACGCTTAAATACCTTTGCGACAACATAAAATCACGTTCTCCTCGAAGCCTTGAAATATGTGCTTTGCTCGACAAAAAAGCGAGGCGAAGGGTTGAGATCGATGTTAAATACACAGGATTTGAAATACCGGATGAATTCATTGTAGGCTACGGCATCGACTATGCCGAAAAATACAGAAATTTACCGGTGATAGGGGTGCCTGCAGAATTATGAACATTGCGCAAATAATAGATCACACGCTGCTAAATCCCGCAGCTGTGCCCGCCGAAATCGAACGACTCTGTAAAGAAGCTGTGGATTATGGCTTCTTTTCGGTTTGCGTAAATCCGTCATATGTGAGTTATGCAAATAATTTTATTAAACAAATTCATAAACATAAAAACGATGTCAAGATTACAACGGTTGTGGGATTTCCTCTGGGGGCTTCCACATTAGAATCAAAATGCTTCGAAGCGAAAGATGCAGTCAAAAATGGCGCAGACGAAATCGATATGGTCATAAATATCGGCCGGCTAAAAAACGGAGACATAAGCTATGTTCGTTCCGAAATAGCCGCGGTTAAAAACTGCATTGGGCAAGGAATCCTAAAGGTGATTCTTGAAACCTGCCTATTAACAAAAGAAGAAATTGCGACCGCCGCAGAATTAGCTGTGGGCGGTGGTGCTGATTTTGTAAAAACTTCTACGGGCTTTAGCGCCGGAGGCGCGCTAAAAGAAGATGTTGAGCTCATAGCAAAAACAGTCAGCGGCAGAGCCGGTGTCAAAGCGTCGGGTGGTATAAGGACTTATGAGGCCGCAATCAAAATGATAAATGCAGGAGCAAATCGATTAGGTCTTTCGAACTCTGTTATGATTATGCAGGAATATGATAAAATGTTGAATGAGGAGCGCAAATGAACAATATTGACCTTACAAAATTGAAACCAATTACCGTAGTGCTGCTAACTGCGGTTATAACTTCTGTCGTACTGCTGATTTCAAACACCAATATCATTTGGGTGTTAATTAAAGGATTTTCGCCGATATTCACCTCGTTTTTTATAGCATATTTTCTTGACTACATTTTGATGGAGTTAAAAAATCGCTTTAATATTAACAGAGCGTTAGGATTTATAATAACAATGTCGCTAATAATACTGTTTTTCTACATAATGGTGGCATCCCTCGTTCCTGCACTCAAAGACGCAAGTGTCAAGCTATACGAGACCATAAGCAAAACCAATTTTGATTTCAGTGCATTGTTCAATACCTCCGGTCTCAGCGATGAACTCAAGGGAATATCAAACGAAATGCTTACGGGTATGAAATCTTTGGTAAACAAGATTACCGAATTTTCAACAAGCAATTTCTTTGTTTTGCTCACAGGGGTAAAAAATGTCATATATTGGTTTATTTCGCTCATTATCGCAATTACAATTTCCATATATATGCTGATTGAGAAAAAAACTCTGCTTACTATGCTTACTCGCACCACACGCGCCCTTATGGCTCCAAAATTCTATGAAAAAACCACAAAAATCCTTAAATTGACTGATAAAATTTTCAAAAAATTTGTCATCGGTAAAATTATAGATTCAATCATTATAGGATTTCTCACATATTTTGTACTGCTCATTCTCAAATTTGAATATGCTGTGCTGATCGCTTTTATAGTCGGCGTTACAAATGTTATTCCATATGTCGGTCCATTTATCGGCGCCGTTCCTGCTGTGGTAATTACGGCCCTTGCATCAATTCATGATCCGATAAGAATACTTTATATGGCGCTGATAATTTTGGCGATACAACAGCTTGACGGCTTGGTGATCGGTCCGAAAATACTCGGCGACACGGTCGGTGTAACTCCATTTTGGATTTTGATCGCTATAACAATCGGCGGAGCTATGTTCGGATTTATCGGCATGTTCCTTGGAGTTCCATTCACAGTCCTAATAAAGACTTTAGTTGAAAATGCAGTTAATCAGCGACTTGAGGGAAGGGTGGAGCAGGATTGATGTATTGAGGTGAATATGACTAAAATACTTGTAGTTGACTCAAATGCCAACACCGGTTTCAGGATTAAGAAAATTTTCGAGAATTATCAGATCAAGTTTTCTATGGCATCTACTTCAAATGAGGCAATCGGCAAGCTGCACAAACAGTTCGACATAATTATCGTCGACATAAATCTCGGCTCAGACGACGGCTTTGATGTCATTCAGAAAATTCACGAAAATAATTCGTCAGCACTCGTAATAATAGTTACGAGTACTAATACTCGCAAAGCTTTCGTAAGAGGCATACGCCTTGGCGCAGTAGACTATATCCTAAAGCCTTTTGAAGACACCTATATAAAAGGAAAAATATTGAAACATATAAAGGATTCTGAAACTTCTGCTACCAAGAGTCCGGCCGCTATTGAGAGCGTAATATACAAGCATATCGAAAAATCCGTTAAAACAAAAAACGATATGCTTGTTGGAATGGTTGTGGTGTACAGCATTTCCAATCCTACTCAAATAGTCGTAAAATCGCCGCTGATTAAGGGCTTTTTTGCGAAATTAGACAAGGCTGTTTATGCCTCGGAGCTAATTCCCGACTCAAATAAGTATATCGGAGAAACCGTAGACTCTGGGTTAAATGGCAAAATAATAATTTTAGATGCCGTAAAACTCAGCGAAAAAGAAAATGTAGTATCAGAAGTCAAAAAAATGGCGGTTGAGATGCTCGGCAACAGTGAGTTTGGATTTGAAATGGAATTTTTGAGTTTGCCGCATGAATTAAAACCAGACGAAAGAGTACTCGAAACACTAACTCGTAAAATAGAGGAGAATATAAGCAGCATACAATGACAATAAATGTAATTGTTGAAAATGCCGAAAAGAAACTTTCAAAAAAATTTCAGGAAATTGACCGCGTATCCGAAGGCAACTTAAACAAGGTTCTTGTTGCAATGCGCAGAAACAAGCTTTCAGATTACCATTTTAATTGGAATACCGGTTACGGTTATGATGACAGTGGCAGAGAAGTTACTGAAAAGATTTTTGCTGAAGTACTCGGCAAAGAGGATTCAATCGTCAGAACTCAAATAACATCAGGCACTCACGCCTTAAGTCTAATGCTTTTAGGACTTATCGAGCCGGGTCAATCGATTGTTTCAATAACCGGAAAGCCTTATGACACCTTGGAAGCGACATTCGGAATAAAAGAAACAAAAGGCATAAACCTAAAGACAATTGGCGCTGTATATCATCAAGTAGACCTCATAAACGGCGAATTTGACACATATAAAATATCCGAAGTCCTGAAGAGCAGTCCGGATTATGTATACATTCAGAGAAGTCCGGGCTATTCGTGGCGTCGACATTTTAATGTGAAAGAAATTGACGATATGATATATCATATAAAGAACACTTCGCCAAAAACTGTCGTCTTGCTTGATAATTGCTATGGCGAATTTACAGAGTTTGCCGAGCCGAAAGCAGATGTCGTTGCCGGAAGCCTGATTAAAAATCTCGGCGGAGGTATTGCTCTTAGTGGCGGATATGTTGCGGGAAGTGCGGTCCTAATAGAAAAAATCGCGGAACGTCTGACTGCGCCCGGAATTGGAAAAGAAATTGGTCTTACATTCGGCCAGACCAGACAAATGCTGCAAGGACTCTTCCTTGCCCCAAGCGTTGTAGCCGGCGCAATGAAAGGCGCACTCCTTATGGGAGAAGTGTTCGAACAGCTCGGTTACAAGGTTGCTCCAAAGGCGTGTGATTCGGCAGGGCATATTATTCAGGCGATTGAACTCGGAAGTAAGGAGAAGCTTCTAAAATTTTGTGAAGCGGTGCAAAGAATTTCACCGGTTAATTCCCATGTTCGACCGGTTCCTGCACCTATGCCAGGATATGAAGATGATGTAATAATGGCAGCAGGAGCCTTTGTTCAGGGAAGTTCAATCGAAATGAGCGCTGACGGTCCGGTTCGCGAGCCTTACAATATCTATTTCCAAGGCGGGCTATGCTATGAACATGTCCGTATTGCAATAAAAGAAATTTTGGAGGCAGTATGCTAAACGTCTACTATGAAAATTCATTGATTGAGCACGAAAAACATAAGGGTAAAATTTCAATAACCTCAAAAGTGCCCCTTGAAAACCTTGACCATCTGTCGACTTACTATTCTCCCGGAGTTGCAATACCTTGCAAACGAATTGCCTCAAATAAAGCCGAAACATACAGATATACCTGTAAAGGAAACATGGTTGCAATAGTCAGTGATGGTTCTGCGGTGCTTGGACTTGGCAATGTCGGTGCATCAGCTGCAATCCCTGTAATGGAGGGAAAGGCAATTTTGTTCAAAACATATGGAAATATTGACGCATTTCCTATATGCATAGACACTCAGGATACCGCAAAAATAATAGACACTGTTGTCAATATCAGTCCTGTGTTTGGCGGAATCAATCTGGAGGATATAAGTTCGCCAAGATGTGCGGAAATTGAACGCACTCTGGATACGCTGCTCGATATTCCGGTGTTTCACGATGACCAGCACGGCACTGCGATTGTAGTCATGGCAGCGCTTATAAATGCTTTAAAAGCCACAAAACGCAGCGAACTGGAACGAAATGATATCAAGATTGTAATATGCGGAGCCGGAAGCGCCGGATTAGCAATCGCAGCCATGCTATCAGACAATGGTTACAAAAATGTCACGCTTGTCGGAAGAGCGGGAGTTTTGACAAATGAAACTAAATTAAACTGGTACCAGAAAGAAGTCTTGGAAACGCTTATGCCACCAATTCCGGGCCACTTAGAAGATGCATTAAAAAATGCCGATGTTTTTATTGGCGTTTCTACCGGCGGAATCTTGTCCAAGGATATGGTTAGCAGCATGAAAAAGGATTCAATTGTTTTTGCGCTCGCAAACCCTGAACCGGAAATACTTCCGGAACTCGCACACGAAGCGGGTGCCGCAATAGTTGGAACAGGCCGGTCAGATTTCAAAAACCAGATCAACAATCTTTTGGCTTTTCCCGGAGTATTCAGAGGCGCTCTTGATGCAAGAACTAAAATAACTGCCAAAATGAAAAATGCAGCCGCATACGCAATTGCAGGTATGGTGAGCGAGGCTTCTCTTTTGCACGGCTATGTAGTACCAAGCTCAATAGATCCGAAGGTACATCAAAAGGTTGCAGAAGCGGTATATATGGCGTCTCTTGAGCACTAAAGCTTTCTAAAAACTCCTTTTACAATTCCTAAAATATCGAGATATTCAGTATAAATAGGGGACATGGAAGAATTTTCAGGCTGTAGCCTGATTCTTCCATTTTCTTTGTAGTAGGTCTTAACAGTGGCACTGTCATCGAGCAGCGCAGCAACGATCTGCCCATTCTCCGCAGTATTTTGCTGCCTAATAAGAACATAATCCTTATTAAATATTCCTTTTTCTATCATTGAATCGCCTTTGACAATAAGCATAAAATAAGTGCCGCTGCCGATAAAATCTCCTGACACCGGGATATAATCGCTGATATTTTGTTCAGCTAGAATTGGTTGACCTGCTGCAATCTCTCCAACAACAGGAACCTGCACTATGCTGCTGTCTGATTCATGCCGTGGGGCAGAAGATTCATCAAAGGAAATATCAATTGCACGAGCTGCGGGATCTCTCCGAATAAGACCGTCATCATGAAGTTCTTTCAAATAGAGCGATACTGAAGATGTCGATTTTAGGCCTACAGCATTGCCAATCTCTCTAACCGATGGGGCATACCCTTTTTTTGATATATATGCTTTGATAAATTCGTAAATCCTTTCCTTACTTGTACTCATAGCACCTCCGAGAAAAGTATAGCACATTTGAACGAAAATAACAAACAAATTTTCGATTTACCTATTTACATCGAACAATTGTTCTTGTATAATACAAACAACAGAACATCCGTTCGGGAGGCACATATGAAAAATAAGAAAAAACAAAGGGAAGTAATCATAACTGTCATTTTTGCAGTAACTATAGTATCTATATCTCTGCTCGTGGCAGTATTTGCCGATGCGCCAGAAGAAGTAAAGTATATCAGCTATATTGTCAAATCAGGCGATACACTGTGGGAAATAGCAGGCAAGTATTCCAAGTATATAGAAATTCGAGAGATGATCAGCATTATCCAAATCGAAAACAGCATAGCGGGGGATACCATATTCATCGGACAAGTTTTGCAGATTCCGATATTGGAATAACGCAATAAATACTTGAATAAAGCGACAAAAAGGTGTAATGAACTTTAGTTTTTTTCTAATCGTTTACATTTACATGAAAAACGCAAAGTAGGGGAGCGCTGTATCCGTCTCTCCAACTGGTAGGTGAGATAGAAAAAGTACAGAGCTGCAAATACCTTGCAAAACCAGCTCTTTCAAAGGGTAGGGGAGATAGATACCCTATTCTACTCCGCCGTCTTCCTTGTTAACGAGCTCAAATTTTTTTATGACGTCGCTCTTTGAATGTTTTTTGTGCGCTGAATACAGCTGAGTTGTTGTGACATTTTCGTGATCAAGAACATTTTGAACATCATATATCGAAAACCCGTATTCTATCATTGTAGATGCCGCAGTTGCTCTCAGCTTATGCGGACTGTATCCGGCTCCCCCAATTATGTGAGCGGTGTACTTTTTAACAATATCGCGAATTGCGCGTACAGTAAGACGCGTTCTTTGGAGCGAAAGAAACATAGGCTCATCATCATCAAGCGAGGATGGCCGCTCGTTTTCGCAATAATCTTTTAACACACCGATTACTGATCTATTCAGTGGCATCTTAGATTCTTTACCTCGTTTTCTAAAAACCGTAAACTCATTCCTATCATAGTTAAACGACGCAATGTCAAGCTGCTGCAATTCACTTACTCTTAGTCCATAAGTTAAAAACAGGACAATAATCGCTTTATCACGTAGTTTGGTTTTTTGCCAAAACTCTTTTTCTTTGCTTGTAAGGCCTTCACCTCTATCGATTAATTCAAGCAGTCTTGGTATTTCTTCCACCTCCAGTTTTTTTATCGCGTCTGGCTGAAGCTTAGGAAGTTTTATCGGATTAAATCCTTCTGCAATATTTACTGGTATTATCTCGTTTACAAAGAGGTACTTAAACATAACAGACAATGTAGATTTCTTTTTTGCAAGCGACTTGTTATTATTTGTATATACAACTCCGTCTTTTTCATACATCACACAATAATTTCCGATATAGTTATTAATATCTTTTGCCTTCAGCAATCTAAAAGATTCAAGGTCAATATCACAAATAGATCCAAATTTTCTAAAATTCTTATGCTCCGCTATAAGGTAATGAAGAAAATAACTAATGCCTTGCAAGTAAGAAAGCCTTGTGCTTGGGGCTACGGAATTTTTGAGATATAAGCAAAATTCTTCGAGGAAAACCGGTAAAGATTCCTCTAATTCCTGTGCTTCGAGCATAAGCTGATGCCTTTTGAAAAAGACATTATCCGGAATGTCGGTTTTGTTGATAATTTTTTTATCATTGTTTTTGCTTGTCATATCTTATTCTTACCTCCATAACAACTATTCCCAAAACATACATTTAAGGAATAGTTGTTTTTCACATTATATTATAGGAGGATTTAAAATGCAAGTTTTGTTAATCGCTCGATTAGAGGGTTATGAGGTTAAAAATGTTGCTGGTAAAAAGATCACTGAGCTTACGTTCACGCAGGATTCTGGTTCGGTTTCCGGATTCGGCAAAAAATTTTTTAGGCTCGTTGATTTTAGCGGTATCGAACTTTCTGAACAGATGGTTGGTACTGATGTTGAGTTTGTCGTAGATATGTACTCTACTTTTGATGGCAAAAGTTACCGCATATCCGGCTTTAGGTTAGCGTAGTGGACGATATACTTTTGCGCCTTGCTGAAATTGACGAAAAATTATCTTCGCATTTAGATATTTTTTCATCTATTGCCAATCTTTTACTTTTTGTTTTTTCTTTCAGCATTGGCTTTTTGTGTATCGTGTATATCTTCGGAGATGTGAGGTAAAAAATGTATTTGCAGGGTTTTGTTGCTGGTGTTGCTGTCGGTGCTTCGTGCTTTTTAGCTCGTCTGGCGATATCTGTAATAAAAAATTTCTTAAGGAGGTGAAAAAATGGATTTTGTTCTTGGCATTTTGCCAGTCGCAGAGGGTGTTGCCACCGCTATCGGTTCTGCTCTTGAGTCAATCAAAACTGATGCCCTTGGCGTCATTGCGACTGTTGCGCCTGTAGGGCTTTCTATCGCTGGAGCTTTTTTTGTCTGGCGTATGGGCGTCCGTTTCTTTAAGACTATATCTAAGTAGTCTTACGCACCCACGGAGCTATACGCTTCGTGGGTGATACTTAAAATTCAAGGATAAATTTATATGGAAAATAATAACAGATTTAATACCTCGGTTGGTTTTCATTATTCTTCTGACTTTTTATCTTCTCTTTCTGATGTAGATCTTTTGCGTGCTATCGATCGGTCCTCCGGTGTAGATCTTTTGCGTGTTATCGATCGGTCCTCCGGTGTAGATCAATCTTCCGGTGTAGATCTTTTGCGTGTTATCGATCGATCTTCCGGTGTAGATCGATTTGGGTGCAGGGGGTGCGCCCCCTGCTTTTGCCCCTGCAAGTGCTCCGTTTTGCTGGATACGGCTGTAAGTTGTGGTCTCTCCGTTTGTCTTTTTCCTCTCGCAACCGCTCGCACTTGCCCTTTTAAGGAGGTTTTTTGTTCAAAAAAATTGTTGTGTTTTTGGTAATATTTTCTTTGACTTTTCCCTTTTCTGTTTCCTTTGCTTCCCCTACTCCCCTTGTTATCAGCGAAGGCGTTTTGTCATACATCGCATATCTTGCCCAGCTTGCTGGTCTTAAGGTTTTTGACGAGTATTCCAATCGTTCAATGCTCGAAGATGTTGTTTCTTACTTAAGTGTTGAGCAATACGCTGATATAGACAGGTACTATAAGGAGAATGCAGAAATTCGGGATGGTTCGGTTTTTATTGAGCCGAATCGCTCACACATCAAGGGTTTTCTTGATATAAACAACGCTATTTTCAACGCCAACAGTGCTGTCGCTCAATCGGTTTTGCCTCAAGTTGTAGACACGGTTTACAATAACGTTTCTGCGTCTTATGATTCTTTTTGCAACGCTCTTGATATTGCAGACGGCGTAACATCTGATTTTATCAGTACTGCTATCGGCGTTGGCGGCAAACTCATAGAGGGTGTACTTTACTTTCCTACCGATTCACCTTTTGACCTTTTTAACAGGTGGCATGGAAACTCCGCCATTGACGGTCGCGAAGTCGTTGTTCCTCTTTTTGACAATGTTTTTCCCTCC
>JBHAZV010000027.1:0-132121 GCA_041781135.1 Acidaminobacteraceae bacterium
ACGTAATTAGAAAATTTATAGAAACGCGTATGCCGTTACGGGAGGTGCCGATGCGAAGCAGCAAATGTTTTCCATATGGCGAGAGGCGGAATACTACACCGAAAAAGGTCAGGTTGAATTTGGAAAAATATTCCTCGGCTCAAGTAAAAACGATTTCCCGCAGCCCAAGGCCGTCGAATACATTAAGGCGATAATCCGCACGATGCAGGATCACGACGGCATCGTTTTGGACTTCTTTGCCGGGTCGGGTACTACAGGACAGGCGGTTCTTGAACTGAACAGCGAGGACGGCGGCAATAGGCGTTTTATCATGTGTACAAATAATGAGGCAAATATCTGTGAGAACATCACGTATCCACGTATAAAAACGGTAATCAGCGGTATTCGGGAGGACGGGAGCCAGTATTCAACAGGTATTCCGGTAAATCTAAAGTACTATCGTACTGGTTTTGTCTCCAAAGACGAAGAATACCTCTCCGAGGCCCTCATGGATCATATTGCTGAAATGATCCAGCTGGAGCATGGCGTGAAACTGGATGGCAGAAAATACATAATGGTGCTGGATGACGATGAAGCCGATGATCTTGCTGCACATTGGGATGAATACCCGGATGTGAAGGCCATGTATGTTTCCAAAAACGTGTTGTTCACTACAGCGCAGAATACGCTGTTCCGGGACATGGAGATACACATCATCCCTGACTACTATTTCAATTTTGAGCTGCGGGAGGTGGGCGAAACATGGTAACGGGCCTTACACTCAACCTGTTTGATTTTCAGGAGAAAGCTGTCATGCAGCTTCTGGATCTGACCACGGACAGCCGGAGCAAGCAGACCATTGTAGTAAAATCGCCTACCGGCTCCGGCAAGACCATAATGCTGATCGGTTTTGTTGACGAATACTTGAATAAGGTCAGTTCTAACACTGCTGTCATCTGGCTCTGCCCCGGCAAAGGAGATTTGGAAGAACAGAGCCGTCAGAAAATGCGAAAAGTTGCTCCGCATCGAGCAACACAGAATCTGTTTGAGGCGCTTCGTAACGGATTTCCAGTTGAGAGTACTACATTTATCAATTGGGAGCTTGTCACCAAAAAAGATAATACTGCCATCAAAGACAGTGAGCGTAAAAACCTGTATGACCGCATTGCCGAGGCGCACCGCAGCGGTATGGATTTCATCGTCATCATCGATGAGGAACACTCCAACAATACGGCAAAGGCTAAGGATATAATCGATCATTTCTCCGCCAAGAAAATTATCCGTGTTAGTGCAACAGCTGTGGAAAACAAGCGGTATGAATTCTACGAAATCGATGAGTTGGACGTTATCGACGAAGGGCTGATCACAAAAGCCCTGTATGTCAATGAGGGCATCGAGGACAACATGGAGATTACGGACGATTACGATTATCTCCTCGATCTGGCCGATGCCAAGCGCAAGGCAATCGCCGCCCGGTATCAGGAAGTGCTACCGGAGGGCAAGGTCATCCGTCCGCTTGTGCTGATTCAGTTCCTCAACGGTCAGCCGGAGACAATCCGTGCAGTTGAACGCAAGCTGGAGAGCGTGGGCTATACCTATGACAACGGTATGGTCAGTATCTGGATGAGCGAGGACAAGCGTGATCTGCCGGAAAACCTCACCGAAAACGATGCACAGCCCGTTTTCCTGCTTATGAAACAGGCGATCAGTACCGGTTGGGATTGCCCACGGGCCAAAATCCTCGTGAAGCTTCGTGAGGGGATGAGCGAACAGTTCGAGATTCAGACCATCGGTCGTATCCGCCGTATGCCGGAGGCCAAGCACTACGATGATGATCTTCTCGATTTCTGCTACGTATACACCTTCGACGAAAAGTACAAGGCCGGTCTGCTGGCAACGATGGACAAGGCTTATGAAACACGGCGGCTGTTCCTGAAACCGAAATGCAAAACCTTCACGCTGGAGAAGGAATACCGAGACCTTGATTTTGACGGCCTCGGTGAGCGCGAGGTGCTGAATCGCATTTACGATGCTCTGGTAGAAAAATACCATCTTACCTCCGACAAACAGCGTAATTGGATGATCCTCGCCGGAAATGGATATGTGATCGGTGATGAAATTCTCGGACAGGCACTGCATGGCGTTTTCGTCCGCACGGATATGGTGGCCGAGGCCACGTCTTATTACGGTACCCGCAAGCGCGTGGATACACATAAACACGGTATGCAGCTTCTGCACAGCACTGATGCAATCAAAACGGCAATAGGCCTCTCCACCGGTAAGGTCAAAACCATTCTGGAGCGGCTGTTCCGTAAAGGTGGCAATCCGAAGAAAAAGCTGCTGGTGCTCAACACGGCAGAATTTTATGCGTTTGTTATCAACAATGAGCGCCTGCTCCGTGATGAATTCCGCAAGATCACAGCCGGGATGTCGCAGCAGCTTGGACTTATGCTGGAGCCGAAAAAAGGCGTCTTCCATATCCCGGAACAGGATTTCTTCAAATACGATCCCGGCGTGAAAGAGGAAATCGAGTATCTTTCCAATGCCTATCAGGAATACACCTCCGGCTACGCCACCTCGCTCGTCCGCAGTATGTCGGAGCAGCTATTTGAGCAGTATTGCGAAAGCCGCGATGATATCGAATGGGTCTATAAGAACGGCGATACCGGCCAGCAGTATTTTTCCATCGTTTATCTGGACGCTCTGCGCCACCAGTGGCTGTTCTACGCAGACTACATCGTCATGAAGAAGGACGGAACGGTCTGGGTGATCGAGACCAAGGGCGGCGAATCGAGAGGCAAGGACAAGAACATCGATCCGCAAATCGAAAACAAGTTCAACGCCTTCAAGAGCTACGCCGCCAAACACGGCCTTCATTGGGGCTTCGTCCGGGACAAGGATAATCGGCTGTACATCAATAATACGGAATTCGCCATTGATATGGCTGATGATCACTGGAAACCGATAAGTCAGGTTTTCTAATAGAAAGGCTGCGGAGGTTATTATGGGAAAAGACAGACGTGCTAATGCAGTACTTTTTGGCTTTGACTTCCAAGTTAACGCTGCTATTGTATTAATGCTTGAAAACATAAAGGAATTGCAATCTTTACGATTGGAAAGCGAAAACGAGGATATTGATATTGAGCTTTATAGCGGAAATCATATCTTGGCACAGGCAAAGGCGATAGTGAATAGCAGCATAGATTTTACAAACGTGCGTAGTAATCTCAAAAAGGCTCTGGAGTCATTATCCGAAGGCACCAAAAAGGTTAAAACGGAGAAGCTGATTTTGATTACTAATTCTCCGAACCCATTGAACGAAGAAGCATCACGTAGCATATTCTGGGGACCGACACGCCGTGGCTTCAGCACGTTGCCAGAATCATCACAAAAGATTATTTCCGGCTATCTGTCGCAAATTGATCAACCCTTGGATACGGACCAGTTTGTTATTCAGGTTGTCCCGTTTGAAACCGATGATGAGGTAGAACGTTACAAAGCTGTTTCAAAGGCAATCGATGACTTTATTGGCGAACTGAAACTTGATATTCCGGGAATTGGTAAGCAATTACATCGGGTGTGGTGTAGCGAGGTGTTTAAAAATGGAACAAAAAAGAACGCAAAAATCACACTTTCAAAGAAAAGCTTGATTTGGCCTATCATAGTTATTGCAACGGATATTGAAAGAACTGACCGTGATTTTGTTGAACGGTTTGATTCTGTTCAATATGATGAGGTTGTTCGCCGCTTCAGAGAAACAATTGACTCATGCTGTGAACGGGTAGAGTTTTTCACAAAGATCCTTTTCGATTTCAATGCATATAAGAATTCTGGCAAGCCAAGCGAAAAAACAATCGATTTTGTGGAGGAGTGCTGGAGCAACTATTCGTCAGAGTTTGAAGGTGATGGCATTGATTCTGCTACAGCAGAAGCACTATCAAAAGTAGTGATGTACAACGTGATACGCAGAAGATATGACATTGACAAGATCAAAAGGGGGGTATCCCTATGATCATTAGGTCTATCCGCATCAAAGAGGGATTATTCAGTCGATTCATTGAATTCTCTGCCAATGCGAATTTGATTCACAGCAAGCAGAACAGCAAAGGTAAAACTACGCTGCTCAGGTTTTTGCTGTATTCTCTCGGTTATAACATTCCTAATACAAGAAAAATCAAATTTGAGCGGTGCGAAGTTGAAACTTTGATTTATACCGAAAAAATCGGTGAAGCAACACTTTCAAGAACAGCGAATAGCCATATAGTTTTATCTGCAAATGATGATCGCACTACATACGTTTTGCCTGAACAACAGAACGAGCTTCATAGTATTCTTTTTGGAACTGATAATGCCGATATTTTAGGAAATCTCCTTGGAGCATTCTATGTAGATCAGGAAAAAGGCTGGACACTGCTTAATAGAGGCGTGGCTATTGGCAGCATTCATTTCAATATTGAGGAGCTCATTCGGGGCCTGTCTGGGCGCGACTGTACTTCATTAATCCAACAGGAAGTCAAGCTGTCACGTGAACTTGGTAAATACAAGCAGATGTTCAGTGTTGCGCAATACCAAGAGACTATTGAAGCTGAGGAAGGTTCCCTTGCTGTAGAGCACTACGATGAAAAAATAGATTCAGAATTGGAGCAGCTGAGAATCCGGCAGAATGCTCTAAAAAAGGAATTGCGCCGTCTTGACAAAGCCATAAGGGATAATAAACACTTCAGTAAGTTTATTGCAGAAATGAAGCTGCTTATCAAAGGCCCAGACGGAACAAGCATTCCTGTTACCGCTGAAAACATTGTAGGCTTTGATGACAGCATCGAGTATCTTATAACGAAACACAAATTGATCTCTGCTGAGCTTGCATCGGTTCTAAGTAGCATCAATGCTCGTGAAGCTCAAAGGCAATCCGAGGATGAACAGTTGTCGTTTTGGGAATCTGAAACAATGACACAGGCATTTGATAGAAGAATTGCTTCTCTTCAAATCAATGCAGTTGCAATCGAAAAAGAGATCAAAAGATTGGAGAAAGAACTGCGGGATGTTCGTCAAGCAATTACCGATAATACAAAAACGAACAATGATGTCGTGAATAGCCTTTATCAGAACGTTCTGAAATATGCTGTGGAATTAGGAATAGGCAGCGATACTACGATTGCTGCTTCATATTTGTTTACTTCCAATCTCAAAGAGTTGTCTGGGGCTGTATTGCACAAGACGGTATTTGCGTTCCGGTTGGCATATATCATTGAGATCGAACGTGCAATCGGTGTTAAACTGCCAATAATCTTGGATTCTCCCAGCGGGAAAGAAGTGGATCAGGAAAACATTAAGTTGATGATGGATATTCTAAAAAGAGATTTTGCTGACCATCAGATAATCATTGCATCCATTTTTGAGTACGATTTTGATCCGCTCAATGTAATCGAGATTGTAAATCGGCTGGTTGAGATTGAATAAATGCACCCGCTATTATAGAAGTGAATTTTCCCTGTAATGTAATCACAAGAGGGTGAAGTGGTTGAGTCATTCTCGATTTGCAAGCAATGCAAACTTGTACAAGTTTGCGAATTTTTGCGAGGCGACCCGATGTCCTGTCCTCGCAAAAAATGCTTGTTGGTGACGTTTCCCCAAACCCCTGAGATCGTGAGTTTTACTCACGGCTGCGCGTTCAAAGGACGCTGAAAATGCAAGGAAGCGCAAAGAAAAAACGCTATGCAAATAGTTCAATCATCTGCATAGCGCTTTTCATTTTCTCGTTTACCCGGCAGAAGCCATATTTTGATGATACTTCCTTATGGCTCTCTGCCTAATGGGCATCCCTTTTTTTTATGCAGCGGCATATAGTATTGACTGAAATAAATCAATATTAACCTAAACAAAAGATGATGAAGCAGAAGGGAACACCGGAGGAATATTAGAGTGCCGCATTGAAATAAGTTTATGGCGTGATTTGCTTATATAATGAACTATAAAAAATGTATTGTATTCTTCCGATATGCGAAGTATGATACTTGTAGAGATGGTGTAGGAGGGTCTTTAGATGATTGAGGTAAAAGAAACAACTATTAATGATATTGATAATATTCAAAGACTTTGGGCTGACGGAGATGTTATGTGGTTTGTCGGATTTCCTGACGGATTACACCAAACAAGCGAAGAAATGCAAGGGTGGTTTCGGTGGATCGAATCCGGCAGACCTGTTTTGAATCACTACTCGATATTTGAAGATGGAAATTATTGCGGAGAATCGTTCTATGAAATCGATATAGAGCATAAAAGCGCCGCTTTGGATATCAAGTTGTTTGGATTTGCACGAGGGCGCGGTATCGCAGCAGCAGGGCTCACTTATGCGCTCAAAGAGGCCTTCCGAAATGGTGCACGGACCGTTTGGGTCGATCCGAATCCGGAAAACTTGAAAGCAATCGCACTGTATAAGAGGCTGGGCTTTCAGCAGAAAGATTTTCCAAATCACCTGATTTCTAAGGATGAAGAGCAAAGGTCAATTTATATGGAGCTTTGCAAAAACTGATTCCAAACATAGTTTCGGATTATTCTATAATCAACAAAGAGGGCGAAGGCAAACCCTGCACCGCCCAGAACCACACTGTATCTCAATATTAATTCCGCCGCAGTTCTGATGCTGCGCGTTTTTTTCTATAAATCACTGCAACAAATAAAAGCAAAAGATTATGCTATAATTTTGCTATGGATAATATAAATTGGTTTCCCGGACATATGAAAAAAGCTGCGGATGAAGTGCGCGAAAACCTTGCGCTCGTCGATATCGTGGTCGAAATGCGAGACGCTCGGATACCTGAATCATCTGCAAACCCGATGCTGGATAGCTTGCTTGGCGAAAAAAAACGCGTTGTCGTGCTTACAAAGGCGGATCTTGCAGATCCCGTTAAGACATCAGAGCTTGCGAGCCGAAGCGGCGCTGTGCCTGTAAACGCCGTCACAGGCGACGGGATTCGCAGGCTCAGGGCGCGGATTGCAGAGCTTTCTGCAGATGTAAACGCGCGGCTTGCTGCAAGAGGAAGAAAACCTCGCGAGATCAGAGTAATGGTTGTTGGAATACCAAATGTCGGGAAATCAACTCTTATAAATAAAATAGCTGGAAAGGCGGTGTGCCGGGCGGGAAATAAGCCCGGGGTCACTCGCGGCAGGCAGTGGATAAATATTGCCAAGGGAATTTCGCTTTGTGACACCGCAGGAATACTTTGGCCTAAGTTTGAGAATCGCGAGATCGGCGAGAGGCTTGCGCTTACAGGTGCAATAAGGGATGAGGTGCTTCGAATAGAGGAGCTTGCTTCTTTGCTGCTAAAACGGTGTGATATCAGAAATGGGGCGATGGCTTTTTATGGACTTACTTCCGGAGCAGATTGCGGTGCGGATGGGGCTGTTGATTGTGGCGGCGTAACAGATAGAGCGAAAACCGAACTGGACTTAATCGGGGCGGTTGCAATTAGGAGGGGTATGCTTCTATCTGGCGGCGAACCTGATATTTCAAAGGCTGCAAAGCTTATAATAGACGATTTCAGGCAGGGCCGCTTTGGAAGATTTACTCTTGACTGATAGGCGGCGTTTTTTATGGCGGGATATGACAAAAAATATAGATAATTTTTATAGATTCGACGCAGATGGCAGAAAAAGAATAATCTGCGGAATTGACGAGGTGGGGCGAGGGCCGCTCTACGGAGATGTCGTTGCGGCTGCTGTGGTGCTTCCTGATAGTTTTGACATTTCTGAAATAAATGATTCAAAAAAACTTTCCGAAAAAAAGCGGATTGCGCTCGCCGAAAGGATACGGGCGGAATCATTTTTTGGCATCGGACGCGCGACTGCTCGGGAAATCGACGACATAAATATACTTCAGGCTACAAAATTAGCAATGAAGCGCGCTTTAGCCAATCTTGGAGTTATACCCGATATTTTGTTAATAGATGCGGTTAAACTTGACGATACAGGAATAGAGAGCGTTTCTATAATAAAGGGAGACGAAAAGAGCGCAAGCATTGCCGCCGCATCGATAGTTGCAAAGGTTTTTCGTGATGGCGAGATGTGTGCTCTTGCTGCCGAATATCCGGGATACGGCTTTGAAAAACACAAAGGTTACGGCACCAGGATGCACCTTGCTGCAATAGATGCATGCGGAGTGCTGCCGGATCACAGGATTACGTTTCTGAAAAAGCATTTTGAAAAGAAGCGCCGCGATTGAGGGTTTGAATTATGAGTGAGATCAGAGGATTTTCCGGAATAAGCTCGTCCGGAGCTGTGAATTCCGGCCAGAGCGCTGCGCAGCGCCTTCATGTCGGACAAAGGGTGGAGGGCATGGTAGTATCTGTGAGCGAAGAAGGTCTTGCAGCCATCAGCGTCGCCGGCAGGATTATTACAGCGCAGGCGGCAAAACACAGTCTTTCTGTCGGTGAACATCTTATGCTCGAGATCACTGAAATAAGCGGCGATACAGTTCTTGCCTCGCGTATAAACAGTGCGGAGAGCGCGATACTCAGCCGTCTCGGCATGAATCTAAGCGACGAAAGCCTCCTGTTTGTGGGAGAACTCTTGAGGAACAATCAGCCGATAGATGCCGATGTGCTTGCGCGTCTGCGGAGCAACAGCAAGGAGGCGCGTCTTTTTTTGGAACAGCTTTCAGTATTCGGAGCGGATATCGAAATTAACATTGATACTCCAATAAAAACTCAGCTTATACGCCTGCTTGCGGCATCACAAGGCGGAAGTTCAGATGGCGCTTCGACAGCCGCTGCTTCAGGCGGAGGGATATCAGGGGGCGCGGCGTCGGGCGTGGATATGCCAAAAACAGCTGCGCCGATGCATAGTGTCGTCGGCGCTTCTGTATCGGCGGCGGGTGCGGAGATATCGGCGGCAGCCGCAACACCGGCGCAGGGTGCGGGTGCGCAAAGCGCGGGGCTTGCTGCGGTCGGGCAAAGCGTCGGAGCGCAAGGCACAGCTGAACAGCTTTCAAATGCTGCGGATGGCATATCTTCGGCTGCTCTCGCCGGCGCCAATTCGGCGGCAGGCACAGCGGCGCAGAATGCAGCACAGCGGAGCGTTGCAGCGCAGAACGCCACGGCGCATAATGCTGTTCAGCAAAATGTCGATGTACAAAATGCAGGAGCACAGAGCGCAGCAGTTCAGCAGAGCGCAGTTCAGCAGAGCGCAGTTCAGCAGAGTACGGTTCAGCAAAGTGCGGTTCAGCAGAGCGCTGCGGCACATAGCGCCGGGGGCGAGGTACAATCAGCCGGTGCGGCGGCGGTCAAAAATGCTGCGTATACACTGCTAAAAGCACCGAATGGCGTAGCCGATGTCAGAGACGCTGCATTGACTTTGCTGGGCGGCTTTGGCGCAAAGCAGAATGTAGCGCTTGTTTCGACAGAAAGCGCTCTTACGCTTAGAAATATCGCGTTATCAAATATTAGTACGGCAGATATAGCCGACGAATTGCTGGCGCTTGCAAAAACGGTTCTTTCCGACAAAACAGTTGTAAGCGCGGTATCAGCACTTGCCAAGAATGATGATGCGGCAGGGGTTTTTCGCGAGATTGGCGGCGAGCGAGCGGCGGTCCTTTCAGAATCCGTAAAGGGGGCATCGAGGCAGGAAAATACACAAATTTACTATATTCCCGTGCCGATAAGAATAGACAGGGAGGAGTCGCGCGCCGATATATATTACAGAAAAAAATCAGTCAGAGGCGATGAGCTGAATATGCTCGTCGCATTAAAAACTCACAATTTTGGAGAGGTCAGATGCCTTGTGAACAAGTATTTGAACAGTTATGTGCTGGGGTTTGCGTTCGAAAGCGAAGAAATTGCGGCGATTTTTAGAGAAAGTCTTCCGGAATTGAGACGTGAGCTGCATTCGCTTCCTGTCAGCGAGATATTTATTCGTAACAGGCGGGAGGTTGATAAAGAATTTTTTACATATGCCGATAAACGAGCTGACTTCGATGTAAGAATTTAATGTTTGACAAATTTGGAAAAATATGCTATGCTATTATTGCAGCATTCGGGAGAAGAGCATGAGAAAACTAAATGATGGTCTTAATATGAAGAGGGTTTGGCGCGACGCATGCGTAATGCTTGCATTTTTGTTTTTTGGCGCAGGGTGTGCAATAGTGGGGTTTCATTATGCGCAGCTCGAAATGGGCGGCAGGTTGCTCGGGTGGAGCACTTCACCGGACACCGCTTTTATGTACGGATTTCCTTTTATGGCAGTCGTGATAATCTGTATTGCCGTTTCGATAATTTTGAGCAAAAAATTAAAAGACGAATAATTTATGCAAAGCGAAGAAAGAAAAAAAATGGCGGCGGCTCTTGCGTTCAATCCGCTTAGAGACAGCGCTCCACAGGTGATTGCAAAGGGCGTCGGTCTTGTTGCCGAAAATATTATTGCGCGCGCAAAAGAGAGCGATATTCCGGTTTATGTCGACGAGAGGCTTGTCACTAAGTTAAATAATGTCGAGTTGGGTGATTCAATCCCTCCGGAGATGTACGAGATAGTCGCCGAGGTCCTTGTTTTTATATCTTCCGTAGATAAGCGCGCGTCAGGTAAATTTTCCGGCAGCGCAAAGCGGGTGCAATGAAATCGGCATGAATAAAAGAAATATCGGCAGCGGTTATGAATCCCTTGCTGCTGCTCATTTGAGCGATCTTGGATTCGATGTGCTGCAAAGAAACATTTACACTCCGCTTGGAGAGCTCGATATACTTGCAAAGAAGGATTCGGTTTATTATTTTTTTGAGGTAAGATATAAATCCGGCGTTAAATGCGGTTCGCCAAAGGAATCCATTACAAGAGTCAAGCTTGAACGAATGAAGCGTACATTGCTGTATATAAAAAAACAAAGAAATATTCGCGGGAAATGCTCTCTTGGCTTTGTTGGAATCACATCGTCGAAACTCGGCGATGATATTTATGAAGTCATTGCTCCTATTTATTAAGAGAAAGTTATTGACATAATTTACATTATATGGTATATAGTAACCATGTACAGCAGAATAAAATCGGCGGTATGTCAGGGTTTGATTTCCAGCGGTATCGAGATTGAAACGCATATTTCATCGGGTTTGCCGCATCATTCGATAGTCGGTCTGCCAAATGCCGTGATAAAAGAGTCAAAGGAGAGAGTCCGCGCCGCATTGGCGTCTTCCGGAATTCCATATCCGGACGATCATATAACTCAGAGCCTTGTACCTGCATTTGAGAAAAAGGAGGGTTCGCAGTTGGATCTCCCACTCGCCGTGGGAATATACTGCGCGGTCAGCGGCGCTTCCGTAGGCGATGCGGTATTTTTGGGAGAGCTTTCTCTTGAGGGCAGGATAAAATCATTTGCAAATATAGAAAATATGCTGCTCTCCGCCGAAAAGGGATCATATTTTGTGCTGCCATACGAGAGTCGCGATGAAATAGCTTCTATGGAATTGCACGATGTCGGATTAGGGTTTTACGATGATCTCAAAGCTCTTGTCAAGGATATAGATGCGGGTGTTTTTGGTAAAATCACGGCTGCTTGCTCGGAGAAGAGCGCCGTTTCGGAAGATCGGATTTTAGATTTTTGTGATGTACGTGGTCAGGCAGAGGCAGTAAGATTGCTGCAGATCGCAGCTGCAGGCGGATTTCATGTGCTGATAAACGGTCCGCCCGGATGCGGGAAGTCTATGATGGCATCAAGGTTCGCAGGTATTATGCCGGAGCCTGATAGACAGCAGAACATTGAAATATGCAAGGTTCACGGCGCAAAAATGAGGCACAGGCGTCCGGTAAGAACGCCGCATCATTCAATAACACCGATGGCTCTTATAGGCGGAGGCGCTTCAATGAACCTCGGAGAGATAAGTAAGGCGCACGGCGGCGTGCTTGTGCTTGATGAGCTTGGGGAGTATAAAAAGGAAGTGCTCGAACTGCTTCGCGAGCCGCTGGAGACAGGAAGCATCAATCTTTCGCGTGCATCAAAATCCATAGTGCTGCCGGCGGATTTTCAGCTGATAGCCACAATGAACCCTTGTATTTGCGGCGGATATGTGCCGGGCAGGCGTTCGTTTGGATGTACATGCTCAAAACTGGCGCTCGAAAGGTATTATTCAAAGTTATCGTGGCCTCTCATCGACAGAATGGGATTGTACATTCATGTGGACAAGGTGCATTCGGGAGCGGCTGCTGCCAAGTCTACGGAAAGGCTGCGTTCGGAGGTTGCTGCTGCAAGGAGCTTTGGGCTTGAGCATGGAGGCTATTCAGAGCGGACGAGCGCGGCGACTATGAAAAAATTTGACAGCTTGTTCGACAAATGCATGCTTTCCCAGAGAGCGCGCGGCATTATTCTCAGGGTTGCGGAGCATATCGCCAATTTAGAGGCGAGCAAAGAGGTATCTTTTGCTCACATGGTTGAGGCGATACAGGCAAACCCAAGTTATCGTCTCATGGATTTAAGAAGGTAGTAATGGTTCAGCATATTTTTGACGGCATTTTTGGTATAGGAAAATCAGGAACAGTTTCTTACAAAGCGGAAGCCAACGAGGACGGTGGATATTGGCTTAACAGGCTAAGAGAAAAATTTCCTGCGCTTGGGGTTCTGAGTCCGACCCTGAATACACTTTTTGCCAAAGGCAATACATCGCTTCTTACAGATAAAAAAATTTATGTCGGCATAGTAGGAACAAGAAGATCAACCGTTTATGGAAATAAGGTCGCGGAGATGTTCGCGTCGCATATAGCCAAAAGCGGAGGGTGCGTGGTCAGCGGTCTTGCTTATGGAATCGATGCGTCAGCTCACAGGGGAGCTCTGCAAAAGGGAGGAAGCACCATTGGTGTAAGTGCGTGCGGGCTGGACGGCATTTATCCGGAATCAAACAAAAATCTGTTCGAGCACATGGCCAGGCGCGGCTGTATTATAAGTGAACACGGCGGGGTTACAGACAGTCAAAGGTTTAGATTTCCGCTCAGAAACAGGATTGTTGCTGCAATAAGCGATCTGCTGCTGGTGGTCGAGGCGCCCGAAAAATCCGGAGCGCTGATTACCGCAAAAATGGCTCTTGACCTCGGCAAAACGGTAGCCGCAGTGCCCGGTTCGATATTTTCGCTTAGCTCTGTCGGCAGTAATAAGCTTATAGAAGATGGCGCGATACCTTTGTGTTCGACAAACCAGCTCGACCATCTGATGGAATTTATTGCAAATTCGAAGATCGACATGGCGGCAATGGAAAGCCTTGATGCCCGCAGCCGAAAGCTAATCAGCAGTATTGAATCACGAAGCGAGGGCTATGACGGTGTATCGCTTTCATCTTTCAGCAGCGCCGCTTTGCACTATCTGAGGACTCATATTCAAGCTGATATTTTTGAAATATCAGCCGAGATCGGTGCAAGCATTACGGATACAATGCTGGTTTTGGAGGAGCTTCGCGCCGAGGGTATAGTGAAATCAGTAAGAGAGGATACATATGTGTATGTAGTTTAGTGCGATTTGCGGCGCAAACCTGCATCAGTGCAGGTAAAAGCTTGCGAACTGAAAAAATAATAATTTGCTGACGAAGTATCAATAAAGTAATCTTGACACTGTTCGGCTAATGGTGTAATTTACATAAATGACAAAACTCAGGCATAAGCCTGCAAAAGAGGTGGCAGTGGGGACATTAGTAATAGTTGAATCTCCTACAAAGGCGAAGACTATCAGCAAATTTTTGGGTTCAAGATATTCGGTTCTCGCTTCGGCGGGACATATAAGAGATCTGCCCAAAAGTAAGATGGGCGTGGATATAGAAAATGATTTTGAGCCGGAATATATAAATATCAGAGGAAGGGGCGACACAATAAAAGCGCTTAAAGCGGCTACTAAAAAAGCGGACAATGTGCTGCTTGCAACCGACCCGGATCGCGAGGGCGAGGCGATTGCATGGCATCTTGCGCATATTCTCGGCATTTCGGGCGATGAAAAATGCAGGGTCGTTTTTAGGGAAATAACGAAGGATGCAGTCAAAAATTCGGTAAAGACGCCGCGGGAAATCGATACTCAACTGGTGGATGCGCAGCAGGCAAGGAGAGTGCTCGACAGGCTTGTAGGGTACTCAATATCTCCGCTGCTTTGGCGGAAGGTCAAAAAGGGTCTTTCGGCAGGAAGAGTTCAGAGCGTAGCTACAAGGCTGATATGCGAACGCGAGGATGCAATTAAAAATTTTGTTCCGGATGAATACTGGAGCATCGACGCCGAGCTTGCAGACCGAGATAAGAACAAGACCATTTTTGCATATTACGGAAAATCCGAGGGCAAAAAGCATGTGCCTAAAAATAAAGCTGAGGCAGATGAAGTGCTCCAAAAAATCAGGGGAAAAAGCGCCGAAATCCTCAGCGTAGAGGCAAAGAAGCGCAAGTATGCTCCGCCTCCTCCATATACGACGAGCACTCTTCAGCAGGATGCAGCAAACAGACTGGGTTTTGCGACAAAGAAGACTATGATGATAGCCCAGTCTCTCTATGAGGGTAAGAATGTCAAAGGTATCGGTACGATAGGTCTTATAACATATATGAGAACCGACTCCACGAGGGTTTCAGACAGTGCGGCGTTTGCGGCAAGAGAGTATATATCTGAAAATTTTGGAGATAAGTACGTAGGTAAAGGAACTGCCGGCAAAAAACAGAAGAATGCGCAGGATGCTCACGAAGCGATCAGGCCAACGATGGAGAATCTAAGCCCCGCCGAGCTTGCGGCAGACCTTACAAAGGATGAACTCAGACTTTACGAACTCATATGGAAGCGATTTATCGCTTCTCAGATGTCTGACAGCGAGTACAATAATGTTACTGCGACTGCAAATATAGATGGTTTGTTCTTCAAGGCCGCGGGTTCTGTAAAAATTTTCGACGGTTTTACAAGGCTTTACGAGAGCGATGCAAACAAGCTGAGCCCAATTCCTGCGGTGCGTGAGGGCGATGTGCTGAAAGTAGACGGCGCAAAGGCGGAGCAGCATTTTACCTCCCCGCCTCCGAGGTACACCGAGGGTTCGCTCGTCAAGGAAATGGAAGAAAAAGGAATCGGGCGACCTTCCACTTACTCGCCTACAATCACGACGATTATTGCGCGAGGCTATGTCGCAAAGGAAAAAAAGAGCCTGTATCCGACTGAGCTTGGATTCCTGATAAACGAGATAATGTGCGCATATTTCGGAGAGGTGATTAACGTCGGTTTTACTGCCGAAATGGAGACTGATTTCGATAAGATAGAAAGCGGCGAAGAGAGCTGGAAGAAGCTTATACGGGATTTTTATTCGGAATTTGAACCGCTGATAAAAAAGGCTGATCGGGAGCTCGAAAAACAAGATGTTACCGTTATGACGGATATCGACTGTCCGAAATGCGGCTCGAAGCTGCTCATACGCGAGGGAAGGTACGGTAGATTTTATGGCTGTTCGAGTTATCCAAGCTGCGATTATACGAAGCAGATATTAAACACGACGGGAATAAAGTGTCCTAAATGTGGCGAGGGTGAAGTTGTAGAACGCAAGACAAAGAAGCTTAAAACATTTTATGGATGCTCAAGATTTCCTGAATGCGACTATGTTTCGTGGAACGAACCCACCGATGAAAAATGCGAAATCTGCGGAGAGAATAAAGTTAAATACAAGGGCGCCGTGGTGTGCCGAAATAAGCACTGAAGCGGAACGAAATCGCCGTCGCAATGGAGCGTCGGCGTTTTTTTGTTGCTTCATTTGGGCAATTTATTATAGTTCAGCAACATATAGGATTTTGGCTTTATGCAAAAATCCTTTGCTAATCTTATTCCAAAATCATCGGTTTTAGTGTAGAATGAATATGGGAGGTTGTATGCCAAAGACAATAGATTTTCTGCACAGTGCGCTGCGCGGGTCGTGGCGCAGAAATGAAGCCATAGTTTCAAATATTGCAAATTACAACACGCCGGGGTACAAGCGCGCAGTAGTGAGCTTTGAGGATTCTCTCAGAGAGCAGCTTGAGGTTCGAGGCATGCAGACCACTCATGAAAATCATATCAAGCGGCTCAAGAGCCTCGGAGACAGTGAGTACACCGAGTATGGAACAAAATACAGAGTCGACGGAAACAATGTCGACATAAATATAGAAAATGCAGAGCTTGCAAAGAATGCGGTGTATTATCAGCTGATTACCGACGAAGTAAACGCACAGTTTCAGCGTCTTAAGACGGCGATGCGCCTCGGAAAATAAATGATTTAGCAGGTTGGTATGGGATTTTTTTCAAGTATAAATATATCTGCGAGCGCTCTTACTGCCGAGCAGCTGCGGATGGATATTATCGCAGAGAATATTGCAAATGCAAATGTCACAAGAACTCCTGACGGCACGCCGTACAGGCGGAAGATGCCTGTGTTTCGGTCGCAGAGCGTTAATGGCTTTGACTTTTTTTTGAGCCGTGCACAGGGTTCAAATCGCCTCATGAAAGGCGTTGAAGTAGCTGCTGTAGTAGAGGATCAGTCGGATTTTAAGAAAATATACAATCCGACGCATCCGGACGCCGATAGTGATGGATACGTTCGTATGCCGAATGTAGAGGTGGTAAACGAAATGATAAATCTCATATCTGCAAGCAGGGCATACGAGTCAAATATTACAGCTATAAATACTGCAAAGCAGATGGCTATGAAGGCAATAGGTATAGGAAGGTAGTGAATGAGGATTGAAAATATCGGCGGAAGCGCGATTTTACCCGCTAAAGCTGGCGAAATCAAGGCGGCGAGCGATTCTTTCGCAAAAATTCTCGGAGATTCCATAGCGGAGACAAACAGATTGCAGCTGGAATCGGAGAAGATGGATAAGCTTTATGCCGCGGGGCTTATCGATGATATTGCAGATGTAACTATTGCATCGACAAAGGCGGACATTGCAATATCATACACTGTCGAAGTAATAAGCAAAGTGCTGAACGCCTATAACGAAATTATGCGATTGCAAGTATAGGCGGTGGGTTAATGTTTCAAAATTTTAGGGACAGCATAAAAAGCTTCTTCGGTTCGCTCTCAAGGACGATGAAAATTGCCTTGATTTCGGGAGTTGCAGCAGGAGTGATCCTCCTTACGTTTTTGATTTTGTTTATCACGCGGACAGAATATATACCGATTGCAAACGGTCTCGACGTGGAATCTGCGAGGCAGATAACCGGCACGTTAGACCAGCTCGGAATCCCGTGGAAAGAAGAGGGCGGTCTTACAGTTATACTTGTTCCGAAAAAAGACGTGTCGCGTGCTCGAATGGAGCTTGCAGTAACATTGAAGTCGGGAAGTATCAGCTGGGCTGATGTTTTTTCATCCGATAATTTTACTATGACTACCGGCACAAGAGAGCAGATGTATGTGCAGGCGCAGGCGACCGAGCTTAAAAATGCCATAGAAACTCTCGAAAATGTCAAGTCCGCAAAGGTTATACTCTATATACCAAAGGACAGCAATTATTTTCTTACTTTGAACTCTGAAGCGCGGGCTTCCATTGTGCTCACGCTCGTTCCGGGCGCGCAGATGGATAGTCGCAGCGTCAGCGGCATAACAAATCTCGTGGTCTCTGCTGTCAAAGGCCTCGAAGCAAAAAATGTGACTATTATCAATGAGCAGGGCGTGCAGCTGAATGAACAAAACACGGGAGATGCCGAATTTACTGCCTCTAATCAGTTTGAGTTAAAGTCGGGCTTCGAGAAAAAAATACAGTCAGATCTGCTCGATTTTTTAGGAACAATTTACGGCAAGGGCAATGTAGGCGTGCAGGCCTCCGTGTCTCTCGATTTTGATAAAGAGAGCGAGACGCGGACTACATATTCTCCGCCTGTCGAGGGCGAAACTACGGGATTAGTTCGATCGCTGACCCGCATACGCGAAAATGTCAGCAGCGAATCAGGGCTTGGCGTTCCCGGCACGGACACCAATACTACTTCTGTTACAGAGGGAAGCGATACCGGCGTGTATGAAAAAGCGAGTGAAGTGCTGAATTATGAGCTGAATCAGACGGTAAAACTGCTCGAAAAAGCGGAGGGTCAGGTAAAGGAACTCAGTGTTGCCGTGCTTATAAATTCAAAAGTGCTCCAGGATGAAATCCTTACCGATGAGCATCGCGCAGAGCTTATAGACCTTGTTTCGAGGGCTGTAGGCACTCCGCAGGCCAATATCACAGTGCTTAGCAGAGAGTTTCCTGATCCGCTCAGTTCATACAATGTCTATCTCGGTGACGACGACAGCGGTCAGTTGCAAACATTTTTGATAATTGGCGTAGCGGCTGTTGCGGCTATTTTAATTATAGTCGTAATAATTGTAATTGTCGTCAGGAAGCGCAAAAAACAGGCTGCTGAGGAAGAACAACGCAAACTCGAAGAAATCAAGAAAATTGAGGCAGAAACCGAAGAAATTCTCGGTGAAATCGGAGAAAAAGAAGATAAGGGAAGTCCTAAATATCATATCGAGCGATTTATCGATAAAAATCCTGAGGCGGCTGTCGTGCTGCTCAGAGCGTGGATAAATGAATAGGTGTTAAATGTCAAGTAAAAAAAGTAAACTCAGCGGGAAAAGCAAGGCGGCGATATTGCTTATTGCACTAGGACCGGAGCGAAGCGCAAGCCTTTTCAGTCATATGCATGAGGATGAGATCGAATCGCTGACCCTCGAGATAGCAAGTCTGCAAAGAATATTGCCGCAGGAGAAAGATGCGGTTTTAGAGGAGTTTTATCAAATTTGTGTCGCGCAGGAATTTATTGCAGAGGGCGGTATAAATTACGCGAAGGAAGTCCTCGAAAAGGCTATGGGTTCACATAAGGCACTGGAAATTATTAACAGACTCACATCTTCGCTTCAGGTCAAACCGTTTGACTTTGTAAAAAAGACGGATGCAAGCCAGCTGCTGAGTTTTATTCAAAATGAGCATCCTCAGACTCTTGCGCTGATACTTTCTTACCTGAATCCCAATCAGGCCGCTCAGGTGCTGTCATCGCTGCCGCAGAACAAGCAGGCGGATGTCGCCGCGCGTATCGCGCTCATGGGTTCTACATCTCCGGAAGTTATCAAGGAAGTTGAAAATGTGCTCGAAAAGAAGCTTTCTTCTCTCGTGACTCAGGATTACTCGCTCACAGGCGGTATTCAGTCAATAGTAGAAATACTCAACGCCGTAGACAGAGGTACGGAGAAATATATTTTGGAAACCCTCGAAATACAAAATGCCGAACTTGTGGAAGAAATTCGTAAGAAAATGTTTGTATTCGAAGATATTGTCCATCTTGAAGGCGTTGCTGTCCAGCGTTTCCTGCGCGAAGTGGATAATTCGGATCTTGCCGTGGCTCTCAAGACAGCTACCGAGGAGCTCAAAGACATGATTTTTGCAAATATGTCGTCACGTATGCGCGAAATGCTTCAGGAGGATATGGATTTTATGGGTCCTGTCAGACTTAGGGATGTCGAGGATGCTCAGCAAAAAATTGTCAATATTATCAGAAAACTCGAAGAAGCCAACGAAATCAATATTTCTCGCGGCGGGGGTGATGAGCTGATTGTCTGATTCGAAATTATTCAAAAAGCGTGAAATACAGTTGAATAACGAGTCTTTTGTCGTCTCGCTTCCAAAGCGCAGTCGTTCGGAATCTGCTGCGGCTGATGCAACCGGGAATCCCTCTGCGGAGATAACTCACAGCGATCTTGCGAAGGCCGAGAGCAGGCATATTATCGAGGAAGCCGAAAATGACGCAAGGGCAATTGTTGCCGAGGCAAAAAATTCTGCGGAATCCATAATTTTGGAAGCCTACGACAGAGCCGAGGAAATCCGCAAAAATGCCGAGCGCGAGGGTTATGACGCAGGCAGAGCTGCTGCCGATGCAGAGTATCAGTCGAGATTTGCCGAGATGACCTCAGAACTATCGGATCTAAAAAAAGAATTGCTTTCTGCTCGCGAAAGACTTTTTCGCGAGGTCGAGCACGAAGCGGTCAATCTGGCGCTTCTTGCCGTTGAGAATATACTTGGAAAAAAAACATCGTCGGATGAAAATCTCATATCGACGCTTGTGAATAAGGCTGTAGCAGGGCTCACCGGAATAAGCCATATTTCGGTGAGGATATCGAGCAGCGATGCCGAACAGGCGG
Organism: Acidaminobacteraceae bacterium; assembly: GCA_041781135.1. Lineage (GTDB taxonomy): Bacteria > Bacillota > Clostridia > Peptostreptococcales > Acidaminobacteraceae > JAUMXJ01. The sequence continues at coordinate 20,091 of JBHAZV010000027.1, forward strand.
AAAGTATACGTACTAAACTGATGTATGGCGCTGATAGAATAGAGTCGGTGGATATAAAAATAGATGAAGTGCTGCCAAAGGGAAGCTGCATCGTAGAAACAGACAGGGGTATTATAGATTCAAGTATCGACAGGCAGCTTGCAAGGTTAAAAACGGATGTGCTTCAGCTTTTAGGAGATATGTCCGGTGCTTGAAAAATACAGACAGTTGGTCGAGACGAGCAGCTTTATGCAATACACCGGTCATGTAAGCAAGATAATCGGTCTAATGATCGAGTCGACCGGACCGGTGGTTGAAATTGGCGAGGTGTGCAAGATTTATTCGCTTCGCGACAGCACAAAGGTGCTCGGAGAGGTTGTCGGCTTTAACGACGACAAGGTTCTGCTTATGCCGCTCGGCGACATGGGCGGCATAGGTCCGGGTTCGAAGGTAATAGCGCTCGGACACAGATTTATTGTAGATGTCTCTACGAATCTGCTCGGCAGGATACTGGATGGATTGGGGAAACCCATGGATGGCAAGCCCAAGGTGCTTCCGGAGCGCAGGTATCCCATAAATAACGATCCTCCTAATCCGCTGATTAGGAATAGAATATTGGAGCCGATGCCGCTTGGGATAAAGGCTATCGATGCGCTTCTCACGGTAGGAAAGGGTCAGCGAGTCGGGATTTTTGCCGGTTCGGGCGTAGGAAAATCCACGCTGCTCGGCATGATAGCGCGCAATACAGCGGCTGACGTCAATGTGATCGCCCTTGTAGGCGAAAGAGGCAGGGAAGTCAGAGAGTTTATAGAGAATGATCTGGGGGCGGAGGGTCTTGCCCGTTCTGTCGTTATAGTGGCGACATCCGACAAGCCCGCGCTTGTGAGGGTGAAGGCTGCGCTTATTGCAACTACAATAGCGGAGTATTTCAGGGATCTCGGCAAGGATGTGGTGCTGATGATGGATTCCGTAACAAGATTTTCCATGGCGCAGAGGGAGATTGGTCTTGCCGTCGGTGAGCCGCCGGTTACGAGGGGTTATCCGCCGTCCGTGTTTGGAATACTTCCGAGGCTTTTGGAGAGGGCGGGCAGCTCTGATGTAGGCTCGATCACCGGGCTCTATACGGTGCTTGTCGACGGGGACGATTTTAATGAGCCGATTTCCGACGCCGCAAGGGGGATACTTGACGGTCACATTATGCTTAAAAGAAAGCTTGCTTCAAAAGGTCACTATCCTGCGATAGACGTAATGGAGAGCGCTTCGCGCGTTATGCCGAATATAGTCACAAAAGAGCATCTTGACGATGTGATACGCTTTAAGGATATACTTGCTACTTACAACAATTCCGAGGATCTCATAAATATCGGCGCGTATCCGCGCGGCACCAATCCGAAAATCGACGAGGCGATAGATAAAAATCCGGCGTTTGACGATTTTCTGAGACAGCGCACATACGAGAATCAGAGTATAGAGGAGAGTATTTCTATGCTTGCCCGTATTGTGAGGTAGCTTTTTGAAAAAATTTAATTTTAGATTTGAAGCCATCCTTAAAATGCGGATCGAAAGAGAGGAAACCATCGGTAAAGAGCTTGGCGAGCTTCAGGTTAGGCTGGAGCGGTTGAATGCTGCCGTTGCCGGTGTCAATGCAAGGATTTCCGAAGATATAGCCGCTCGGCAGGATGCCGCGGTGCTGGGGCTCAGCGTGGCAGAGTTTCAGCAGAGGGCGGCAGGGATTGCGTATCTCGAAAAAAAACGCAGCGAGCTTTTGATAGAAAAACTGGGGTTGGAGTCGAGCATAGAAGATAAGAAAATAGAACTCACCGAGGCGATGAAGGACAGAAAGACTATGGAAAAACTCAAAGAGAACGCTTTTCAGGAATATATGGAAGCATTCGAAAAAAACGAACAAAAAATTACAGACGAGCTCGTTTCATACAATGGCGCAAAAAAGAGCGCAGAAAATGATTTATAGGTGAATTATGGCTGAAAACAACGAAGCTGTTGAAAAAGACGGACAGGCAAAGGAAAATAAAGAACAAAAAAAGGGCGGCGGTCTTGGCTGTCTGATTACGCTGCTCATTATACTGCTGACACCTGTCTTGGTAGTTGCGGGAATGTACTTTCTCAGCAGGGATTTTAAGTTTTTTGCAAACAGAGTTATGTCGCAGCTCCCCGGATCTGTTGGCGATTATTTTGCATCCCAGCCGACAAGAGCGGACGAACTGCAGGTTGTTAAAGAGGCAGCAGACTTTATTATGACCATCGACGATTCGAGGATCGTAGATAAACTAAAGCTGATAAGATCCCAGGACAGGCGTTTTTATGATGATTTGATAAAAGAAATGCTGAGACTCAATCCTAACAGGACCCGTATGCTGCTCGAATCCATGCGGGATACTGAAGAGCAGAGGAGTATTCTGGACATTATAAAGAGCGATATCGAACAGGAAAAGGAGGAGGAAATAAAAAATTTTGTCGAGTATCTTACGACTCTCACCATTGAGGAAGCTGCGGTTGAAATAGAGAGGATCTGCAGGGAATACGGCGGACACGCGCGCGCCGCAAGGTATTTTGATTCTATGGAAGAGAGGACGGCGTCCAGGATTCTCTATTTGCTGAATAATGATAATCGAAATCAAATATTTGCCCTGCTTTCGACAGCAAAGGCAAACCGCCTGCGCGGCGAACGTTCAAAGGACCAAAAGCGCCTTACGGAGCTCGAACAGCTTGCGGTCGTGCTGAAGCGGGAGACCGGCGCTAATATTGCTGCCGAACTTGAAAAGATGGTCGACGAGGATAAGGTAACCCTGCTCAGACTGCTTGGTCCAAGGGTTGCGGGGCTTGGGCTTGCAAGCTTTGCTGAAACGGAACAGGTTTTTACTTTGATAGCGAGAGTTAAGAACGCGGAGATTGCGGAAAAAGGGCGCGATGATGTAACACCTGATATGCTGAAAGCGCTAAAGGTATACCGCGACTATGCCGATAAGGTAAATGAGCTTACGGAGGTCTATCTGAAGATGGACTCCGCCAGGGTCGTCCAAGTCATTCGCGATATAATGATCAATTCAGGGCCTGAGACATTGTATCGGCTTGATAACGGCGATTATATAGAGATTTCCGACATGGATCTGGTGACTGATATACTCGGCAAATTCTCTCAGAAAAAGCTTGCAGAGATATTATCCGGTCTTGATGATACTCTGGCATCGGAACTTACAAGAAGGATGGTCCTGCCATAGGAGGTGTTAATGGAAGTTAGGGATGTTTTTATCCCGAGTCCGGCTCAAGTACCTGTCGTCAAGGCGGCAGAGATTCCAAAGGTGCAGTTTAGTCAAGTGATGGAACAGTGTCGCGCCGCCGAAAAACCGGCAGCCGCGCCAACCCAGGTTCAAAATTCGGCGCAAGGTCCGGCAAAGGATTCGGCGCAAATTCGGTCGGAGAGCGTTTCCGAAGTCGAAGTTCAGCTGCGGCAGACGGCGGAGAGTGCAGAAGCGGAGGAAGCGGCTGTAGATGCAAGTACGGCAGAAGATACAGATGTGACCGCCGAGCAGGAGATCGATCTGGCAGAGAGCTTTGCGGATTTAGAAAGCATGGTTGCGGCTATTTTGAACGAACCGAGAGAACCGCAGGCGGACAGAGCTCCCGAACCAGTGACGGAAGCCGATTCCGGCTCTATTGACAGAATGATGCAGGAGCATACGTCAAAAGTGATTGAAAATCATTATTTTGCTGCTGATGTCACAGAAAAGGCGGAGATGAACGGGAAATTGATGGATGTCATCTTGGAACCGCAAATTCAGCGGAATGTGGCAGAAATTGAAACAAAATCTGAAGCGGTTGCCGCAATTTTATCTGATTCCGTTGACAGCGCTTCGGGTTCGCAAATGGAAGAAAATGTCGAAGCGTATGCCGAGATAAGCGCCAAATCAAATGTTAAATCCGAGCCGCAGATTTCAAAATCTGATGCAGAGAATGTCAGGACGGGCGAAGGCGCTTCAAAAATGACGCTTGAGGTCAAGCCGGAAAATTCGGGCGAAAACGGCAGCGGAGACGCCGGGGAAAAAGGTAAAAAAACGGCTCATGAATTCAGCGTGGCGGCCGGAACGCATCGGACGGAAAACGTAAAGCACTACGAAGTCATGAATGCCAAGGCGGATGCGCCGGTTTCGATAGCGAGACAGGTAGCCGAAGCGGTGGTAGTGGATGTTAAACTCTTGCCTACCGGACAGACGGTAGAAGTGCAGCTTACGCCGGAGCACCTGGGAAAGGTGGTTATGAAGCTGGAACTCCAGGAGGGCGTGATCACAGCTAATATAAAGGTCGAGAATCAGGAGGTCAAGTCTGCGCTTGAAGCTTCGATACAGGAGCTCAGGAATTCACTGACAGAAAAGGGAATAACCGTAAAGGAAGTCAGCGTAGAGATCAATAAGGACGGTCATCGCGGCGGACAGCAGTACAGTGGCGGAAACGGACGACAGAAGGGCGGCGAAGAAGAGACAAAGCGATTCGAACTAAAGACGGAAAAGGAGGAACAGATTGAGTATAACAGGCACGATATCCGATGATTCTCGTCTGCTTTTGGACAGGATTGCAAATGATCCCAAAAATAAGGCGAGATTAAAATCTCAGTCACTTGACAAAGACGCGTTTTTTAAGCTGATGTTGGAGCAGCTGAAAAATCAGGATCCGATGAGTCCGATGGACAACAGCGCAATGATTTCACAGATGTCGCAGTTCTCTACGATGGAACAGCTCGGCAACATGGTCAAGACTCAGAGCGATATGTATAAGGCGGCTCAGGAAACAAACAACTATTTGAAAGTTATTGCGGAAAACGCGGGCAGCGGCGATTCGGGCGCAGAAATACTGACGGAGCTAAAAAAAATGAACAGGCTGCTCGAAGAATACATTCCGGTGTCACAGGATGGCGGCAAAATAGATCAGCTTTTGGAATTACTGCTTGCCGGAGCTCAGACGGATTCGCAGAGCGGGGATGCAGGCGGTGACGAATCGGGAGCAGATGGCATATGAGCGAATTTTTAAGAAACATCAGTATGGCGGAGGCTGCACAGCGTGTTTCTCAAAAAAAGCAGGAAGTACGGCAGCAGGGCCGCGCAGAATCAAAGTCATTCGGCGATGTGCTCAGAGAAGTCAGATTTTCAAAGCATGCGGCTGACAGGATAAGCGCGAGAGATATAAATCTTAGCGACAGCGATTTGGAAAGGCTCGGACGCGGAGTAGGGCTCGCAAAGGAAAAGGGCATAAGGCAGACTTTGATAATGATGGACAATAAGGTTTTTATAGCAAGCGTGACAAACAATACGATAATTACAGCAGCTACAGATGAAAACCTAAAAGAAAATGTATTTACAAATATAGATGGAGCAGTAATAGTATAGCGGGACCTCACAAGGACGCTAAGAGAAAATCCGATTGATTATTCTCAACTGCTTATGGAGGTATTATGGTAAGATCAATGTTTTCAGGCGTTTCTGCGCTGAGAGCACACCAGCTCCGACTCGACGTCGTGGGCAACAACCTCGCCAACGTGCTTACGGTTGGCTACAAAGGTTCTTTTACAACATTTCAGGATTTATACAGCCAGGGGCTTAAGGGCGCTTCCTCATCCACCGAGTCGAGGGGCGGTACCAACCCGAATCAGGTAGGTCTTGGAGCCACTGTGGCTGCGATAACAGTCAGCCATACGAGAGGCAGCGTTCAGAGGACAGAAGTTCCGGAACATCTCATGATAAACGGCAACGGCTTCTTTATAGTTTCGAGCGACGGCGCAGGACTCGACAAATATTACACGCGCGCCGGCAATTTCCAGCTTGACGAGCTTGGTTTTTTAGTAACCACCGAGGGTATGAAGGTGCTCGATACAAACGGAAAACCTATTCAGATAAACAAGTCCGACACCGAAAATGCGACAGCTACCAAGTTTCTTACTTTTAAGGGCAATCTCAATAAAGACGGAGGCGATTATACCACAAATGTGGATATTTTTGATTCGCTTGGCTCAACGCATACTGTCTATGCAAAGTTCAAGGGAAATGCGCTGAATTCTGTCAATAAAATGGCGGAAGATCCGCTGGATCCTCTTGCCGGAACATATCCGGGAAATCAGGCGAGATATTCATACAAGGAATTTGAAATCAACGATGTAAATGGAAACAGGATATTTCCGCCTGCAGCTGAAGCGCCGCTGTATGTCAAGTTTAATGAGCGGGGCGATGTCGTGGATCTTGTCAGACTTGGAACTGTCGGCGATCCGGATTCTGCGTCTACGCCGTTTGCGGGCAATTTTACATTGGCGATACCGGGCGCTGCGGATATAAGCCTTGCCGTGGACAGGAGCATGTTTTTTCAAAATGCTGACGTCGCAAGCGGCGTAAGGACTCTCACTCAGGTGGCGAAGGAGTCGGATACAAAATCCGTGCAGCTCTACGGTATTGCTGCCGGCAAGCTGACCGCGTTTGAGATTTCGAGCAAGGGTGAAGTTACATGTAAGTATTCAAACGGTCAGACAAAGGTTACGCAGGTGGTCGGTCTTGCGGATTTTGACAACCCAACAGGTCTTTCGAGGGCAGGCAACAACCTGTTCACAGTGACTCCGAACTCCGGTGTTCCTGTGTTTGGCGCGCCGGAATCGAGCAGCTTCGGAGGACTTCTATCGGGCGCGCTCGAAATGAGTAATGTCGACATCGGCGCACAGTTTACGGATCTCATACTTACCCAAAGAGGGCTTCAGGCAAATTCGAGAGTTATTACGACGAGTGACGAAGTGCTTCAGGAGCTTGTAAACCTCAAAAGGTAGTTTGTTTTAATAAAAATTAACAAATAGCAACAAAAATATTTCCTGAGGGGATTCCCCCTCGGGAAGTTGGTATAAGGAGGCAAAATGATTAGAGTTACAAGGCTTGCAGGGGGTCCGCTTTATATAAATGCCGACCTCATTGAGTTTGTAGAGAGCACTCCTGATACAATGGTAACATTGACAACGGGAAGAAAATTCATTATAACAGAAGATGTGGAACAGGTGGTCGACAGTATTGTCGACTATCGAAGAAAACTTCTTGAATGAGGGGACTGCGTGGATATAAGTACAATTTTGGGCTTGGTACTCGGTACGGCCTTTATAATATGGTCCATACTGCTCGGAGGAAAGCTTCCTTGGTTTTTTGACGGACCTTCCGTGGTAGTCGTTGTCGGCGGTATGTTTGCGGGCTTCCTTGTGGCGTTTCCGCTCGCAGATGCACTCGGAATCGGCAAGGTAATGAGCAAGACCATTAAAACCAACGATTACGATGTCGAAAAAATCATAAAGAAAATCATAGAACTTGCCAATATCGCGCGAAAGGACGGATTGCTCGCATTAGAAGAGGCGGTTTCCGAAATTAAGGACGATTTTTTGCAAAGGGGCGTAATGCTGATTGTAGACGGTACTGATCCGGATTTAGTAAAGACTATCATGGAAACCGAGATAGAAAATCTGTCTGAGAGGCACGGCAAGTCCAAGTCTATGTTTGACACTCTCGGTTCGCTCGGACCTGCGTTCGGTATGATCGGAACTCTGATCGGGCTTGTTATCATGCTTCAGAACCTCGATGATCCGAGCTCGATCGGACCTGCGATGGGCGTTGCCCTTCTTACTACATTTTACGGTTCGGTTTTAGCAAACCTCATATTCATACCGATGGCAAACAAGCTGTCGCTCAGAAGCAACGAAGAAGTTTTAATCAGAAGCGTAATGGTCGAAGGTCTGCTTTCGATACAGGCAGGGGAAAACCCAAGGATTATTGAAGAAAAACTCAAGGTATTCCTCTCTCCTTCAATACGAAAAAAAATGACGGAGGCTAATGCTAAGTAGTGAAAAAGAAATGTCCTGAGGCAAAGGGCGGAGCGCCGGAATGGATGGCGACATACGGAGATCTTGTTACTCTCCTTATGTGTTTTTTCGTGCTTCTATTTGCTTTTTCGAACATCGACGCACAGAAGTTTACAGCTGTTATGCAGTCGTTTCAGGGCTCGGCGGGCATACTTTCCGGCGGCAAATCTTTTTCAGAGGCAGACCTCGTATTTGACGGAATGCCGGAAGATCAGACCTCAAATATGCAGGTCATAAATCAGGAGCAGCTTGAAGCCATAAAAAAACAATTGGAAAAATTGGAGAAAAAGGTCGACGAGGTTTTTGAAGGTACTTTGCTCGAAGTGAATGTAGAGATTGTTCAGACCCCTAATTCGCTTATACTGAGGTTCAAGGACGAAGTTCTTTTTGATGAGCTCAGCGCTGAATTAAAAAACGAAGCAAAGGGACTTCTTGCCCAGCTTTCCAGGGTGCTTACTGCAGATGATTTCGAATATGACAGAGTGCTTGTAGAGGGTCATACCGACAGTCTTACAACAGGCGGCGAGCAGTATCCGACGACATGGGAGCTTTCAAGCGCAAGGGCTGTCAGCGTTGTAAGGTATTTTGTGGAGGATATGGGTCTCGATCCATTCAAGATATCGGCAGCCGGCTACGGGGAATATCATCCTATAGCTACAAATACCACAGAGGCAGGAAGGGCGCAGAACAGGCGCGTAGATATAATTATCAGGGCAGGTGGAGAAGATGAAGAAAGGTAAGCTTTTTATTATTATTGGCGTTGCAGTCGCAGTAATCGCAATCGGTGTCGTGGCGGCGATCTTGTTGACGAGAGGCGAGCCGAAACCTGTCGAGATAGTCTACAGCGAGTTTTTTCTCGATGAAGCGTACTCTAACCTTTTATCGGGCGAAAACAAGAAGAGTATAGTGAAGTACAAGGTCTGTATCCAGTATACCGGCGAAAAAACAGCTGAAGTGCTGGAAAAGAATAAAGTAAAACTGATGAACAACGTTGACGAGATAATGCGAAATACAAAACTTGAAGATCTTGAGCAACCAAACGGAAAGGAGAAGCTGAGGGTTAGAATCCAGAGTATGGTCATCGACAGCCTGAGTCTTGACGATACCATAATCACTGATATTTTTCTAAATCCCTTTGTGATTCAGTAATGGCAGATACCTTATCCCAGAATGAAATTGACGATCTGATAGCGGCTCTGTCGAGCGGCGATGTCGATGTCAAGGAAATCGAAGACGAGAAGAAAGATAAGAAAGTTCGCAAGTATGATTTCAGGCGTCCTGATAAATTTGCGAAAGACCAGCTAAGAACTTTGGAGATTATCCACGAGAATTTTGGCAGACTTCTTAACAGCTTTCTCTCGGGTTATTTGCGCACATATGTAGAAGTAAATGTAATTTCCGTTCAGAGCTTTATTTATCAGGAATTTTCGGATTCCATATCCAATCCTGCAATACTTGGAATCATAGATTTTAAGCCGTTTGACGGAGATATTATAATCGATGTTTCCAGCGAGATAGCGTATTGTATGATAGAGAGGGTTCTTGGGTGGGTTTCGAAGGCCAATCCGAGCGATGGAAGGACGCTTACCGAGATCGAGATGACTCTTGTCAAAAATATACTCGTCAAGATAATAAATTTACTTAAAGAGCCTTGGGGAAATATAGTCGAACTCAACCCCAAGCTGAAGAATATCGAGACAAATTCTCAATTTGCTCAGATAGTTTCTCCGGCGGAGTCTATCGCGCTTATTACATTTAATGTTAAAATAGGAGAGAATGAGGGAATGCTCAATGTCTGTATTCCTCATTTCGTGATAGAGCCGATACTGCCTAATCTCAGCACGCGGCTTTGGTTTGCTTCAAACACAAAAAAAGTCAAGACCGGAGTTCAGACGGCTGCTCTTCGCGAATCTATCGCCGGCTCAAGGGTCACTATGACTGCAGTGCTCGGCAAATCGAGACTTTCGATCCACGAACTTATGAATTTGCAGAGGGGCGATATTATATTGCTGGACAGCAGAGCGAGTGAGGAACTCGAAGTATACGTAGAAAACAGGCCGAAATTTATGGCGAGGCCCGGCATCAGAAAAAAACATCTTGCCGTTCAAATAACTGAAATTATTGAAGAAGGAGAAGAACCGAATGTCTGAAATGCTTTCTCAAGAAGAACTTGACATCCTGCTCGGAGGCTTGACCGGGGGCGGAGGTGCGACCCTTACAGATACCGAAAAAGATTCGCTTGGCGAAATTGGCAATATTAGTATGGGTACTGCGGCGACCACGCTTTTTACGCTTCTCAATAAGAAGGTTCAAATTACGACACCTCGCGTCAGCGCCACCACCATGAAGGAGATTTCCGGCGGGTTTACAACTCCGTCGGTTTTGGTGAAGGTGACGTACAAGACCGGAATAATAGGCGACAATTTTTTGGTTCTCAAAGAAGAGGACGTTATGATTATCACCGATCTTATGATGGGCGGTGATGGTACAAATGTCTCTGGAGAAGTTACCGATATGCATCTTTCGGCAATAAGCGAAGCGATGAACCAGATGATAGGTTCGAGCTCTACTTCGCTTTCGGAAATGTTGGGGTTTATGATCGATATTACGCCGCCGGAAGCCTATTTAGAAACGCTGTCGGCTACGGATTTTAAAAAATACGGCGTAGAGGATGATGCGGAGGTTGTCAAGATATCCTTTGATATGATTATCGGAGATCTTATAAACTCGGAAATTATGCAGATCCTTCCTTTGAATCTTGCAAAGGACATGGTCAGCAAAATGATGTCCGGACAGTCTGTGGAACCGGTAAATCCCGCTTCGGAGCCAACGCCGCTTTCGCCTCCGCCGGAGCCTAAACCGCAGCCCGCTCCTGTCGCTCAGAAAAAGGCTGCAGCGCCTCCTCCGCCAAAGAGGGAACAGCCGGTAAATGTCGCGCCGATAGAATTCGAAAACCTTGATGAAAATATGCCGGGAATGTATTATAATGATATTAGTCTGATTGAGAATGTACCGCTCGAAATAACTGTCGAACTTGGGAAAACAGGCAAGAGGATCAACGAGATACTTGAATTTGGAATCGGTACGGTGGTAGAATTAGACAAGCTGGTGGGTGAACATCTTGATGTGCTCGCCAACGGAAAGCGAATAGCAAAAGGCGAAGTCGTAGTAGTTGATGAAAATTACGGAATTAGAATAACAGAGATACTGCCAACTGCAGAGAGCAATACCTAAGGAGGATAAATGGCTAACACAATATTAGTGGTTGACGACGCGGCGTTCATGAGAATGATGATAAAGGATGTTCTCACAAAGAACGGTTACGATGTCGTAGGGGAAGCCGAAAACGGTCAAAAGGCTATTGAAAAGTATAAGGAGCTTAAGCCTGAACTTGTCATTATGGATATAACTATGCCGGAGGTAGATGGAATTCAAGCTGTTAAAGAGATAAAGGGCTTTGATTCCGCCGCAAAGGTCATTATGTGTTCTGCTATGGGACAACAGGCGATGGTTATCGAATCCATTCAGGCAGGGGCAAAGGACTTTATAGTAAAACCTTTTCAGGCTGACAGAGTGATCGAAGCGGTCAAGAAGGTATTGGGCTAATCTTGTTTTTGGCGTTGGGTACAAGCGGTACGGGGGATGCGTGGTTCATGGCGAAGTATGTTGCCGTCGTTATCGTATTCCTGCTCTTGTTGTACTACCTTTCGCGTTACCTCGTTAAGCAAAAGAGAATGGCGGGAAGAACCGAACTCGCTGTGGAAGAAACTATACGGCTTGGGACGGATTCGTTTGTGTATGTGCTTTCATACAAGGGAAAAAAGTATGTGATCGCCCAAAATAAGCAGAGTATCGTATTGGTAGACAGCATTGCTGGCGAAGACGCTGCGGGTGACACAGGGTTCGAAGAATTGATTAGACGCGCTTCCGATGCCGATTCCGAAACCGTTTAGAGGTCTGTATGTACAGTTTTTTGAAACACATATTATTGGTAGTGCTGCTGCTTTTGGCAAGCACTACTTTTATTTCTCAGGTGTATGCAGAAACAGTGATAGAGATACCTGATATAAATATAACAATAGATACAGGCGAGGAGGGCGTCAGGGTTGCAGACTCCATTCAGATAATTATATTTATAACCATTCTGACTCTGCTGCCTTCTATACTTATTATGATGACGACCTTCACAAGGTTTATCATAGTGCTTGGATTTATTAGGCGAGCGCTTTCGCTTCAGACTACGCCTCCAAACCAGACTCTTATTGGACTTGCAGTGTTTATGACATTTTTTGTGATGGCGCCCGTATTTGGCGCTGTTTACGAAGAAGCGTACAAGCCGCTCTCTGCCGGAGAGATTTCCGCCGAGGCGGCATATCAGCGGGCAGAGGCGCCTATAAAGGATTTTATGCTAAGGCAGGTACGTTCCAAGGATCTTGCGCTGTTTCTGAATATCTCCGGCGAAACTGACGTCCAAACCGCCGAAGCGGTGCCTCTGAAAGCGCTAATACCTGCTTTTATCATAAGCGAGCTCAGGCTCGGCTTCGAAATCGGATTTTTGATTTTTCTGCCGTTTATCGTTATAGACATGATAGTCGCCTCGACTTTGATGGCGCTTGGTATGATGATGCTGCCTCCTGTTATGATCTCGCTTCCTATTAAGGTTTTGCTTTTTATTATGCTTGACGGATGGAATCTGATCGTTGAAAAATTAGTGCTTACTGTGAGGTAGTATGACTGAGGATATGGTTGTAAGCCTGACTTATGAGACTGTCAAGATAATACTTGTACTATCTGCGCCGATACTTATTTCGGGGCTGCTCATTGGGCTGCTGATCTCTGTTTTTCAGGCGACTACCCAGATACAGGAGCCTACTCTTGCGTTTGTTCCAAAGCTGATAATCGTGTTCCTGGTTTTGATGGTACTTGGTTCGTGGATTATAAACAGCCTGATCGAGTACAGCTTGTTTGTCCTGAGCTTTATCGAAGAGATAATGGTGTAGTATGGGAGTGCTCGCAATCCTGCTTATAGGCGCGCGTATAGGAGGTATGTTTGCGACTATGCCGATTTTTGGCAGCAGAAATTATCCTGTTTCCGCCAAGATCGGGCTTGTGCTGTTTCTTACAGTCATAGTGACTTCCAATATCGCGGTCGATATCACGATAGACACGGTTTATGGCTACGAGTTTTTTTTCTATCTCGTTAACGAAGCTGTGATAGGGCTTTTTATAGGGCTGCTGGCGAGCGTATTTCTTGGATTTATTTATTTTGCCGGCGATATCATAGACTATCTTACAGGATTTTCCATGGTAAGCGTTATGAATCCGCTCGACGAGACGCAAATGCCTATTACGTCGAATCTGATGTATATCTATCTGAGTCTTGTATTTTTGGCGCTGAATATGCATCACAAAGTAATATTGGTCGTTGCTGAATCGTTTGAACTGATTCCGCTCGGTTCGCTGATACGCGCGGCTGAGTCTCTTTCCTACCTGATGAGCGTCGTTTCGCAGACTCTTTTAATCGGCCTGTCTATATCTGCGCCATTTATAATAACCATACTGGTTGCCGATATTGTGCTTGGTCTTTTGGCTAAGGCAATGCCCGGAATGAATATATTTATTCTCGGCATGCCGTTTAAGGTTCTTATCGGCGTGTTTATGTTTTTGGTGATAGTGCCCGCCCTTGCCGATGTGTTTGGGGCGCAGTTTGGAAGTGCATTTGATTTTATCGGCAATTATATGGGCGAGTATCGGAGGCTGCCGTGAGGCTCAGGTACTATGATCTGCGGCTCTTTTCAGAGGAAAAAACCGAGCAGCCCACCGCCAAAAAACTGCGCGATGCACGGCAGAAGGGGCAAATTGCCCAGTCGAAGGATTTTAATTCCGTAGCGTCGCTTTTGGCAGTCTTTCTGGTGTTATCCGCCATGTGGGGGTTTTTTGCCGATAATATCTTCAGCTTTTTTTATTCGACCATAGAATTGATCCAAACTCCCGAAATGGCTGCGACAAAGTTTGCGGAATCCTTTGTGTTTATACTTCAGATGTCGCTGCCGCTGCTGGCAGTCGCGCTCGTCACCGGGCTTGCAGCGTCATATGCTCAGGTTGGTTTTTTATTTACATCAGAGCCGCTAAAACCGCAGTTCAGCAGAATAAATCCTCTTAAGGGCTTAAAAAATATGTTTTCCTCGAGAGCGCTCGTGGAATTGGTAAAATCTGTCGCAAAAGCTGTGCTGATACTCTTTGTTTGCTATTTGTACCTGAGCGGAAGGATGTCCGAGATTACGTATACGCTTAAAATGGAGCCAAACAATATAGTCAATTTGTTGTGGAGTATTCTGTTTGATGTTATTATTAGATGTAGCGTAATACTTTTTCTCATAGCGGTGTTCGATTATGAGATGAAGCGGCGTCAAAACAAGAAAGAACTTATGATGACCAAGCAGGAGGTCAAGCAGGAATACAAGCAGAGCGAAGGCGATCCGCTGCTTAAGAGCAAAATAAAAGAAAAACAGCGCCAGATGGCGATGAGCAGAATGATGCAGCAGGTTCCGAAAGCAGATGTTATTATTACAAATCCGACACATTTTGCCGTCGCGCTGCTCTACGATACATCCAAGGGCGATGCTCCGATTGTGGTAGCAAAGGGTCAGGATTTAGTGGCTCAAAATATAAAGAGAATAGCCGGAGAGCACGGCATTCCGATGATCGAGAATCCTCCGCTCGCACAGTCGCTTTACAGGACTGTGGATATTGGCTCCAAAATAGGGCCGGAGCTATTTGAGGCGGTAGCTGAAGTTCTCGCATATGTATATTCTTTGAAGGAGAGAGCGTAGTTTGAGACGATTAGGTTCAGGCATTATAGTTTCGTTGCTCGTAGTGACGATAATAGTGCTTATAATAATTCCGGTGCCGGGCTGGCTGCTGGACTTTTTTCTTGCGCTGAATATTGCGCTTTCTCTTACGATTCTCATAATCACAATGTTCATAACTGAACCTCTCGAATTTTCAATATTTCCTTCCATGCTGCTCATAACTACTATGTTTCGGCTTGCGCTTAACATCAGGACGACCTACGGAATACTTGCGGTGGGAAATGCCGGAAGTGTGATAGAAGCCTTCGGCGAATTTGTTATAGGCGGGAACGCGATTGTAGGTTTTATCATATTTTTAATTATTGTAATAGTGCAGTTTTTGGTTATCACGAAGGGGTCTGAGCGCGTCTCAGAGGTGGCTGCAAGGTTTACTCTCGATGCAATGCCTGGTAAGCAGATGGCGATAGACGCAGACCTCAATTCGGGTCTTATCACGGAAACAGAGGCAAAGCAGAGGCGAAAAAATATTCAGCGCGAATCGGATTTTTACGGGGCTATGGATGGTGCATCAAAATTTGTCAAAGGAGATGCGATAGCCGGCATAATAATCACTGTTATAAATATTGTGGCAGGCTTTGCGATAGGCAGCTTTCAGCACGGGCTTGGCATTGCTGAATCGCTCGGCAAGTATACTCTGCTCACAGTCGGCGACGGGCTTGTAAGCCAGCTTCCGGCGCTCATGATCTCCGTTGGAACAGGTATTGTAGTTACGAGGGCTGCCAGCGAATCAAACCTCGGCAGCGATGTATCGGAGCAGATAATGGCGAGGTCGATCGTGTTTTATATCGTAGGTGTCGTGCTCGCGGTGCTCGGTCTTGTGACGCCGCTGCCTACATTGCCCTTTCTTGCGATTGCCGCTATCCTTTTGGCGGCTGCGATAGCAATTGAGAGGCGCAATAAAATTGCCGCCGAGGCGGAGGAGGCATCCAGCGTTCCCGATCCGGCTTCAGACAGCGCAAGAAAGCCCGAGGCAATCCTGCCGCTTTTGCAGATGGAGGCAATAGAACTCGAATTTGGGTATGGAATCATCCCGCTTGCCGAGCCTTCGCAGGGCGGAGATTTATTTGACAGGCTTGTAATGACCAGACGCCAGATTGCGCTTGAGCTTGGGTTTGTCGTGCCGATAATCAGGCTTAGAGATAATATTCAGCTCGATTCCAATCAGTACCTTATTAAGGTGAGGGGAAACGACGTCGCTTCGGGAAATATTGTATTTGATCATTACCTTGCGATGGCCGCCGGAGAAGTCGAAGGCGAGATCGAGGGACAGGATACGGTGGAGCCGGCCTTTGGGTTGCCTGCAAAGTGGATACTTGCCGAAAACAGAGAAAAGGCGGAGCTTATGGGGTATACGGTTGTCGATCCTTCAAGCGTTATATCAACTCATCTGACCGAAATCATCAAGAAAAACGCGTATGAGATACTCACGAGAGAGGATGTGAAGCAGCTCATAGACAATATACGCGAAAGCAGCCCTACGCTGGTAGATGAATTAATACCTTCACAGATGAGTCTTGGCGATATTCAAAAGGTGCTTTCGAATCTTTTGAAAGAGATGGTTTCAATAAGAAATCTCGTTAAAATTATCGAGGCGCTGGCGGATTTTTCAAAGAGCACCCGCGATATAAACATACTTACGGAGTATACGAGGCAGCGGCTTATAAAGCAGATATCGAGACAGTATTTTCCATTTGGACAGGCGAATGTCGTCACCGTTGCGCCGGCAGTTGAGAGTATGCTGCTCGATTCCATCGAACAGGGGGATATCGGCAGTTATATATCGCTTGATCCGAAGATTCAGCAGGATCTGGCGTATGCTGTAACCGAGGAGGTAAGGAAGCTTCTCCAGCTCGGAGAACAGCCGATAGTCGTTACGGCGCCTATTGTGAGATTTTACCTTAAAAGAATGATGGATACTGTTATTCCTGAGCTTATAGTGTTATCATATAATGAGATAGAACCAGAGGTAAAAATAAAGTCTGTGGGGGTTGTCAATATTGAAGTATAAGAGATTTGTCGCAAAAGACGCCAAAGATGCCGGAGAGATGATAAAAAACGAAATGGGGCCGGACGCGATGATCGTCAGCACAAAGAAGATCAAGCCGGGCGGTATCTTCGGTTTTTTCAAAAAGCCTGTAGTGGAGGTTATTGCAATAGCCGAGGAGCAGCCGGAAAATTCGCTGATCCAGGTTGAGACAAAGCGCGATATAGACGAGCTAAAAAAAATGGTTCAGAATCTTACAGATAAGGTCGGTCAGATTTCTACTACTGCCAATACAGAGATAAAAGAAGCCGAAAAGTCCATATTTGATGTATATACCGAGTACCTCACAAACCGCAAGGTTCAGCTGCCGATAGCAAAAAAAATCGTGGAGATCGCTTCGCGTCAGATAACTCTTACGAGAGATAATTTCGACCATGTAGTAAGCGCTATGAAGCTTGTTACGGCGGACTATATAGGCGAAGGCAAGAGCATAGAGGGCGATAAGAACGCGCGCCCGCGAATATATGTGTTTATGGGTCCGACGGGAGTCGGCAAGACCACCACTCTTTCGAAGCTTGCCGCAGGGCTTGTGCTTGCAAAAAAATCTGTCGGGATCATAACTTTGGATACATTCAGAATTGCGGCTGTGGAGCAGATAAGGACATATTCCACCATACTTGAGGCGCCGCTTGAGGTGGCTTATGATGCCTCCGAGCTTGAGGCTGCGCTGCACAAGATGCGCGAGCTCGATTATATACTTGTCGATACCGCGGGCAGAGGCCACAAGGTGAATGAGCTCAAAGAGGATTATGAGATGATCGCAAGCTGCATCAAGAACGGAATATATTTTTTGCTGCTGAATGTAAATACAGATTATCGAGAGCTCAAGAGCATCGTATCAAGTTACGGATTTTTAACAAATTACAGACTTCTGTTCACAAAGCTGGATGAAGCAGACAGTTATGCAAATGTGCTGAATCTTAAGGTGCTGACCGGAATGCCTCTGTCTTATTTTACAACAGGTCAGTCGGTGCCTGACGATATGCTCGTGGCGGACAAAAAGATGATAGTGGATAATATATTCTCTTCTGCGGAGGGCGGCAATGGATCAAGCTGAAAGACTGCGACAGATAATTGCCGCGCAGCGCATTGAGAACGACGGTGCAGAGACTCGCATTATAGCGGTATCGAGCGGCAAGGGCGGCGTTGGAAAAACCAATTTTACAATAAATATCGCCATTGCGCTCAGGGCGCTCGGCAAAAGGGTCACTATTATAGACGCGGACCTCGGCCTTGCAAATGTCGATGTTCTGATAGGTTCGATTTCGCGACATAATTTTCTGGATGTGCTCAAAGGCGATATTGAGCCGAAGGACTTGCTTGCAGAGGGTCCTGACGGCGTAAACATCGTTTCGGGGGGTTCGGGCATCGCAGACCTTGTAAATATGGACGAACTCGAGCTTGAGCGATTGATATTAGCCCTTTCGTATTACAACTCGATATCGGATTATATACTGATTGACACAGGAGCGGGGATAAGCAAGTCTGTAATGTCGTTTGTGGCTGCGGCATCCGAGGTTATCGTCATACTTAATCCGGATCCTACCTCAATCACAGATGCATATGCGCTTATAAAGAATATTCCTGCGGCTTCTGAAAAGAGTATAAAATTAGTTATTAACAGGGTAGAATCGGCCGCGGAGGGCAAGGAGGCGTTTGATAAGATTTCGCAGACGGTAGAGCGCTTTCGAGGCCTTAAATTAGAAAATTTGGGCTATATTTTTGAAGATCACAATTTGGTGAGAGCTGTAAAACAGCAGACCCCGGTGATAAAGGCGTATCCGAGATCGCTTTCGAGTAAGGCGATAGAGACAATAGCAAGGAATTTGGAAACGCCGGCGGACGTGCAGGAAATTCCGGAGGTAAAACAGGGATTTTTCGGTTTCTTAAAGAGATTGACGCGTTCAAAATAGGAATGACAGGGACAGTATGAGGGTATTGATAGTTGATGATTCCGCTTTTATGCGGAAGGTTCTTAGCGATATGGTGGCGGAGATCGGTTTTGAAGTCGCCGGAACGGCGCGCAACGGAAAGGAAGCTGTCGAGCGTGTAAAAGAGCTCAGGCCGGATTTGGTGACTCTTGATATAGAAATGCCGGTGATGAACGGTCTTGAGGCTCTTGAAATAATCATGAAGGAGTGTCCTGCGCCCGTGCTGATGCTCAGCACCCTTACGGAGGATGGCGCAGCGGAGACATTTAAGGCGCTGCAGCTGGGGGCGGTCGATTTTATGACGAAGCCGACCTCCATATTCAAGGTTTCTGCTCCCGAAGTTTTTAAGGAATTTCGCAATAAGCTTGAGGCGGCGGGGCAGTCACGATTATTAAAAAACAGGTCGTTTCAGCAGATCAAAAAGGACGGTGCAAAACAGGCGGGCGAAAATTTTGCAAAGATAGTGGCAATCGGCACATCCACCGGAGGACCTATT
Organism: Acidaminobacteraceae bacterium; assembly: GCA_041781135.1. Lineage (GTDB taxonomy): Bacteria > Bacillota > Clostridia > Peptostreptococcales > Acidaminobacteraceae > JAUMXJ01. Next base: position 39,301 of record JBHAZV010000027.1, read on the forward strand.
GCGCTGCAGGAGGTGATTGGCAAGCTGCCTGTCGGGCTTAACGCTTCATTTGTGGTTGTCCAGCATATGCCGCCGAAGTTTACAAAATCCCTTGCCGAGAGACTTGATTCAATAAGCGGGATGCGCGTAAAAGAAGCTGAAAACAACGAAGTAATGCAGCGCGAAGTCGTGTATATAGCTCCCGGTGATAAACATCTAAAAATTTTTAGAAACTTAAATAAATTTGTGATAAAATTAAGTGATGATGATAAAGTCGGCGGTCATAGACCTTCTGTGGACGTCATGATGAATTCTCTTGCGGAGATCAGCGGAATCCCTGTAATTGGAGTCATTATGACGGGTATGGGCAACGATGGTACTGCGGGGCTCACAAGCCTTAAAGCGAGCGGCGCCTACGTGATATCGCAGGACGAGGACACAAGTGTTGTCTTTGGTATGCCGAGGGCGGCGATAAAGGCAGGCGTGGTAGACAAGATTGCGCGCCTTCAGGACATAGCGGACGAAATCAAAAAAGCGGTGGAGGACTAACTTATGGACATGAATCAATATCTTGAGATATTTATTGACGAATCTAAGGAGCATTTGCAGCAGATGAACGAAATTCTGCTCACTCTCGAAGATGAACAGGATAATCTCAGCCATTTGGGAGAGATATTCCGAATAGCGCATACTCTCAAAGGAATGTCGGGAACAATGGGATTCAACAATCTTATGAACCTCACTCATAAGATGGAGACATTGATGGATCTGGTGAGAGGGGGTTCGCTTAAGGTTAGTCCGGTTATTATAGATGCGCTGTTCGAGTGCCTCGATACTCTTGAACAATATGTCGAAAACCTCGAAAAGACCGGAAGCGAAGGAAATATCGACTCGCAGGAGCTCAGCGATAAGCTTGTTCGTATTGCAAACGGCGACGAAGCGCCGCCTCAAAAAGCCCCTGTTCCGGCGGCTGCCGAGGTTAAGAGCACGTCCGACGACAGCGATTTTAAGATAAATTACGCCGATGTGTCCGATCTTATCAGCAAGGCACAGGAGATGGGCGCAATGGCTCATCTTATAAGGGTTACGCTCGAAAAGACCTGCCTGCTGAAGGCTGCAAGATCCTTTATAGTGTTTAATACTCTCGAAAATTTTGGCGAGGTCATAATGTCGCATCCGAGTCCGGAGGATATAGAGGACGAAAGATTTGATTTTGATTTTGAAGTGCTCTACCTTACAAAAATGAGCGAGGACGTAATCAAAAACGAACTTATGAAGGTTTCCGAAGTCGAGAGCGTGCTCGTAAAGCCTGTAGTACCTATTCAGTCCAGACCAGAGGACGAAAGACCGCGCGATGTCGAAGTCGATCTCAGCAAAATAGACGAGGAGCCGGAAAAGGCAGCCGATAAGGCAGCTTCAGCTGAAAAGGGCTCCGATAAAAAAGACAATAAAACAAACAAAACAGTAAGGGTAGAGATCGGAAGATTAGATAATCTGATGAATCTCGTGAGTGAGCTGATTATCATTAAAAACAGGCTCGAAGAGCTTGGAGCAGGCGGTTCAAAGGAGAATAATGTCGACGATGCCATAGAATATCTCGAAAGGATAACTACAGACCTGCATACTGCAGTCACCAAGGTGCGAATGGTTCCGGTGGAGCGTACTTTCAATAGATTCCCAAGGCTTGTCAGAGATTTGTCAAAGGATCTCGGAAAAAATATAAAGCTCCTTATGTCCGGAGAGGATACAGAAGTAGACAGGACTGTTATCGACGAGATAGGCGATCCGCTGATCCATCTGATTCGAAATTCTCTCGACCACGGCGTAGAATCGCCTGAGGACAGAGAAAAAGCCGGCAAGAACCCTCAGGGAACGGTCGCTTTAAGAGCGTATCCGGATGGAAATACTGTCGTTATCGAGGTTGAAGATGACGGCAAGGGAATAGATCCGGAAAAGATAAGGAGTATAGCGCTCAAAAAGGGCGTTGTGACCCAAGACGAGGTAAACGCAATGAACGATTCCGAGGTTGTAAACCTCTTGTTTAGGGCAGGCTTCTCTACAGCAGAAAAAGTTACAGGCGTATCCGGAAGGGGCGTCGGGCTTGATGTTGTAAAGGCTAAAATAGAGCAGATAAATGGTACGGTCGAAGTAAATTCAGAGGTTGGCAAGGGTTCAAAATTTATTATAAGACTTCCGCTCACGCTGGCGATTATCTATGCGCTTATGATAAATCTCAGAGACGAAAAATTTGCGATACCGCTCAATAATATTAAAGAGATTATCTCGATAGAACCGAGCCGTATCAACATGGTTCAGGAGCAGGAGGTCATACTCTACAGAAACAAAACGCTGCCTATTATCAGGCTTGCGAATGTTCTGAATGTTCCAGGCGAATCTGTGGAAAACGGCACGATGATAGTTGTAATAGTCAAAAAAGGCGATCTCGAAGCCGGAATAGTTGTAGACAGCCTAATCGGTCAGCAGGAGATAGTAATTAAGTCTCTTGGCAAGTATCTCACCGGTACGCGAGTGATTGCAGGCGCAACCATACTCGGCAACGGCTCAGTTGCGCTGATAGTCGATCCAAATCAATTGTTTTAGGGAGGGAATATGAATCAGAGAGAATATGTAATTTTCAAGCTGGTGGGCGAGAACTACGGCGTTGAGGTCAAGTATGTTGAGAATATCGAGAAATATACTGAAATCACGCGCGTTCCGTACACCGAACCCTCTGTAAAAGGAGTTGTAAATCTGAGAGGTATAATCGTTCCGATAATAGATCTCAGGAAAAAGTTCGGGCTTCCTACTGTTGAACCCAACGAAAACAGCAGGATGATCATTGTAAATTATGACGAAAATAAAATAGGCATGCTTGTAGATTCGAGCTCCGAGACTTATCAGATATCCGATGATGAAATCGATACAGCGTCTACTTTAAGTCGTGACAGCAGCATAGAATATATCAGCAGCATCGGCAAAAAGGACGGCAGAGTGGTGATGCTTATCGATATCGCCAAAGTCCTTAATGTGGAGGAATAGTATGGCATTTGAATTTGGAAGCGTACAGAGCGGGCTTGTAATAGATATTTTAAGAGAGATAGGAAACATCGGAGCAGGGAATGCGGCGACTTCGCTTGCGACTCTAATCAATAAGAAAGTCGATATGAAGGTGCCTGTGGTAAATCTTTTGGAATTTCACGAAGTTCCTGAAATACTTGGCGGAGCAGAAAATATTGTTGCGGGAATTTTTTTCAAAATTGAGGGAGATATTACAGGTTCGATAATGTTTGTGCTGGATCAGCCGAGCGCTTTTAATCTTGTCAATCTGCTGATGCCGCTCGGTGTTACGGAATTTGACGAAATAACGAGGTCGGCGCTTATGGAGATAGGGAATATATTATCAGGTGCCTATATATCTTCGCTTTCGCAGCTTACAAATCTCAATATAAAGATTTCCGTTCCTGCGCTTTGCATTGATATGGCAGGTGCGATACTTTCTGTTCCGGCGATTGAATTTGGTCTTGTCGCGGACCAGGTTATGATAATAAAGAACGAATTTGTCGAGGAGATCACTTCTGAAAGTGTTGACGGATACTTCTTCCTTATTCCTGATTTGGATTCGTATGACACACTTTTTAGCAGTCTTGGGGTCACTATATGAGCATAATGATAAAGGTAGGAATGGCGGATCTAAAAGTCGCTGCATTTCCTGACAATCTGACCACGCTTGGGCTTGGGTCTTGTATAGGCATCTGCATTTACGATCCAAGCACAAAGATTGCCGGCATGGCGCATATAATGCTTCCTTCCAGTGACGCTATAAAGCAAAACAGCAATATTGCAAAATTTGCGGATACTGCAATAGTTCAGCTTGTTAAGGAAATGGAGCAGAAAGGCGCGCGAAGAGCGAGGTTTTTTGCGAAGATAGCCGGAGGAGCTCAGATGTTTGCGTTTGCTTCAAGCAGCGAAAATATGCGAATAGGCGAGCGGAATGCAGAATCTGTAAGGAAAATATTGAAATCCCTGTCGATACCGATAAAGGTCGATGAAACCGGCGGCAGTGTTGGCAGAACTATAGAATTCTACTCCGACAGCGGCAGATTGCTGATAAAAACAGCCGGCTCACCTATCAAGGAGCTTTGATGGACAGCGGCAATCTGTGGCAGGCATACAAGGAAAAAGGAGACCAGACAGCAAAGGATCAGCTTATAGTGGGATATGTACCGCTTGTAAAAAGCATTGCAGGTCGCCTTTTTGTTACATATAACTCCCAGGTTGAGTATGACGATATAGTCGGGTACGGAATTATAGGACTCATAGATGCTGTAGAGAAATTTGACCACAAAAAAGGCATTAAGTTTGAAACATATGCGAGCATCAGAATAAGGGGCGCAGTGGTTGATCACCTTCGGACAAACGACTGGATTCCGAGGAGTCTAAGGGCGAAATACAGAAAAGTAGAGGAGGTGGTGCAGCGCCTCCAGAGCGAAATGGGCGGTGAAGCGACAGATGATATGATAGCCAAAGAGCTCGGTATGACCTTGGATGAGTACAGCAGCTACATGGGCGAGATCACGACCTATGCGGTGGTATCTCTCGAAGAAAAAATCGAAGAGAATAAATCATTTGATATAGTATCCGAAGATGAGGACTATATGCCGGGTGAAGCTCTCGAACGAAAGGAACTAAAAAGAGCTCTTGCCGATGCGTTAAGGGGGCTTCCTGAAAAGGAACGCCAGGTTTTAGAGCTTTACTATTATTCTGAACTTACCTACAAAGAAATAGCGGCAGTGTTAGAGGTTACAGAATCCAGAATTTCACAGATACATACAAAAGCCATTACAAAGCTGAAAGCTTCGCTTTCGGCATACAGATAGGAGGGAGAGATGTCCGAAGAAAGGATCCGCAGGAATATCATCCGTGTAGAATTGTCCAATGATTATTATTCGGCTTTTCTCACGATTATACGCGATGACGGCGCGCCTACAGTCAAGGAAGCAGATGTTCAGAGCGTGCTTGCAGACAGGCAGGTTGTTTTTGGGGTGGATATTGCCGCAATAAGGCAGGCAATAAGTGAGGGCGAGGTAGTAAACAGGCTGATTGCTTCGGGTATACCTCACAGAAACGGCCAGGATGCAGAAATAATTTACAATTTCGACACGAATATGGATGTAAAGCCCGAAATTTTGGAGGATGGCACTGTAAATTTCAAAAATATGGGTTTTATCAAGTCCTGTGAGGCGGGGGCTGTACTTGTAGAGAAAAAACTTGCAACTAATGGAATTTCCGGAACGACTGTCACAGGAAGAAATATCTCTGGCAGGGACGGCAAGGACAAGGTGCTTGCAGCGGGAAAGAATACTCATCTCTCCGAGGACGGAACGCAGCTGATCTCCGATATCGACGGCAGGATAAGCTTTGACGGCAAGAAAGTTTCGGTGCTTTCGGTTATGGAGATAAAGGGAGATGTGGGAATTTCCACCGGCAATATAAAATTTGTCGGAAGCGTGGTTGTAGGAGGCAATATCTGCGACGGCTACGAAATCGAGACTACCGGAGACCTCACGGTAAACGGGGTTATAGAGGGCGCTAAAGTCAAGGTTGGAGGAAACCTCAATTTGTCCAGGGGAATCAAAGGCCATGGCGAAGCAGAAATTTCGGTCGCAGGCAATCTTGTTACGAATTTTATAAACAGCGCGGCTGAACTGTGGGTTGGCGGAAATATCGAAGCGAACGCAATCATAACTTCAAAAGTCAAATGTGACGGCGATATTAAGCTGACAGGCAAGAAAGGTCAGCTCTTAGGCGGCGAGACGCTCTGCAAGGGAAATCTCGAAGCGATGACAATAGGCTCGGATTTAGAGGTCATAACCGAGATAAAAATGGGACTCGACACGGATATTGTAGAGGAGATAAAATCGATTTCATCGGAGCTTAAAGAGCTTGTGGTCACTTATGATAAGCTTGGCAAGGACATACAGACATTGCTCAACAAGCTTAAGCTCAGTCCGGATAATGAAAAACTAAAACAGACAATCGTTGCAAATAAAAAAGAATATGACGCGGTAGAAGTTAAGACTCAGGAGCAGAAATCAAGGCTCAGACTACTACAGGAGTTAGCAAGCAGCGCTACTACCTCCTGTGTGAGAGCTGGACTCATGTATCCGGGTACGCGTGTAAAAATCGGCAACTCGGTTTATCACGCTAAGTTTCAGATGCAGAATACGATTTTGAAGAGGGATAAGGGCGATATAGTGGCGATAGGATATTAGCGGAGGCTGTATGTCGATAAGACCCATAGATATGCAGGTTGCAGTTAAGGGCGCTCAGGAAGTGGGCGTCATGAAGCAAAACGCTCTCAATAAGCAGGATAACCAGCTTCTAAATGTTCAGCAGCAGGCGGCTGCTGAGGTTAGGCACGATCTTCAGTCTGTACAGTCAAATGTAAAGACGGATTCGGCAGAGCTTAAGAGGCGCTCTAGGGAAGAAGACGGCAAGCGCCAGGCGCAAAGTGATTCGCGCGAGCGAGGGCAAAAAAAAGACGGAGAGGAAAGAGATATGTCTGAATCCCGTTATCCAAAGGATAAGGGCAGACATATAGACATCAGGATATAGTCGGTTAAATGTGGTTTTTAGCGATTTTTGTAGGCATAGTCGCGGTACTTGCGGGTATTTTGCTGCTCAGGAGCGAATTTAATGCCGCGGTGCGTTCTATGCCCAGGAGCGGCGGTGCGGAGGATTTCAGAAGAGAGTTAGATGAGATTAACTCTTCTTTTTTTGATATTGCCAATGATCTTGAGGGCAAGTACAGTATTCATGAAAAGCAGCTGAATGATATCGAATTGTTGCTGCGCGAATACATGAATAAGCAAATAGATCAGAGGCGAAGCGGTAAAAAAAACACAAAGCCTGAATCACAAAATAATATGGTTCCTGATAAATCAGAGGATTTGATACCATTTGAGAACATCGGGCCAGATAGGGTAGTTGCAAGAGAGGCGGCCGCGCTTATAAGCGAGGGCTGTACTTTTCAGGAGACTGCAAAACGCCTCGGAGTCAGCGTGAGCGCTCTCAGGCTGATCCTCGGCGTTAATGAGAATAAATAATATTCAGTTTGTTTTAACGTCGTTTTTAGTATCGTTTGACACTGTACTTGCCGGAACTATCCGAATACATTGATACTAACATCGGAATTCCGATAATGAGCACTGCGCCGATACCTATTCCTATATCCATCAGGAATTTGCCTTTGAGCTCCGGTTCTTCGAATATCAAAGGAAGAGTCTCCGGGAGCACCTCAAAAAATGTAACGATGTAGTATTCTTTGAGTGTATTGTAGAAGTTCCATGTCCATTCCAATACGCTTCCCCCAAAAATTGCGGCAATACTGATGACAAATACTATTACTGCGCCCGCGATACTGACTTTTTTGCCTAAAAGCTCATAGCCTTTGAACGCGAGGAAAATGGTGGCGAATCCGGCGAACCACGCATAGTAGCCGAGCACGCCTATAAACGCCCAGAGCAAACCGCCGATTATTGCGCCCGCCGCCGCTCCTATTATGCCGAGCGGGATATTTTCGCCTTTTTGTTTGATTAGCTGCTTTTTGTCCTCTAAACTGCCTAAAATTTGATCGTATGACCCCTGGCTGAGGAAGAAGTATTCGCCGTTGATTTCTGTCAGGCGCACTGTTCCGTCGTCGCTCCCGGATTCGAAGCATCCTGATTCGTATCCGTTGTCTCTCAGGTAAGCTGTCAGCTCTTCCAGAAAGGTCGGCAAGTTGTTTGTGACTGCGTTCGAACCCATTTCTGCTTTGATTGCATACTGCAAAAAGTTAAATTTGCTGCATTTGCACGATTTTTTAAGCTCTTGAATCTTTTCGTCGAGCGTCGGATCGCTTTTTAGGTTTGCGCCGATATTGATTTTTACTGTATTTTGGGCGTCGTCGCAGACTACTACTGTGTAAAATCCGTTTATTTTACCGCAAAATACGTTTCCCACTGTGTTTTCTAAATAGAATTTGTCTATAAGAAATTGATATTTTTGGTTTGCCATTTGTCCTCCTGTTTGAACTAAATTTTGGGCAAGCAAATTATATTAAATTTTTTGGGGTGGGTCAAGGTAAATGTTTGCTTCAAAAATCAGTGGATAATTACTTATCTTTTGTACTATTGTTATAATATTTACTGATTATCTGCGGTCACAAAAACTGGTGTATACACAAATCTTGTTTGCTGTGTTAAAATAAACGGATAGGAGGGAGTATGGGAGAATTACTTGGAAATAAGAGAAGAACGCATTACTGCGGAGAAATATCAGAAGCGCTCGTAGGACAAAGACTTGTGCTCATGGGCTGGGTTCAGACCAAGAGGGAGAAAAAGAGCGTTATTTTTATAGATTTAAGAGACAGAAGCGGGATTGCGCAGCTTGTCATAGAGGCAGACAGGGCGCCGGAGGCGTTTGATAAAGCGAAGGCTTCAAGGGGTGAATACGTGCTTTGCGCGTCCGGAACTCTTGTGGAAAGGGCCTCAAAAAATCCTAAAATTCCAACAGGCGGAGTAGAGCTTATCGTAGACGAACTCAAAGTTCTTTCGGAGGCAAAGGTCCCGCCGATACATATAGATGATGAAGATGCCGCAGGTGAAAAGCTCACTCTTAAATACAGATACCTTGAATTGAGAAAGCCAAGAATCCAAAATATTATCCGCGCAAGACACGAAGCGCTCATGACAGTTCACAGATATATGAATGAACGCGGCTTTTTATACATAGATACGCCTCTGCTATACAAACCCACTCCGGAGGGCGCGCGGGAATACCTCGTTCCTTCGAGCGTAAATAAAGGAAAATTTTACGCGCTTCCGCAGTCGCCGCAGGTTTTTAAGCAGATACTTATGGTGGGCGGGGCCGATAAATATTATCAAATCGCTAAGTGCTTTAGGGATGAAGCGCTTAGAGCCGACAGACAGCCCGAATTTTCTCAGATAGACATCGAGATGTCGTTTATAGATGAAGAAGACATATACGAACTTGTAGAGGGTCTGGTCTGCGATATTTTCAGAGATGTGAAGGGGATCGAACTTAAGCGACCTTTCCGGAGAATGCCGTATGATGAGGCGATGAGGCGCTTTGGCTCGGATAAGCCGGATCTTCGGTTTGGTTTTGAACTTACAGAACTGACTGATCTATTTGAAAATACAGAATTTGCGCCGTTCAGGGCATGTGTGGAGAAGGGCAGGAGCATAAGGGCTATAAATGTCGCCGGCAGCGAGGAAAATTTTTCGTCCAAGGATGTTTCAAAGCTTGGCGAATTTGTAAAAATCTATGGCGCAAAAGGGCTTGCGCACATCAGGCTAAGGGGCGGAGAGGTTCAGTCGTCGCTTTCGAAGGTTCTTACAGAAGCAGAGATCGGCGCTGTTGTCGATAGAATGGGCGCAAAGGACGGCGACCTGATATTTATAATTGCAGACAAGAACAACGAAGTCTTTAACGGTCTTTCGGCGCTAAGGGGCGAGTGTGCAAGGCGGCTCGGACTTGTAGATCCCAATCATTACGAGGTGCTCTGGGTCAATAATATGCCGCTTTACGAATACAAAGAGGAAGAAGATAAATACTATGCGGCGCACCATCCGTTTACTTCGCCGAAGGACGAAAGCCTTGATATACTTACGAGCGACAGGGACGCGTGCAGAGCGAAGGCATACGACCTCGTCATAAACGGCTATGAGGCGGCGGGCGGTTCAATAAGAATTCACGATATAGATCTTCAGAGAAGATTTTTTGAGGCGCTCGGAATCAGCGAGGAAGATATTCAGGATAAATTCGGCTTCCTGCTGGAGGCGCTCAGCTACGGCACTCCGCCGCACGGCGGAATTGCATTTGGTCTGGACAGACTTGTAATGCTGCTTACGGGAACTGAAAATATAAAGGATGTCATTGCGTTCCCGAAAAATCAGGAGGCGAGATGCCTTATGACCGGTTCGCCTGTTGAGGTTCCGGATGTTACACTTTCGGAACTTTCTATAACGGCGGTGCGTACTCCAAAGAATGTCGAATAAGCATGCCGCATAATGCGTAATATATTAAAGCGTGGCCTGCAAAGAATGCAGGCTGCGGCCCGAAAAACATTTGGACCGCGATTGGCTTGAATAGGTATACTATGAATGATGAAGGGATTGTTAAAGAGGTACTTGCGCCCATAGATGGCAGTCAGGGCAGGGCGCTCATAAAAATCGGAAGGGCGTCCGCCTGTGAGCACTGTCCGGCCGGCGGACTCTGCGGAGTAAAGGATATGGAGGTCGAGGCGCGATATGATTTAGGCGCGTTCGGCAGCCTTGCGCCCGGCGACGGGGTCAGGATAGATATTCCGGTAAGGGGCGGGCTCAAGGCGGCGCTGCTGATGTACGCTGTTCCGCTTGCGCTGCTCGGCGCGGGTATGGCCGCCGGTATTTTTGCCGGAGTCTCGGAGCTTTTATCTTTTGGCATAGGGCTGCTGCTTATGGCGGCGGCGTACTATGCAATACACAGAAATAATAAGCGATTTGAGCGTGACAGCGCTTACAGCGCAAAGATTACGAGAGTTATTTCGGCGGTCGTTCAGCTTGAATCAGGGTTTGGAACACATGCAGGATAGGCTCTGCGCGTTTTGGTAGACATACTGATTATACAAAAACACATAATATAGATTTGGCGGTGATTATGGCAGGAAAGGAAAAGGATTTTGTAAAAGATATCACGGATATGGACGTCGATTTCGCCCAGTGGTACACGGATGTAATTAAAAAGACGGATATGGTGGATTATTCGCCTGTCAAGGGATTTATGGTTATAAAGCCCTATGGCTACGCGCTGTGGGAGGGCATACAGTCATATTTAGACAGACGGTTTAAGGAGACCGGCCATCAGAATATGTATTTTCCGCTGCTTATTCCGGAGAGCTTGCTGACCAAGGAAAAGGAGCATGTTGAGGGATTTGCGCCGGAAGTCGCATGGGTAACGCATGGAGGCAGTGAGGAGCTTGCGGAGAGGCTGTGCGTGCGCCCTACTTCAGAGACTATTATCTGTTCTATGTACGCAAAGTGGCTCAATTCCTATCGGGAGCTTCCATATCTTTACAATCAGTGGTGCAGCGTAGTGCGCTGGGAGAAGAATACCAGACCTTTTTTAAGGACGAGCGAGTTTTTGTGGCAGGAAGGACACACGCTCCACGAAACTGCGGAGGAGGCAGAGCGAGAGACGCTGCAGCAGCTTGAAATATATCGCGAAATGTGCAGCGAACTCCTTGCAATTCCACTGATTTGCGGCAGAAAGTCCGAACGCGAAAAGTTTGCGGGCGCGCATGCGACATATACCATAGAGGCGTTTATGCACGACGGCAAGGCGCTTCAGTCCGGCACATCGCATAACCTGGCTCAGCATTTTACAAAAGCCTTCGACATCAAGTATCAGGGCAGGAACGGCGAGCTTGAATATCCGTATCATACGTCCTGGGGGGTTTCCACAAGGCTGATCGGCGCGATAATCATGGTGCACGGAGACAACAGGGGGCTTGTGCTGCCGCCAAGGCTTGCGCCTACACAGGTTGTAATTGTGCCTATAGCGATGAAGAAGGAAGGAGTGCTCGAGCATGCCAGGGCGCTCAGAGACGAACTTGCCGCTGCGGGCATAAGGGTGCTTTTAGACGACAGCGCGGAGAATTCTCCCGGCTGGAAGTTCAACGAATACGAAATGAAGGGAATTCCTTTGAGGCTCGAGGTCGGGCCGCGCGATATTGAAGCGGGCAAAGTGCTTTACAGTATAAGACATAGTCAGGAAAAGGCGGATATTGCCAGAGATGGAGCTGCAGAGTCGGTGGCTGCAATTCTTGACAGAATACATGGAGAGATGTACTCAAAGGCCGAAAAATCAATGCAGGAAAAGACATTTGTTGTAGAGAACTATGAACAATTCAAGAAAATAATGTCAGAAAAGGCAGGGATAGCCAAAGCGATGTGGTGCGGCTGCGAGGAGTGCGAGGTCAAGGTAAAAGAGGAAACGTCCGCTACAATACGGTGTATTCCTTTTGATCAGGAGGATTTAGGCGACACATGTCCTTTCTGCGGAAAACCTGCAAAGCACATGGTAGTTATGGGTAAGTCGTATTAGCGCGAAACGGAAGCGTTTGCGGGCGCTTTTTGAGTAATTGCAAAGGAGTGGCGATGGCTAATTTTATTGTTAAGTTCAGGCATATCATTCTGCTGGTGTTTACAGTCGCTCTTGCGGCGGCGGGGATGGCTTCTCTCGGCGTTGTTACGAATTACGAGATGGCAAAGTATCTTCCCGGCGATATGCCGGCTGTCAGAGGGATGAACAGAGTCATAGAGGAGTTTGGAGTCCCAACGACCGTGAGGGTCATGGTGGAGGATGTCAGCATCGTCGAGGCGGTACAGTACAAGGAAAGGCTTAAAGGCGCATCATATGTACAGAATATTATATGGCTCGACGACGCTCAGGACTTAAAGGTTCCGCTTGAGGCTATGGACAGAAGGCTTGTCGAGAGTTTTTATAAGGACGGCGCTGCGATATTTACGCTGTATCTCGACTATCAGGACTATTCTTCTGAAACCGGAATAGCAATTTCCGAGATAAAATCCATAATAGGCGACAGGGGCTATGTGTTTGGCGGCGCTTCAAGCGCGCAGGAGGTTGTCAGCGCTACCGAGGAATCGGTAGGCAGGCTTATACTGCTGTTTCTCCCGGTAGTATTTATAATACTTGTGCTTTCGACAAGCTCGTATATTGAACCTATAATATTCTTTATAACTCTTGGATTTGCGGTTGTGCTGAATACGGGCAGCAATCTGCTTTTTGGAGAGGTCAGTTTTGTGACCCACAGCATGGCTTCGGCGCTTCAGCTTGCTATTTCGATGGATTATTCGATATTTTTGCTGCATCGGTTCAGCGAGGAAAAAGAAAGGGGGCTTGCTCCTGTCGAGGCCATGAAATCTGCGATCAAGCATTCATATGCCACGATAATTGCATCTGCCGTCACTACTATTGCCGGGTTTTCGTCGCTGCTGCTCATGCAGTTCAAAATAGGCACCGACATGGGGCTTGTGTTTGGAAAGGGGATAATTTTCAGCTTGTTGTCGGCGATACTGTTGCTGCCTGCAATAACATTGATGATGTCCGGCCTTATCGACAGGACCAGGCATCGCAGCTTTATGCCAAAGTTTGGCAGAACGGCTAAGCTGATTTACCATCTCAGGTATATTTCGATGGCGCTTATTCTGCTTTTAGTGGTGCCTTCTGTACTCGCCGATCAGAGAACACCGTATATTTACGGTGGTTCAGGTATCTCTGAGGAGGAGGGTACCTATACTTTTATTGCGAAGAAAAAGATAGAGGAGAGATTTGGAGCTTTTAATCCTGTAATAATGCTCGTGCCTAAGGATGATAAAAACGCGCTTAAGCGATTTTGTGACGAGCTTTTGGAATACGAGCACATCGGTTCGGTTCAGAGCCATATAAGTCTTGCGGATTCAAAGATTCCGGAGGAGCTGCTTCCGGAGATGGTGCGCGAGCAATTTATTTCGGAAAACACATACAGAGTGATAATCGGCTTAAATACTGCCGAAGAGAGCGATGAAGCATTTGAAGCTGTCGACTGGATAATGAAGCGTGCGGATTACTGGTTCGGAGATAAGTACGATATTGCCGGCCTTACAGTGACGCTGTCGAACATAAGGGACATCGCGTGGAAGGATAATCTCGTGGTCACATTGATGGCGCTGGTTACTGTTGCAATAGTTGTTTATGCGACATTCAGAAAGCTGATAATTCCCGCGCTGCTGCTGTTTTGCATAGAGAGTGCAGTATTTATAAATATGGCGGTTCCGTACTTTATGGACAATTCGCTCGTGTTTGTCGGAAAACTGATTGTATCCTCGCTTATGCTCGGCGCGACAATCGACTATGCAATTTTGCTGACATCGAGGTACATAGAGAACAGGGCGGCTATGCCAAAAAAGGAAGCATCTGTAAAATCGGTTGCCGACAGTGCAGGGTCAATACTGACTTCCGCGCTCGTGCTTACTATTTCCGGTTTTTTGATACAGGCTACCTCAAAGGTGCAGAATGTTTCTTCGATGGGAGAGCTTATAGGCAGGGGCGCCGTAATTTCGGCAGTGGTAGTGCTTCTTGTGCTGCCTGCGTTGCTGAATCTTTTTGACGGTGCATTTATCAGGCCGGATTTCGGGGTTGGTACAAAGACAGAAAATTCGCTTAAAACGGAGGCGTAAATGAATAGAATTTTAAGAAAAATATTGTGTTTTGCAGTTGTTATAGGCATGCTCGTGCAGTCGGGGCTGGTATATGCAAAGAGCGAGACTGTTTATTTGCTGCTTGGAAGGGATGGAGCGCTGAATAAGACCATTGTTGTAAATTCTTTTTCGGGGGACAACGAGAGCATAGTTGATTATGGAGATTACGAAAATATAATAAATCTTTCGTCGTCAGCCGTGCCTAAGATTGAAGGCGATAAAATCGTATTTCACAGAGAAGGTGACGATAACGAATTTTATTACAGGGGCGATCTGAAAAATGTCAAAAACCCATGGAACATTGAAATAAAATATCTTCTGAATGGCGTGGAAACTGCTCCAGAGTCGCTTTTTGAAGCGAGCGGAGATTTTGAAATGATCGTGAGAGTCTCACCGGCGGAAAAGGGTGGTTTTGCCGATAAATATACCGTACAGATGCAGGGAAGCATAATCGGGGCTAAGGAAATAAGCGCGGATGGCGCGAGCATTGTGGCGATGGGAAGCCAGTATACTGTAGGCGCGATTTTTCTGCCCGGAAAGGAGCATGAGGTTAGAATCGGGGCGAAAATAGACGGAGGGCTTGAATTAGGCGCGTTTACTTTTACCGGAGTCAAGGCGGCGCTCGATTTTGATATAGATTTTGACGAGGTAGAAAGGCAGGTCGGCAGTCTTGAGGATGCCTCTGCACAGGTACTTGCAGGGATAGTTCGGCTTGAAGGCGGCGCAAGGGAACTTAGCAGCGGCATTTCAGCGATTTCGGGCAATTTGGGATACATTTCGTCTAACAGCTCCTCGCTTAAAAAGGGCGTTTCTGACGCGGCAGAGGCTTTTAAGGCGCTCGACGATGCGGCATCAAGGCTTCCGAAGGGTTCTGCCGAGCTGCTCGAATCTGTAAAGTCGGCAAATGAGAAGTTTTTGTCTGTCAAGGATATGGCCGGGCAGTTATTGCAGGCGCCGGATCCTAATATGGCAGCGCTCGGCGCGGTGCTGCTTGGGCAGCTGGAGCTCAACGGGAAAGTGATAGAAGCTCTTGCGGCCATAAATGCAGGAGAGGCTGCGCTTGCGGGCGGTGTAAAGCAGCTTGGAGAGGGCTTTGAAGCATTGAGCGGAGGCGCGGTAAAGCTCATTGACGGAATAGAAGCAATAAGCGCCGGTTCTGCGCGCGTCAGCGAGGGCGCTGCAGCGTATTCAGCCGGATTTTCTGAACTGATAGAGGGACAGAAAAGCTTTGTAGTGGGTGTAGGCGAGGCAAAAGAACAGCTATCGGATATGCTTAGCGTCGTTAGGGGCGCTGATAATGCAAAGGCAGGCTCGTTTGTGAGCTCTAAAAATAGTGTCGAAAGTGTAACATTTATTATGAGAACCGAGGAATTGAGAAAGCCGGAGATAGAAAAAGAGCCTCTGCCGCCGCTCCCTAAAAAGAATATGTGGCAAAAGCTCCTTAACCTGTTTGGTATGGAATAGTAATTATTATTCGCCGCGCATGAGATATTCGCCTTTAGAGGCGTCATAAAATTTGGTGAACCCTTCGCTTTCAAGCGTTTGAAGCTGTTTGCCAAATTTTTTCTTTTTTGAGAAGATGCTTGTTACAGCGTCGGTTTGCCATGCATAGCTGATTGCTGCGGCGTAGTCGTCAGGGGATTCGACGAGGATTGCGATTTTTTCTGTTTGTTCTCGGCAGAGGAAGTCTTTGTCTACGAGATCGCATATTCTTTCGAAGCCTATGGAGAATCCTGCAGCAGGCGCGTCTGTGCCGGATATTTTCCCGATCATTTTGTCGTATCGCCCGCCACCGCCGAGTGCGCTGCCGTACTTGTTGCTGTGAACCTCGTAGATTGTGGACGTGTAGTAACCCATCCCACGCACAAGCGTCGGGTCGAAACGAAGCCTCACGGGGTCGCCGCTGTGGGCTGCCGCAAGGGCGGCTGCGATGATGCGGAGGTTTTCGGCGGCCTCGGCGCTGTATTTGCCGATGATGTCGAGGAGCGGACTTGCCTCGGCTGCCTGCTCGCTGCCCGATTTCGCCGCGCACTCGCCTTCGCCGCCGCCCGCCATCTCCTCGACAGCATCGAGCAGCGCCGCGCCGTCGAGCCCCTTTTCCGCCAGCTCAGCTATCACGCCCTCTCTGCCGACCTTGTCATATTTGTCGAGACTGATGCACACCTCGTCGGCGCGCTCCTGCGGCAGCCCACAGGCGCTTATCAGCGCCAGCAGAAATCGGCGGTCGGAAATGCGTATTTCGAAGTCATCGAGTCCGATTGAACGCAGCGCTTTGATTGCGGCAGAAAGTATTTCGATTTCTGCCAGCGGCGACGGGTCGCCAATGATGTCCACGTCACACTGGACGAAAGAGCGATACCTGCCTTTTTGCGGTCGTTCCCCGCGGTAGACCATGCCGAGCTGCATAGCTTTGAAAATCTGAGGCAGCTCGTTTCTGTTATTGGAATAAAATCTCGTAAGCGGGAGCGTAAAGTCGAACCTGAGTCCGAGGTCGGCAAAATCGTTTTCATTTGATTCGCCGCGCTGTGCAGACTTTAGAGCTTCGTCTAATTTTTCGCCTCGCTTCATGATTTTGAAAATCAGCTTTGTATTTTCGCCGCCGTCGCCGCCTGAAAGGTTTTCAAGATGCTCGACTGCGGATGTCTCTATTTCTGTGAAGCCGGAGCTGCGATAAGCACCGCGTATGCGCCCTGCTATTTCGTCTCTGAGAGCCTTTTCACCCGGCAAAAAATCTCTCATTCCCTTTGGTGGAATTTTTTGATACATATTTCCTCCTATGGGTTTTA
Source organism: Acidaminobacteraceae bacterium (assembly GCA_041781135.1). Classification (GTDB taxonomy): domain Bacteria; phylum Bacillota; class Clostridia; order Peptostreptococcales; family Acidaminobacteraceae; genus JAUMXJ01. The sequence continues at coordinate 56,366 of JBHAZV010000027.1, forward strand.
TTATAGCATAAGCCTGTTATTTTGACGCAGGTTTAGGAATCATCCTGGAGAGTGGTTCCCAGATCATTGCAAGCACAAGAACGGCTATGGCGAGGTCGGGGAACAGAAAAGAGTTGTATCCGAGAGAGTACAGAAGCGGATTCTGTTCGCCCGCATACTCATAAAAGAATATCACGCCGGATGCGACATGGCATGCATATCTTAGAGTGGTCGCTATTACAGCCCCCCATACCGCAGTAAACGTTCCTTTATTCGAATCTTTATCCAAGATCGCTTTTGATGCTATCCCTGCTATTCCCATGCATCCGAATGCGAGGGGGTAGTCCAAAATGCCCTGGATAATGCCAATGACATATCCGCCGAATATCCACTGAAGTATTCCGAATATCACGCCTGTAATCACCCCTCTGGCTACTCCCCATCTAAAAGAGATAAACAGCAGCGGCAGCATAGCGGCGAGAGTGACCGACCCTCCCTGCGGCATTTCGAACAGCTTGAAGTGCGAAAGCACAAACGCCAATGCGAGCATAACACCCGCCTCTACGATGAATCTTGTGTTTTTGTTCATAAAAAAACCTCCCTTAGCGCTGCGCTGTACAGGCGTAGAAAGGCGATACCTTGTTATGTACGCGAGCAGCGCACGTTTTTTGACGCCTCTCGCTTGTTCACATTCCTACGCTAGCCTTACCTAGATCAGGTTCAAGGGTATTTCTCAGCCGCAGCACCCCTTGTGAATTCAAATAATGATATATCATAAGCAAATCTTTGTCAATAAAATTAAGATAGTTATGTGTTATACTAACACGAAGAAGGGAGGATCAGGATGAAGTACGAGGGCAATGTTTTCAGACCGCCGTCAGAGGCGAGATCGCTTATAGTTCAGTGCACAATTGGATGTTCGCATAATAAATGCACATTTTGTTATATGTATCGTGACGATGTTTTCAGGATTCGAAAACAGGAAGAGATACTTGCGGATCTCAGAGAGTGCGCTCAGATATATCCGCATGTTCAGAAATTATTTTTAGCTGACGGTGATGCTCTCGTGATACCGTATCCCAGACTTCACGAGATACTTACTGTTTCGAAGCGGCTTTTTCCAAGGCTCAGGCAGATTACTATGTATGCTACTGCTCGCGATATACTTGGAAAGACCGATGAAGAACTTGCAAATCTCCACGCGGCGGGTCTTGATATGGTGTATGTCGGTCTGGAGAGTGGCTCGGATGAAATATTAAAAGAAATTAACAAAAATTCAACTTCAGCTGAATTTATTGAGGCGGCTGCAAAAGCCAAAAGGGCTGGCATAAAGTGCTCTGTGACTATTATACTTGGACTCGGCCAGCGCGCAAAGAGCAGGATGCACGCACTGGAGACGGCGCGTGTAATAAGCGCAGCCAATCCTGAGTATGTCGCTTTTCTTAATCTGCGCGTAAAACCCGGAACAGATCTCGAAAGGCAGGGGGAGTTTGAGCTTCTTGACGATGTGGAATTGCTCACGGAAATGAAGCTTTTTATCCAAAATGTCGACAGCGAGGGCACTGTGTATCGCTCGAACCACGCTTCCAATCCGCTCGCCATAGCAGGTACGTTCAATAAGGACAGAGATGCGATGATAGCAGAGATTGACGAAGCTATTAAAAACAACGATTTTATTCCTAAATGGTGGAGAGAACTTTAGAATTTTAAAATTGCGCGAATCGCAAGAGCCTGTTTTGCTGCTGATTGCGCGGCGCTAAGACAGAATGTGAAGAAATCATTCTATATGTACATAGTGCTGGTAACCTCTGCGTTCCTTGATCGCGCCAATCTGAAACAGGAAAAGCTCGGCATTTTTTATTTCGTCTTCGGATGGCAGGCGCTGACTGATTTTGGAGCTCGCCGAGAAAATCGCCTTTACTATGCCGTCGTGTTTTAATAGCAGATTGTTGCTGACTACGAGCATATCATGCCTAAATCCAAGCTCCGAGAGCCTTACATCAACCAAAAGCCCTGCCGGCGCTTTAGTGCGGAATATTGCACAGTCGATTATCCCTTCATTTATGAATGGGATTTTTGATTCTGCATCTATGCTTTGCAGAGATATTTTTTTGCTGTCGAGTCTGTTTGAAGATTGCAGCAGGAAAGTGGATATATATTTTTCTGTTATTCCCACCTGGGCTGGAGTGCCGAGTTCCTGCGCCGCGGCGAGAACATATTCCGCTTCTATTGTCGCTATGGCTTTTCCGTCTGCGCCTGATGCGATAAACTCAAAGATCGGGCAGACATATACTCCAAGCGCGCCGGACGCTATATCGATTTTCATAGCCTCTACGCTGTCGTAGTACCTGAACTCGACCGGTTTTCCAGCGGCGGCTTCAATAATTTCTTTTTTGTCGAAAAAATTTTGCTGATCCTCGAACATTCCGATCAGCAGCGCGTCGCTTCTGCCAAAAAAGCCTGCTGCTGCAAATATCGCAGTCAATATAAGCGCGACAGCGCTTGCGGCTGTCGCCGTGATATTTTTTTTGATTTTATTCATAATTTTATCCGGGTCAGCGAAGCTATTCCCGGCTCCACTATTGCGGTTTTGTAATTGTCGTATATGACCATCCCCGGCCTTGCGCCTGCAGGCTTACGAACATTTTTGACCTTGCAGTAGTCTACTGCGACCTTCGATGAATTTCGAGCTTTTGAGTAGTATGCAGCGGCTTCCGCAGCTTCCTTGATATCTGCTTCTGTTGGTTCTGCGCCTGCGCACCTTATGATGCAGTGCGAACCGGGTATCGTATTTGTGTGAAGCCACATATCCGAATTTGATGCATACTTCATTGTGAGCTCATCGTTTGCCGAATTGCTCCTGCCTATGAGTAATTCCTTGCCGCTGCCGAGATTGTACCTGTGCACATTCAGCGTATGCGGCTTTTTGACCTTTTTTACCCTGTCTGCTTTAGATTCTTTTTTGGTGATGAACCCGGCTTCTTCGAGCTCTGCGCGCAAAGCTGCTATATCGGTCTCTGATTCTGCGTTGTCCAGCATTACGAGCGCGTGCTCTATAAAACTGATATCGCTTTCTGTGATTTTTGTCTGTTCTGCTATATGTTCTGTCGCAGATATTGCTTTTTTGTATTTTTGGTAATATTTAGAAGCGTTTTCTGTCGGCGAAAGTCTTGTATCAAGCTTTATTTTCAGAGGGCTTCCGTCAAACCCTAATAGTTCGATTTCTGCCGCGCCATCGGGAATAGCGTGCGAATTAGCCAACAGTATGTCGCCGATATTTTTGTATTTTTCGGATTTTTCCGCATTTTCGAGCTCGTCCGACATCTTGGAAATTTTGCTTCTGAGCCTGCTCAATCTTGAAGAAAGCGTATTTTTCAAATCGAGCGAAAGTTTTTTGAGCTGAACTGCGCGCATAGAGCGGAAATAAAAGGCTTCTGCGGCTTCGCTCAGGTTTTTGTGTTCTGTGATTTGCATTCCCTCGTAGGCGAGTTCAAGCACGCCCCTGTGGAAGTAAAAATCGAGCAGGGTTCCGTCGGCATCGGCGCAGGTATAGCCCGGTCCGCGGTATCCAGAGCTTATGTCGGGGAAAATCTCCTTTGCCCTATCGCTGAATGTATTTGCAAATAAGGCGGAAGCTTTTGAAAAACCTTGGTATTTTTTCAGAAAATTTATTTCTTCGGAGAAATCTGTTCCGGAAGACGATTTTTCGAAAAAATTCTCGTTGTTTTTATCTGCAGCTTGGATCTGTAAATTATTTGCCGTATGATACAAAAAATATTCGGAGAAATCTGATCTATCATCGGCGAAGGGCTCGTATGGCAGGCCCGGCAGCGCTTGTCTTGAATCGAGCGAAGCGCGCTTGATGCAGTCGATTATTATGTTCTGTTCGTCGAGCAGCAGCATATTTGCATGCCTGCCCATAGCCTCTACTACAAGTGTGCGTACCGTATTTTCGAGCGCGGAGTTTTTTGCGCCGAAAACAAAGTAAGCTGTCCTGTCTGTCGCCTCTTGCCGGATTTCGTTCAGAACAGCACCATGCAAGTGTTTTCGCAGTATTTTGCAGAAATTAGGAGGGTCGGCGGGATTTGGAAGCTTTTTATCTGTAAGCGAAATATACGCTGCGGATGGCTCTACGGATATCAGCAGATCAGATTTTCTGAAGGACAGAATAAATGTGCCGCGCTGCGGCTGGTTTATTTTTTCTATACGTTCGCCGAGCAACTTTGTCCGCAGCTCCGCGATCATCATTCTCATAAAAAGTCCGTCAAATGCCATATTCACCTTCAAATAGAATTATATCAATTATTGAGGAGAACTTCAATCGCGAGCAGATTCAGCCGCGGTTTCAAATTGATTTGCGCTTCAATTTGATGTTTACATAACAGGAAATATTTGGTATAATAAGCGTATGGTATACAGTATGTCCGGCTTTGGCAGAGCCAACAATTTTTGCAAGTGTAATGGAGGTCTTTGTGAGGAGGGCGCTTCCGTGGAGATGCGCTCCGTAAATTCAAAAGGCTGCGAGATTTCCGTGAAGTGCGCTTCAAGATATGGCTTTTTGGAGGAATGGGCGCGCGGAATAGTTCGCGAGCATCTTATCAGGGGAAAGATAGATATTTCTATATTCATTCAGGGCAGCGGCGATTCGGTGCTAAGCGTGGATTACGATGTTCTTGACAGGTTTCACAGCATACTTTCGAGTGTCGAGAGGCGTTACAGACTGCGGCGTGCGAGATCTGCAGAATTCTACCTCAGGCAGGACGGAGCGATTGTGCATCGCAGACCGGAAATAGACGAGCAGCAGATCAAAAAGATGGTTGAAGCGCCGCTTATAGCAGCCATAGAGGATCTTAAGCGGATGAGGAGCACAGAGGGGGCGCATCTTGCAAACGATCTGCTTGTAAAGATAGACGAGCTTGAAGGTCTGCTCTTATCGATCGAGGAAAGACGTCCCTCGATGGTAGAGGAAAAGTACTGCGCGATGCGGATGCGGATAGAAAAGTTAATCGGAGAAAAGGCCGACGAACAGATGCTTTTACAGGAAATTGCAATTTTTGCGGACAGAGTCGACATCGAAGAGGAGGTAGTCAGGCTTCGCGCCCATATATCACATATGAGAAAACTTCTCAAAGAGGACGAAGTAATAGGACGTAAATTGGATTTTATCAGCCAGGAGCTTCTTAGAGAGGTGAATACAATCGGAAGCAAGTCGCCTGACGCCTTGATCGCAGATTTAGTAATATCAATGAAATCGGTGATTGACAGGATCAAGGAGCAGGTGCAGAATATTCTTTAGATATGAAAAAAACAGACACAATGATTGGCAGGAGCGGCAGATTGTTCGTAGTTTCTGGACCTTCCGGCGTGGGAAAGGGAACTATCTGCAGGGCGCTTACAGAAAAATTTCCTGAGATAGCGCTGTCGGTATCAGTTACTACGCGCGAACCCAGAAAAGGCGAAGCAGAAGGCGTTAGCTATTTTTTCAGGACAAGGGACGAGTTCCTGCAGATGGTCGAATCGGGCGAAATGCTCGAATATGCCGAGGTTTATGGAAACTGCTACGGCACGCCGCTCAGCCGCGTGCTTGAAGTGACAAGCAGCGGCAGGAGTATGATCCTCGAAATAGAGATGGATGGCGCAATGCAGGTAAAACAGAAGTATCCGGATGCCGTGTTTGTATTCGTGCTGCCTCCTTCGCTTGATGTGCTTCTGCAGAGAATAGTCGGACGCGGTACGGAAAGCGCAGAGAATATAGAACGCAGAACGATTGCGGCAAAAGATGAAATCGACAGAGTAGTGGATTATGATTTTTTTATTATTAATGATATAATAGGAAAATCGGTCGATACGTTAAAAATGATAATCGACAGCTGCACGGGCAGCAAAGAAAGCAAGCCCTGCGCGCTGTTAAAGCTTAAAGTAGACATTGGCACAAATAAACTTATCGCCGATATCAAGGAGGGAAAAAATGTTGCAACAATCGATTGACGTGCTTGTGAAAAAAGCCGGCAACAGGTATGCGCTTACAATAGCCGCATCAAAGAGGGCGCGTGACCTTATTGCAAGCAACGCTGATAATCAGGAGATGTTTAATTTCACAAAGCCTCTCACTTACGCAACCGACGAGATTTTAGACGGAAGGCTGCTGTTTGGCAGGCTGCATCCGGAAGAGTAGATTATGAACGTCGTTCTCGGCGTAACCGGCGGAATAGCGGCCTACAAGGCTGTGGATTTAGTCTCGCGCCTTAAAAAGAAAAATATCGAGAGCCATGTAATAATGACAAAGAATGCAACGGAGTTTGTCACGCCGCTCACTTTTGAATCCATCTCCGGAAATCCTGTCGCATGCGGAATGTTCGATGCAAAATCCAGCTGGGAAATAGAGCATATTTCCCTTGCAAAGCGAGCTGACGTGTTTGCGGTTGTGCCTGCGACTGCAAACATAATAGGCAAGCTTGCGCACGGCATTGCCGATGATATGCTCTCTACTACCGCTATGGCCTGCAGGGCTCCTTTGATAATCGCACCGGCTATGAATACCGCAATGTACGAGTCGGAGGCGGTCCGCGCAAACTTGGACATTCTCAGGGCGAGGGGCGCTGTGATAATAGAGCCTGATACGGGACGGCTGGCATGTAATGACATAGGGCGCGGTAAGCTTGCAAGCATAGATTTGATAGAGGAAGCGATATGCTACGAGCTGTCGAGATTAGGGGCGCATAGGGATCTTTACCGCGGCAGGAAGGTGCTTGTTACTGCCGGACCGACGATTGAACCGCTCGACCCGGTGAGGTATATAACAAACAGGTCAAGCGGCAAGATGGGCTACGCTTTTGCCGAGGCGGCTTCAAGAATGGGTGCGGATGTGGTGCTCATCACAGGTCCGACACGGCTCAGGGCTCCGTATGGCGTAAGCACCGTACAAATAAAGACCGCATCTGAGCTTCTTGCAGAGTGCGAACGGCATTCTGACGCGGATTATATAATAATGGCGGCTGCGCCTGCCGATTTTGCTGCCGAGACAGTCAGTTCGGAAAAATTAAAGGTCAAAGGCGGGACCGGCAGTCAGCGCAGGGGATTTCAATTGAATTTCGTTCTCAATCCCGATATTATTGCGACGCTGGGGCACAAAAAGCGTGCGGGTCAGGTAATTGTCGCATTTGCCGCGGAGACGGAAAATCTTTTTGAGAACGCCGCAAAAAAACTTGTCGAAAAGCGCGCGGATTATATTCTTGCCAACGACGTGGGGCGCGAAGGCGCAGGTTTCGATGCGGACACCAATATTGCAAGCCTGCTTTTTGCAGGCGGAGAGCGGATAGATTTTGACATAATGCCTAAATCCGAACTTGCCGAGGAAGTGCTCAAGATTATTGCAAAAAAGGAATGAAGTACTATATCGATGTAATGATAAGAAATACGCTTGGTCAGGTTTTTACCTACCACGTCGCCGAAAAGAATACATTGGGTCGCTATGTGAGTGTGCCTCTGCGAAACAGAAAGAAATGCCTTGGAATCGTTATCGCAGAGAGAGAAGATGGGTACCAGCCCGACTTTGACACAAGGGAGGCGACTCTTTTTGATGATAACAGAATTGTTGATTCTACTGCGTTTGAATTGGCGCGAGAGATTGCTGCGCATTCCTATTGCACTTTTCCGGAGGCTGTTGAGCTGTTTGTTTATGACGCGCCAAAATCTAACAGAAAACTCAAAGAAGCTGCAAATCCAAAGCCTGTAAGAAAGATTCTTACAGATGAGCAGCTTGGCGCGGCGGATCGCATCTGGGCATCAGAACATATGGAGCATCTTTTGTACGGAGTTACCGGAAGCGGGAAAACAGAGGTGTATTTTGAACTGATAAAGCGTTCGCTTGAGCACGGGAAACGCGCAATGTTTCTGCTGCCGGAGATTTCTCTTACACCGCAGATGACAGACAGGATAAAGCGGGCTTTTAACGGAAGCAGAATCGCTGTGATACACTCAAAAATTACCGAGGCTCGCCGCGCAAGATATATGGAGGAAATTGCGAGGGGGGATGTTGACATCGTGCTCGGCGCAAGGTCCGCAGTGCTTTCTCCGCTCAGGAATATAGGAGTTATCATAGTCGACGAATGCCACGAGACTTCTTACAGGCAGGACAAGCGCCCTCGCTACGATGCGTTAAGAATCGCGCGGCGTCTGGCTGAATTAGAAGGTTCAAAGCTCGTGTTCGGCTCTGCCACTCCAAATGTAGATGTGTTTTATAATCACGGGCGCAGCGGCACTTTGACCCAGCTCAATTCGCGATATTCCGGATATGCGATGCCGTTTGTCAGTATTGTGGATATGCGCCACGAGAGCGACAAAATCATCAGCTCGCAGCTTCATCTGTCGATTGAAGACAGGCTCGCCAAGCGCGAACAGACGATACTTTTTATCAATCGCAAGGGTTTTTCGAGCATCGTGCAGTGCCATAGATGCGGCTATGTATTCAAATGTCCCAACTGCGAGGTTGCAAAGACATATTATAGACACGCTTCAAAATTATGCTGCAATTACTGTTCTCACGAAGAAAGTGTTCCCAATGTATGCCCCGACTGCGGCGGTACAGAAATCGAATTCAGCGGTCTTGGAACCGAAAAAATCGAGGCAGAGATTGCAAAGCGCTATCCTAATGCCTCTGTTGCAAGGCTTGATCGTTCGGTAGTCACTTCGAGCTCGCGGGTACAGGAGGTTGTAGAGGCATTCGAGAGCGGCGAAGTCGACATACTCATCGGCACGCAAATGATAGCAAAGGGGCTCGATTTTCCAAAGGTGACTCTTGTGGGAATACTTGCAGCCGATTTACAGTTATATGCTCCTGACTTTTTGGCATCGGAGCGGGCCTTTCAGCTGTTTACTCAGGTTTCCGGCAGAGCGGGCAGGAGCGGACTTCGCTCGGAAGTTATAATTCAGACATATAGTCCAACACATATGGCGGTTAGCAGCAGAACTTATGATGAATTTTACAAAAAAGAATTAAATTTTAGGCAAAAGCTTGGATATCCGCCATATAAATCGGTGCTTCTTATGACGTTCAGCGACGCTGATGAGCGAAAAGCGGCCGAATCCGCTTATCGCACAAAGCAATATCTCAGGAAAAAATTAGAACTCGCAAGTCTCAATAAAAGTGTTAAAATATTTGATGAGGTTCCGGCATCGATCAGGCGTATCGAGAATCAATTCAGATACCAGGTGTTCGTGGTATCCGAAAACGAGGTTTTTGGTGAAGTTGCAAGGCTGGTCGGTGTCATAGAACAAAAATTAAAACAGACGACAGGTTCGCATATAACTGTGGATCTGGCATGAGGTGGATGTGGCAATTAGGAATATTAGGACTGATGAAGATCCGATACTTAGAAAAAAATCGCGCGTCATTACATCCTTTGACGATAAACTTGCAGAGCTTGTTGAGGATATGATAGATACCATGGACGCGAACGACGGTATCGGCATAGCGGCGGTGCAGGTGGGCGCGCTGCGTAGGGTGGTTATAGTAATGGATCCCGAATTTGAAAAACCCGTTCCGAATGTGCTTGTAAATCCGGAAATTATTTGGTACAGCGGCGTTCAGTGCAAGCTGGAGGGCTGTCTCAGCGTTCCTGACAGAAGCGGAACCGTGGAACGCCCTACAAATGTGCGGGTAAAGTATCAGGATATAAACGGAAATCATGTAGATCGCGAGTTTGAAGGCGATATAGTCAGAGTGATCTGTCACGAGCTTGACCATCTTGATGGTATTCTTTATACGGATAAAATGGTAGAGGAAATATTTGAAGATGATGCGAGTGGAGGCAATGATCGCGGCGGCGAAGAAGACGGCTCGCAGTGCAGCGTAGCCGAAGCGCATTATCCGGAGGGGCTGGAGGTTTAGTGGACATAGTATTTTTTGGAACTCCGGGCTTTGCTGTTCCGACGCTTAGAGCGCTCGTTGAAAAACACAATGTGCTTGCGGTGGTCACACAGCCTGACAGACCGAAGAATAGGGGTCACAGGTTGCATTTTTCAGAAGTGAAAGAGGAAGCTCTGCGCCTTGGGCTTCCGGTTATTCAGCCTGAAAAACTCTCTGTGGGATACGGCATACCTGAAGCTGATGCATATGTCGTCGTGGCGTACGGGCAGATATTTCCGGCGGAATTGCTAAACAAACCGGTTTATGGCTGCTTTAATATACACGCGTCGCTTTTGCCGAAATACAGAGGCGCAGCGCCGATTCAGAGAGCGGTTGAGGCCGGCGAAGATATCACCGGAGTGTGTATAATGAAGATGGATATAGGGCTCGACACAGGCGATGTCCTGCTTCGCAGAGGGCATCCCTGCGCCAGCAAGACATCTCTTCAGCTTGAAAGGGAGCTTTCGGAGCTCGGCGCAGAGATGATGCTCGAAGCTCTCCATCTTGTAAGCAGCGGTAAAGCGGTTTATACGCCGCAGAGCGGAGAGCACACATATGCAAGGATGATAAAAAAAGAAGATTTTGCTTTTAGAGACGATATGAGTTTTTTGCAGAATCTCCAAAAAATAAGGGCGTTCGGATTTTTAAGGGCGGCTGCGTTCGGCAGACAGATAAAGGTCTTTGATATAGAGAAGGCGGAGAGCGAGGAAGCTGTCGGGATACATCTGAAGGTAGCTGACGGGTATGCAAGAGTGCTCGAACTGCAGCCCGAAAATTCAAAAAGAATGAGTGCACAGGCATTTATGCTTGGTATAAAAAATAAGGGTTAAGGAGGAATTATGCCATATAATTATTACTACATGGACTGGTCGTACATCGTATTGATAGTGTTCGGACTGCTGGCCATGGCAGCTCAGCTAAATGTAAAGGGGACATTCAGCAAGTACAGCAAGCTGAATTCCGGCACAGGTTATACCGGAGCGCAGGCTGCGCGGCTTATGCTCGACAGGGCGGGACTTTACAGCGTTCAAGTGCTGCAGGTAGCCGGAAGCCTTTCGGATCACTACAATCCAAGCAATCAGACAGTGAATCTCTCGGGAGAGGTCTATAACGGCACGTCTGTCGCTGCCATCGCGGTCGCGTGCCACGAATGCGGTCACGCAATACAGCACGGAGAGGGCTATGCGCCGCTGAACCTGCGCAGTATGTTTTTTCCGGTGGCTTCAATAGGCTCTCAGGCCGGGGTGCCTCTATTTATTGCGGGATTGATATTCAATTTGGGTTTTTTAACCACATTTGGAATAATATTCTTTTCGGCTTCTGTATTATTTCAGGTCGTTACTCTGCCTGTCGAGTTTAATGCAAGTGCGAGAGCGCTCGAACGAATGACGGAGTATGGACTCGTCACCGAGGGGAATATGCACGGCGCTAAAAAAGTGCTCAGCGCAGCTGCTCTTACCTATGTCGCTGCGGCTGCTGTGGCGATAGCAAACCTTATCAGGCTGATTCTGATAAGCAGGAGAAGGAATTGAATATACGCCTGCTGGCTTATAGGGCGCTTGCCGAACTCGGCAACAGGCATACCGATGAGCTCATAGATGATTATCTGAAGAAATATTCCCTGAGCGACATCGACAGGAGGTTTTTTGCGCAGCTGGTCGTAGGCGTTGTAGAGGACAGGATACTGCTCGACTACTACATCGACACTCTGTCAAGGGTTCCTGTCGGCGAGGTCGTGCGCAATATCCTAAGGCTTGGCTTCTATCAGGCGGTCAGGCTGAATGTGCCGGACTACGCCGCGGTAAACGAAAGTCTTAAGCTTGCCGACGAACTTAATGAACCGCAGGCAAAGGGGTATATAAACGCACTGCTAAGAACATTTCTCAGGCGCAAAAAAACCGTGCCTATGCCCAAGGAGCGCGATAAGTACCTGTCTGTTTATTATGCGCATCCGCTTTGGCTCGTGAGATACTGGCTTGAAATGCTCGGTGAAGAGCGCACTGAGGCGCTGCTTGCGGCGGGATGCAAAAAACCTCCGCTTACGATTCGTATAAACAGCAGCCTTGTAAATCGAGATGAATACCTTGCAAGGCTTGCTGATGCAGGGGTTGAGGCGTTTGCTACAAGCAGGAGCGCGTGCGGTATCGGCATAAAAAGCCTCGGCGGCTTAAAAATATCTGAACTGCCCGGATACGATGAAGGACATTTTATAGTGCAGGATGAGAGTTCCCAGATTGCGATAGAGGCAAGACCTCCGCGCAAGGGTGATTATGCGATAGATGTTTGCTGCAGTCCGGGCGGCAAGACGACGCATATTGCCGAGTATGCGGCAAAGGTTTCCGCTTTCGATATAAGCAGGAGCAGGCTCGGTGTTGCGATGCAGAATATACTCAGAATGGGGTTTGCTGAAAAGGTTCAGTTCGCCGTTGTAGATGCTACAATGGGCGTAAAGGAACTCAATGATTCGGCGGACTATGTGCTGGTGGATGCGCCTTGTTCCGCGCTCGGAACCATAAGAAGAAATCCGGATATACGGCATAACCGTATTAGAAGCGATATAGCTAAAAACGCTAAGACACAGCGCATAGTGCTTAAGCGTGCATCGCAGTATGTAAAGGCCGGCGGCACGCTTATTTACAGTACTTGCACAGTCACTTCAGAGGAAAACGAGGATCAGGTAAGAAGATTTTTGCAAAAAAATCAGGATTTTTCGCTTGTAAGAGAGGAGCTGCTGCTTCCGAGCGAAGGAGACACCGATGGCTTTTACTACGCCGTGATGGTGAGGAAATGAGAGTTGTAAAGGGAACAGATATAGGAAGCGGCCGCAGAATAAATCAGGATTATCTCATATCTGATGAGCGGAATGGAATTTTTATAGTTGCCGACGGGATCGGCGGATATGCTAATGGAGAGATCGCCTCTGCGTATGCTTCCGAGCGTCTGCACAGGAGAATGAAGGCGCTGCGGTTGGAAAATTTTGAAAAAGATGTCAGACAGATAATATACCAGGTGAACGGCGAATTAGTAGAGTACTGCAACAACAGCTTTGGCGGCGTCAGAATGGGAACGACAGCGCTTGCGGTCAAGGTTTTTGACGGAGCCATAGGATATGTCAGCGTCGGAGATACAAATGTCTATGGAATCAAGGGAGGAATCATAGAACAGATAAATAAATCGCATTCTTTTCCCGGAAAGGAGATGCGCAGGGTAATCAGCTCTGCGCTTGGACCCGATTGTCTGGAGCAGATAGATTCCGGATTTATAGGCGAATATGATATTTTGGTCATGTGTACTGATGGTCTCAGTAAATGTGTGACCCCGCAGAAATTGCTTGATATCGTGCGGAATAATGAGTTTGAGAATACGGCTAAGGCGCTTATCGCCGAGGCCTTGAGAATAGATGGCAGCGATAATATCACTGTCATGGTTATCGATGTTAGGGGATAGAGATGAATTCATTGATTGGAACAGTCTTGTCGGATAAATATGAATTGATTGAGCTGATAGGCACGGGAGGAATGGCGGATGTCTATAAGGGCAGGGATACCCGCCTTAGCAGAAATGTGGCTGTGAAGGTGCTCAAGCAGGAGTTTAACAATGACCAGGAGTTTATTAAGAGATTCCAGACGGAATCAAGAGCTATTGCAAGCCTTTCGCACGCAAATATCGTAAATATATACGATGTAGGCTTTGAGGACGATCTTAACTACATCGTAATGGAGTTAGTGACTGGAAATACTCTTAAAGACTATCTCGACAGCATTCCGGGCTTTATGAAGGAAGAGGCGGTAATAAATATAGCGATTCAGATATGTTCGGCGCTTGCTCAGGCGCACAGCAAACAGGTCGTACACCGCGATATCAAGGCTCAAAATATTCTTATAGATACAGACGGCAGGATTAAGGTTGCCGATTTTGGCATCGCAAGAGCTGCACATAATCAGACAATTGTAAAGTCAGATGAGGTTTTTGGTTCGGTCCATTATGCTTCGCCGGAGCAGGCGCGTGGAAAAAATGTCGACAGGCGTTCGGATATCTATTCTCTGGGAATTTTGCTATATGAGCTTCTTACCAGAGAATTGCCATTTGACAGCGATTCTGCCGTAAGCGTGGCGATGATGCAAATGAAGGCGAAAATGCCGGATCCGAGAGATAAAAATCCCGCGATTTCGGGTGGGATGGCTAAGATTATTGCAATAGCTACCAGAAAGTCTCCCGGCGAGAGGTATCAGAACGCTTATGAGATGATAAGCGATCTTCGCAAACTCAAGAACGATCCGGAATATATTCCGATCGAAAAGACTATTATCAATGATGCTGAGGTAATGAACGAACTCTTTACGGAGGACAACAGTGCGTATAATTACGAGGTGGAGGGCTCGGAAACCACCAAAACCGGTTACATGATTGCGGGTATTCTTGGAGCGGCATTAGCAGTGGTCATTGCCGTGGTATTGCTGCTGCAGATTATTTCGTATCAGAATGCCAGGAGTATTGTGGAAATGCCTAACATTATAAACGCCGAGCTTAATGCGGGAACAAATATGCTTGCCGAGCTCGGAGTAAAGGCGGAGGTTGCGGAGGTAAGGAGCAGCGAGGATGTGCCAAAGGGGCATATTATATCGGCGTCCATTGAAGAAGGCGAAAAAATAAAGCGAGGCTTTACTGTAAAACTCGTTGTAAGTTCGGGCGCGGAACTTGTTAGAATTCCAAAGCTTACAGAGCTTCCGAGAGAGAAGGCGGAGGAGCTTATAACAAAAGAAGGTTTTATTGTAGGTACTGTCAGCCAGGAGTATTCCGCTTTGCCTGCCGGTTATGTCGTAAGTCAGTCGCCGGAGGCGGATGCTATGATGGAAAAAAATACCATGATAGATATAGTTATAAGTTTGGGAGAGAAGCAGGAGCTTGTGTTTGTTCCGGCATTGTCGGGGTTGACATTGAGAGAGGCGGATGCCGCGCTTATGAGAAATGGTCTTAAAATGGGCGAAGTAGTACGCGAGTATAATTCCGAGGTTGCAAAGGATGTGGTTATTTCGAGTGAGCTGAAGGGAGAGCGCGTAGAGCCCGGCACAAGGATAAATGTATTGGTTTCCGACGGACCTGACCCTCAGGCGACGACCGAGCCTACGAGCGAAAGTACGGAAAACTCTTCGGAGACATCATCCGAATCTTCAACATCCGGCTCTGAATCGGGCGGAGATGCTGTGACTGTCAATATGACCGTAAATATCCTTGCGGCAAATTTTGAAGATAAAAAAACTCTGATTCGAATTGAGCTGCTCAATAATGACGAAAAAAGCATTGTTTATCAGGCTGAGCACAGCGTGGATGAGGGCGATGTTATTCCTGTAAATATTTCAGTTACAGGCAGCGGCGCGGGAAAGCTCCTGATAAGATATGATTCGTTTGTCAAGGAGGAGATAGACTTTGTTTTTGAGTGATGGAGGTGAATCCTGCCTTTAGACAAAATGGCGGAGGGGGTCGTTTTTAAGAATATAGGCGGCAGATTGTCCGTAAACACCGCAGATGGAATTGTGAACTGCACCTTGCGCGGCTCTATAACAGAAAATGTCTATGTTGGCGACAGGGTGCTGATAAGCGTCTCCGATGCTACAATTGAAGAACTGCTTCCCCGCAGGACTCTGCTTTACCGCCCCGTAGTCGCCAATGCTGACTATGTGCTGATCGTGTTTTCTGCAAAGGAACCGACGCTGAGTTATATTTTGCTGGACAGGATACTTGTTACTGCCGAGGAAAAGGGCGTTGCGCCGATAATTTGCATAAACAAGTGCGACCTCGCGGATGTCGATCTGAGCAGGTACGATGCGGCGGGGTATATGAGGCTGTTTGTCTCTGCAAATACAGGCGACGGGATGGATGAGCTGGCAGATGTGCTTCGCGGTAAGGTAACAGTTCTTGCCGGTCCCTCCGGAGTTGGCAAATCAAGCATTGCTTCGAGGCTTACAGGGGAAAGACTTCGGGTTTCCGGTGTTTCTCGCGCGGCAAACAGAGGAAGGCACACTACGAGGCATTCCGAATTTTTTGAACTTCCGTTCGGCGGCGTGTTAATAGATTCTCCGGGCTTCGGCGCAATGGATCTGTCATATATTGAGCGCACCGAACTCAGGCATTATTATCCTGAGTTTCAGCGTATAGCGCAGTGCCGCTTCAGCGATTGCGTCCATGTAAACGAGCCGGGCTGCGAGGTTAGAAATGCTGTCGGCAGCGGTGTGATATCGGGCGAAAGATACGGCACATATTTGAAAATATTGGAGGAACTACATTGATAATAGCACCATCGATTTTATCTGCTGATTTCGGAGAGCTTGCGGCAAATGTCAGAGCGGTTGAAGAAGCGGGGGCCGAATACCTGCATATCGACGTTATGGACGGCGAGTTCGTGCCAAATATATCATTCGGCGCGCCCATAGTCAGGGCGCTCAGACCGCGCACAAGGATGTTCATGGATGTCCATTTGATGATAGTGCATCCGGAGCGGTATATCGCCGATTTTGTAAAGGCCGGAGCGGATCTTGTGAATGTACACTACGAGGCGTGTACTCATCTTGACAGGGTTGTGGCTCAGATAAAGGAGTGCGGAGTAAGGGCTGCGGTTACGCTCAATCCTGCCACTCCGGTTGGAGTGCTCGAAGATATCCTGCCTGCGCTCGATATGGTACTGCTTATGAGCGTTAACCCCGGTTTTGGAGGTCAAAGTTACATAGGATATGTCACCGATAAAATTCGAAGGCTCAGGGCAGAGATTAACAGACGCGGACTGTCCACTCTTATCGAGGTGGACGGAGGCATAACCGAGCATAATATCGGTAATATAGCAGAGGCGGGAGCGGATATTGCGGTTGCGGGTTCGGCGGTGTTTGGTAAGCCGGATATTGCAGAGGCTGTAAGAGAACTTAAACGAAGGTCTGTGCAATAGAGCGCTCCGAGCAATTGGGCGCGTCGATTGGTATGTGCGTTTTAGGCGCGCCGCTTTTTATACTTTGGAATGGATTTTTGCACAGGAAAAAAGCGGCGTCCCCTATAATATGAGCCGTCGCTTTAATGAATTTTAGATGAGTTTATTTGCCGAATTTTGAGGGATTATACCGCTCTTTCGACTCTACCAGATCTGAGGCAGCGTGAGCAAACACTTATTCTCTGCGGTCTTCCGTCAACCTTAGCTTTTACGCTTCTGAGATTTGGTGCCCAACTTCTTCTTGAGTGGTTGTTCGCATGACTCACGGTATTACCGAAAACTCTTCCTTTACCACAGATTGCACAAGTTCTAGCCATAATTACCTCCTTATATTTTTGCAGCCTTATAATTATAGACCATCAAAATTCTTTTTGCAATACTTATTTTTGCAAATTTTGGGTTCGCAGACAAAATTCGTTCACATTATATTATTTGAACAAAATGAAATTTTAGTGTAAAATACACGATGGAGGTTAATATGTCAGCTACATTGGATGATAAGCTCGGAAATATCACATACAGCAATCTTGCCATTGCGCAGATTGCAGCTAACGCAGTTATGGAATGCGTAGGCGTCGTCGGTATGAGTCATAGATCGACAAAGTCGAGCATTGCCAGATTGCTAAAGGGCGAGCACAGCGCGAAGGGCGTTGAGGTCACTCAAAAGGATGGAGTTATCACACTTGACATATACGTGATTATCAAATTCGAAACAAAAATTTCTGTCGTTGCGGCAAACATTATTGAAAATGTCAAGTATGCAGTTGAGAAGCAGACCGGCATGAAGGTGGATAATGTCAATCTCAATATTGAAGGCGTCAAGGTAAAGGATTAGGGGGTATTTTGCAAACATATACAATCGATGGCCAGCTTTTGGCAAAGATGCTCATTGGCGGCACAGAAAATTTGAAAACTCGCAAGGAAGTCGTCAATAGCCTGAATGTATTTCCGGTACCGGACGGCGATACCGGCACTAATATGACGCTGACCATGACATCGGCTGTCGCCAAGCTTGGAGCAAGCTCTGGCGGAGTCGGAAGCGTTTCGCAGACTGTATCAAAGGGTTCGCTTATGGGCGCAAGAGGCAATTCCGGTGTCATACTTTCACAGATTTTCAGAGGTCTTGCAAATGGACTTAAGGATCTAAAGGATATGAACGTAAAGGATTTCTGCGGAGCGCTCATGCATGCAAAAAATTCCGCGTATTCCGCCGTTTTGAAGCCTGTCGAGGGCACAATGCTGACTGTGATAAAGGATATCGCAGAGGGTGTAAAAGGCTCTCATAAGAAAAAGATCTCATTTGAGGAACTGTTTGAGAATATCATGCGAATTGCTCAGGGTTCGCTTGCAAATACTCCCAATTTGCTTCCTGTGCTTAAACAGGCAGGGGTTGTCGACTCCGGCGGACAGGGGCTTGTATACTTTTTTGCAGGTATGCAGGATGTGCTGCTCGGAAAGGAAATCGAGATTACAGAAACTGCTGAACGAGCGCCAGCAAACGCGCAGATGCATTTTGATTCCGCTGATATCAAGTATTTGTATTGCACTGAATTTATACTGAATGTCGACAGGCAGCCCGAAGTGAGCTTTAGAGAGCGCCTTGAAGAAATGGGAGATTCGCTTGTTTATGTGCAGGATGAAAATTTGCTTAAAGTTCATGTGCATACTAATAATCCCGGTGAAGTGCTGGAAATGGGGCTTAGGCACGGCGAGCTCGTCACGATAAAGATCGAGAATATGAAAGAACAGCATAATCACATTGTTGAGGATGCAGAAAAGTATTCTGAACCGAGCAGTATCCCAGAAGAGCATGAGCAGCTTGCATGTGCGTTTATAGCAGTAGCTTCCGGTTCAGGGATCAAGGCGATACTCAGTGATTTTGGCGTAGACTATGTCATTGAGGGCGGACAGACTATGAATCCGAGCACCAGCGATTTTGTAGAGGCGATAAATATGCTCGGCGCAAAGGAAGTTGTACTTTTCCCAAATAATGGAAATATAATCATGGCGGCACAGCAGGCGCGCGAAATATGCGGAGAGCATGTGCATGTCGTGCCTACAAAGACTTTGCCTCAGTGTATAACAGCCATAATCTCTTACGATGAGGGCGTTGGAGTCGAAGAAAATGTACAGACGATGTGCGATGCCATCAGGGCTGTAAAGACTGTAAGCGTAACTCATTCCATAAGAGAAACAGAACTGGATGGATTCAAGATTGCAGAGGGAGATTATATAGCCGTGCTCGACAAAGGTATTGCGGCTGTTGGCACTGATGTGGCTGATGTGGCAAGAGACGCCGTCATAAAGTGCGCAGATGATGATTCATCGCTTATCACCATATATACGGGAAACGGCGTAGATGCGGATTCTACAGAGAAACTCCGGGCTGCGCTTGAGCATGATTATCCAAATGTGGATATATCAGTATTTGCAGGGGATCAGCCGGTTTATTATTACATAATATCAGTCGAATAAGTCAAATTGAATGGATGTCAGAAATATAAAGGGCATTGGCGAAAAACGGGCGGAACTTCTCGGAAAATTGGGACTGCACACTGTCGCTGATGTCCTTTACGATTTTCCCCGTGGGTATCGCGACAGAACAAAAGTTATGGCGCTGTTTTTTGAGTTGCCCGAGGGCGAAGTGCTGTTTAGGGGAAGAATTCTCAGAAAATATTTTTCAAAATCGTCACTTTTTTTAGAAGTGAGCAGCGAACTTGCAAGATTAAAGATAATTTTTTTTAATGCAAGATTTTTGAATCAAAAATTTGTGGTTGGAGAGGAATACTATTTTTTTGGGAACATTTCCGATGGAATGATAGCAAATCCGGAGTTTTCACATACCGATTCGGAAGAGTTTTTGAGAATCGTTCCCATTTATGGTCTTACGGAGGGTCTGAGCCAAAACATCGCGGAGCAGATCCATCAAGGCGCACTGTCAATCTCAAAGAAAAATGCTCTTCCTGAAAATCTTCCTTTTTTTGTGCGAAGAGAACTTATGGGGAGAATGGAGGCGATAGCGGCGCTTCATTCGCCCAAAAGCTTTGAAGAAATCGAGGCGGCTCGGCGCAGAATCATAATTGAGGAGCTTTTTTGGATTTTTTTGGGAATACTGCTTCGAAAAAATACAGATTCAGTTGTACCGATGCGGCTGCGAGATGTTTCGGACTTCAGGCTGCCTGTCAGTCTGACAAAGGCTCAGCATAGAGCAGTCTGCGATATAAAGAGCGATCTTGAGAGTGGAAGAGTTATGAACCGTCTGATAAACGGCGATGTGGGCTGTGGTAAATCTGTTGTTGCATTTTTGACGGCTAAAATGGTCTCTGAAAGCGGTTTTCAGGTATTGATTATGGCGCCTACAACGGTGCTTGCAGAGCAGCTGTACAGCGGATATGTCTCTATATTCGGCGGTGGAGGTCCGGGCGCTGGCACAGCAATACTCACCTCGCGGACAAATCAGTCGGAAAAACAGAGTATTTATAATGGTTGCCGCAGCGGTGATATAGGCGTGTTGTTCGGCACTCATGCGGTGCTTTCGGATAATCTGGAGTTTGCGAATTTATCTCTTGTCATTACCGACGAACAGCAGAGATTTGGTATTTTCCAGCGACAGAGAGCGCTCGAAAAGGCTAAGATACCGCACAATCTTTATCTGACGGCAACTCCTATACCGCAGACGCTCGCACTCACATTTTTTGCCGATATGGATGTCAGCAGGATAGACGAGATGCCAAAGGGCAGAAAGCCTGTGATAACAAGGTATATAGGCGACGCCGAACTGACTAAAATGCTTGCTTTTATTCA
The DNA here is from genome assembly GCA_041781135.1 of Acidaminobacteraceae bacterium. GTDB lineage: Bacteria > Bacillota > Clostridia > Peptostreptococcales > Acidaminobacteraceae > JAUMXJ01. The sequence goes on from JBHAZV010000027.1 coordinate 77,032, forward strand.
GAGCAGGATAGATAAAGGCGAACAGGTGTATTTTGTTGCACCGTCCATTGAGGAAAGTTTGAAAAACGTCGAAAAAAAGCTGAAAAAATGGCTGAAAGCAAGGATTGTCACTGCACATGGAAACATGAATTCCGAAGATGTGCAGCGCTCTTTTGAAAGCTTTCGGAGCGGCAATGCCGATGTGCTGCTTGCGACGACGATGATAGAGGTGGGCATCGATAATCCAAACGCGACGATAATTGTTATAATAGACGCCGAGCGTTTTGGGCTCTCGCAGCTGCATCAGCTTCGGGGGCGCGTAGGGCGCGGCAGCTCGGTTTCGCATTGTTTTCTGCTGTCGCGGCGCAGGATCAACGACAGGCTTCAGGTGCTTTTAGATTTTAGCAGCGGGTTTGAAATAGCCGAAAAAGATCTCGAAATGCGCGGTCCGGGCGTATTTTTTGGCGGAAAACAAAGCGGGCGTCTCAAAATCAGTTTTGATTTTACTTCAGACGATGTGGGTTTTGCATATTCCGCCGCACAGCGCGCGATTGAACTGTATAGCAGTGGTGACGAGGAAATGGTTAAATTAGTGCAGAGCTCTGCAAAAAATAATTAGCGCGTTTGCGTTATTGTGCTAAAATTATCGGGGAGGCTTAATGAAAGTTGCTATCTATCCGGGAAGTTTCGACCCGGTCACGTTTGGACATTTAGACGTTATAAGGCGTTCGTTAAACTTGTTTGACAAGGTGCATGTGGTGGTTATGCAGAATAATGCCAAGACGCCGATGTTTTCTGCGGATGAGCGAAAAAGACTGATAGAGGAGTCGATATTTGAATCAGAAATCGGAACAGGCGCCGAGCTTGTAGTCGAATCGAGCGCGGGGCTGCTTGTCGATTTTGCAAAAAGAGTAGGAGCAACAGCTATTATTAAAGGGCTCAGGGCGGTTTCTGACTTCGAGATGGAATTTCAAATGGCCGCGGCAAATCAAGTGCTTGAACCGGGGCTTGAATCAGTTTTTGTGATGACCCGCGCCGAGTATATGTACCTTAGTTCTAGTATAGTCAGGGAAGTCGCGTACTTCGGCGGCGATATTTCGTCGTTTGTGACGCCTTGTGTAATGAGGGCGATTGCGGACTATCACAGGAGGAAAAATGGCAGATAAAGTATTAAAAACAATTGAAGCGATAGAGGAATTTCAGGAAAAACTCGACAATAAAAACACTTTGATGTTTACGAATTCCGTGCTTGTAAAAAAGTCTGAATTTGTAGAACTGCTGGAGACGATAAAATATAATCTTCCCGACGAGGTTATGAAGTGTCAGGCTTTTATGGATGATATGTCTGCGATTCATCTTCGCGCTCAGGCTGCGGCAAAGAGCTGTATTGACGATGCCGAGAAGCGTGCTAATGATATGCTCGAAGATGCGAAGCGAAAGGCCGAAGAGATCGTGAGTATGGCGAACCAAAAACGCAATGAGCTGCTTGATCAGAATCAGATAGTTGTCAGGGCAAAGGAATACGCACAGAGTCTTCAGGCGAGGTCTGAGTCTCAGGCGAGAGAAATCATTGAAAATGCTAAGGGCATAGCAATGAGTTCGCTGAATTCGACAATGAACGAGCTCGATCAGGCAAAAAACAGGCTCAGGCAATATATGAGCAATATCGAAAGATTGCAGAAATAAATTTGCAGCAGTAGACAAATTTGTAAAAATGTGGTATAATCAGATTGGTGAAATATGATCAGAGATATACCAACTGAAGAGAGGCCGATGGAAAAGCTTATGGCATGCGGCGCAAGAAGTCTGTCAGATTCGGAGTTGCTTGCGAATGTTATCAGGACCGGTACGCGTGACAGGTCGGCAATAGAGTTGTCGCAGGCGCTGGTTCGCGAGTACGGAGGACTTAAAAACCTGAGCTGCATGTCTGTGAACGAGCTTACAAGGAATCGCGGTATAGGTAAGACAAGAGCGTGTCAGCTTGTTGCGGCATTTGAACTTGGCAGGAGGGCAAAGCGTCCGGAGAATGTGACAGGCAAACGCATCGGCGGAAGTTCCGAGCTTATCGAATTTTTTAAGTATGAATTTGTAGATGATGAGGTCGAGCGCGCAATAGTAGTACATTTGAGCAGCAGCGGCACAATAATGAGCTGGCAGACGATTTCTGTAGGTATTCTTAATGCTTCTCTGATACATCCGCGCGAGGTGTTTAAGCAGGCTGTGCGCGAGGCGGCAATGTCCATTATACTGCTTCACAATCATCCATCGGGCAATTCAGAGCCGTCTGCGGAGGACTTTTTAATAACCCGCAGACTTTTTGAGACCGGGCAGCTTCTTGGAATTGCGCTGCTCGATCATATAATAGTAGCCGGAGATGCGCATTACAGCTTTAGGAGAGCGGGCAGGCTGCCCGATTCCGGCGGAATAAAATAAAAATAACGCCCCGAATGGCGGGGTTTACAAGGGAAAATATGAAAAAATTTCTTAACCAATACATAGGAATAGATCTTGGAACTTCAAATACTGTAGTATTTGTAAAGAATAAGGGGATAGTGCTTAATGAAGCTTCGGTCATTGTCGTGGATGATAAGGAAAATGTTGTTGCGGTCGGCAACGAAGCCAAGGGAATGATCGGTAGGACTCCGGGAAAAATCCGTGCGATACGCCCGCTCCGCGAGGGTGTTATAGCGGACTTTAACGTAACACAGAAAATGATACAGCATTTTATTCGCAAGGTGCTTTCAAACAGTTTTTTTGCGAGTCCGAGGGTTGTAGTCGGTGTGCCGTATCAGATTACAGAGGTCGAGAAGCGCGCGGTTTACGACGCTACTATGCAGGCCGGTGCAAAGGAGGTTTACTTGATCGAGGAGCCTATGGCGGCTGCGATCGGAGCGGGGCTTCCGGTAATTGAGGCGTACGGATCGATGGTGGTCGATATAGGCGGAGGCACTACCGAGATAGCGATAATATCGCTCGGAGGAATTGTATCCGCCCGTTCTATCAGGATTGGTGGTGACGAGTTTGATCAGTCTATACTGATGTACATAAAGAAAAAATACAATGTGATAATTGGTGAAAACACAGCTGAAAAGATAAAGATAAGCATTGGAAATGCAATCGTACCGCATCCCGAACTCATGGTGACCGTCACCGGAAGAAATTTAGTGACCGGCGTGCCAAACGACATTGAGCTGAGTTCAAGGGATATAAATGCAGCGCTAAAAGAACCTATAGGCAAGATAATAGATGGTGTAAAAGCTACTCTTGAAGCCGCGCCACCTGAGCTTGCAGCCGATGTTTTCGTTTCCGGAATCGTGCTTACCGGAGGCGGCGCTCTGATTTCCGGACTCGCTGAGCTTATCAGCCGCGAGACGGGGATTCCGGTGCGCATTGCCGACGATCCGCTCGACTGCGTCGTAAAGGGCGCTGCAGAGGTGGTCGAGCGATTTGATGAACTTCGCGTAGTATTTTCTACTGTCAGAGGCAAGTAATGCCGAAATTATTAAGAAACATTCTCATCGGGCTCGCGGTGGCTGTTCTTGTGGGACTTATGCTTATATCTGCATTTGGCAGGCAGGGCATAACTTTTGTCGAGGACAAGCTCGGCATAGTTACGATGTATGTCGGCAAGATATTCGCCGGAATAGGGAATTTTGTGGACGAGAGGGTCGAACCTTTTTTTAATGTGCTAAGCTACAAGGAACATAATGAAGCGCTTATGAGAGAAAATTCTGCGCTTCGAGAAGAAGTTATTGCTCTTACGCTGACGCGCAAAGAAATAGCTGAACTTGAGGATCTTGAAAATGCACTTAACATTATCAGACCTTCTAATGAGCGCAAAGTCGTGGGTGCAAATGTTATTGGCAAAGATCCCGGGAACTGGTTTAATTATTTTGTGATAGATGTCGGTTATGAAAGCGGTGTTACAAAGAATTCAACTGTCATAAACGGTCAGGGGCTCGTGGGGCTTGTGTACGAAGTTGGCGCGACCTGGTCCAAGGTTGTCGCGATTGTCGACCAGAAGTCGTCTGTGGCATTTGAGATGGTAAAATCAAAGGGCGATTTTGATGGTATCGTGAGCGGCTCCAAGAATTTTGAACTGATATGCGAATTTTATGATCCGAACGCTACTTTTGAAATAGGCGATTCTCTTATGACTTCCGGTATAGGCATATATCCGCAGGGTATCATGATAGGCAAGATCGTCAGTATTTTAGAAGATGCCGGCGATTTGTCCAAGAAAGCTGTCGTCAGCCCTGTGGTGGATTTCCACAAAATCAAAAAGGTACTTGTCGTTCCTTACGAGGAGCGCAAATGAAAAAAAATGTCTTGGTCGGGGCTGCGATAGGTCTTTTCTCATTTTTTCTATCGGCTACAATTTTTCAGTTTTTTAGGATAGGAGGTGTTGTGTTTAATTCGGGCATTATCGCCGCAATATGCACAATGCTGCTTTGTGACAGGCGATGTGCGTTTGTGGCCGTCTTGCTCTATGCAGTCTTTGTAGATCTGTTTGTAAGCAGACTGCTTGGAGTAAATCTCTCGATATACCTCTGCATGCTCGTGATGCTCGGCAATCTCGTAGATGAGTTTTATGTAAAAAGCGTTACTCTTCCATTTATTCTCTTGGCGCTTTGTACGCTGTTTTATCACGCGTTTTATTTTGTGGTGATGTATGTTACCGCTTCGCTGCTGCCTGCCCAGGATATTTTCAGGATTGTTGCGATCGAGATGCTTTACAATCTCTTAGTGGGTTTTTTTGTTTATAGGGCTGCATTTAGGGTAGTAAGAGGTCACAGCTTGGGGAAAGAAAATGTTTAAGATATTTCTAAATAGATATGTACATATTTTAATAATAATTTTGGCGGTGTTGCTGCTCCTTGCGGGCTTTTTGCACAACCTGACTATTGATGAATACCTAAAGTATTCGGAGCTTTCGCTGCAGTGGCGCATACGAAAGATGGAGATTCCGGCAAGCCGCGGTGAAATAACGGACATAAAAGGTAATGTACTTGCGAAAAACGCCGTTGGGTATTCGATAAAGCTCAATTCGTCTATGATACCTACGGATGAGTTCTCTGAGCAATGTATAAGAATGTATGATTTTTTTGAGAGCCGCGGAGAAAAGCAGCAGGAATTTCCTATTTACATCGAAGATGGGATATACAAGTATCGTTTTGACGAGAATATCAGGCAGTGGCTGGTTAAATCGGGATATGAGGACGATTGGAGTGCGAGGGATGTATTTGAGTACGAGAAGAGCGCATACTATATCGATAAGGAGCTCAGCGATTATGAGGCAATGAAGCTGCTGCTTTCGCGCTCGATTTATCTGCCGATCTCCACAATTGGAATGAAATTCACCGAGCAGATTGCAAAGGAACAATTTTTGCAGTCATACGGAATAGATATAGACACTCCTCCAAAACAGGCGTTCGAAGAGATTCGTTCGCTCAGAAGTTTCAGGATTTCGGAAGAACTTGCGCCTGAGGAGGCGTACAAGATAATGGTTTACAGGCATCTTGTGCGTGAAAAAGGCGATCTTAAGTATGAACCAATCGAAGTGGCACCGCAGGTTTCGCTTGAGACCGCTGTGCTCGTTGCGGAGAGGGCACACGAATTTCCTGGGCTTTACAGCGATTTTACCGTACGCCGCGAATACAGCGGCGGTGACCTCGCCTCTCATATAGTGGGATACATAGGAAAGATAGCTACAGAAAACGAAATAGAATATTTTGTGGACGGTAAAGGTTACAATCGATATGATTCTGTCGGAAAAACTGGGATTGAATACGTAATGGACGATGTACTCCACGGGAGGACGGGTTTTAAGTACATAGAAGCCGATGTGAACGGCAAGTATATAGGCGAAGTAAATGCCGAAGATTACGGACTTACTACTGAAAAACAGAGTAAGGGAAGCAATATTCAGCTAACAATTGATATAGAGCTTCAGCAAAAGTTAAAGAATACCATAATAGAATTTTTAGGAAATCTTCAGACAGGAAACCTTGTAAAATCAAAATGGGGCGATTACAGCATGAAAAAATACGCCACAGCGGAAACAGCGGCAGTTGCTATAGCCGATGTCAAAACCGGCAAAATATACGGAGCGTACAGTTATCCTTCTTACGACTCCATGGTATTTATGGATGGAATTACAAAGGAGGACTGGGATCTGCTGAATCCAAGCAACAGCCGCAATCCTATCGCCGCGCGCCCACTTCTTGATTTGACTGCAATGATGGCTGTTCAGCCCGGCTCGACATACAAGATGATAACAGGTTATGCCGCGCTTACGCAGGGGCTTGATCCTCACCAACAGATATTTGCAGACGGTTTTATTGAGATAGGGCAGCACACATTCGGCTGCTGGCTTTGGAATCAGCATCACGCAAAACACGGTCTTCTCAATTTGAGAAGTGCGCTTAAAGAGTCTTGCAATTACTATTTTTTCTGTATTGCAAACGCCACAGATTATTATAATAAGCGACCTCTTGATTTTGAGATGAATAATGATATTTTGATAAATACATCCAAATTGTTTGGAATGGGCGAGAGTTCGGGCGCAGAGGTTCCGGAACTGATATTTCCTGTTCCCGATGTTGAGCGCAAGGTGGATACGACTTTGGCGCTGCTTAGATATAAGCTTGAGGATTTGCTGCCGGAATATTTTGCGCAGGGAGATATAGATACTGCGGCTAAGCGTGAAAAAATTATTGAAACCATTGTAGGATGGGCGCAGGAAAATCCTTCAAGAGGCGATATTATCGAGCGTTTGTTCGAGCTCGGCTCCAATCCCGATTATCTTGTGACTGAAAAGCTTGCGGACATAATCAAGTACGACCATTTCAATATGATGGAGTGGTACGAGGGCGATACTATGAACCTTTCGATCGGTCAGGGGGAACATGCATACACCCCGCTGCAGATGCTTAGATACACCTCGATCATTGCGAATGGCGGCGTTCCGATAGAGCTAACATACATCAATTCAATTGGCGGCGTGCCATATTATAAGAATCAAGGCAAGCAGAGCTTTGATACAGCTGGAAATCTGATCCATATCCAAGAGGGTATGTACAAAGTTGTAAATGATCCGGGAACATTCATATACAATATTTACAAAAATTTCCCTATAAAAATTGCTGGGAAAACCGGCACGGCCGAAAAGGAAGGCAAGATCCCGCCTCTGGATGAAGTGGAATATCTTTTGAACAATCTGCGGCAGATAGCCCCTGAGCTTACTGCCGAACAGGTAGAGGAGGAAACGGTACGGATTATTAAGGAGCGCAGTGAGGAAATGAGTAGGGTGGAAGCTCAAATTGACGAACTCGAAGCTGCCGGTGGCGACGAGGAACTCCTGCACGAGCTCCATCATAAGTTTGCGGATATTTTGAATTTAGATAGGCTCAATAAAGGCGACGCAATGCGTGAGGCAATAAAAAATCTAACTGAAGGCAGAGTGACAGATGACGATATAAATCGTTTCAGACCGCAATATGAGAGTTTTTCATGGTTTGTTTGCTATGCTCCATATGACAATCCTGAAATAGCCGTGTCTGTGCTCGTTCCTCAGGGCGGCGAGGGTCATAATGCTGCGGTTTTGGCAAGAGACGTGATTGCGGCGTACTACGGTCTTGATAAGGATGAAGAGACAGAGCAGCAAGATTCCGAAAACGCTGAATAGGCTCGTTCAAAAATTAAAAAATCTATGGTACAATACAGTGGAGTATGAAAAGGATAATTGATATTAAGGGCACTGCGCAGGGGGCAATAATTAAGATAGACGAGAGCGCCAGCATCGAAGAAATTGTGGAAAAACTCGGCGAACAGCTTTCGAGCAGCAGCTTTTATTCAAGTTCGCAGTTTATTGGCACAGCCGGAAGATTTTTGAGCTATCGCGATAAGGCAATCATAGATGATCTTATTTACGAGAAAACCGGTAAGCGCTCTGCGAGTCTCGAAGAATATGACGAGAAAAAAACGGTCGCTTCGCTTGAAAAACAGGTCAGAGCTGAGGTGCTTGCTGAATATCAGAAAATCCTTGATGAAGAAATCGCGCCTAAACTTGAAAAGCTTGAACGCGAATTAGAGGCGGAAAGAGCAAAAAACGAGCTTTCTGCCGGAAACAGCATTATCCATTCCGGCACTCTCCGCAATGGCAGCCTTGTCAGATATGACGGTCATGTAATAGTGCTCGGAGATATCAATGCAGGAGCGGAGGTTGTAGCTTCGGGGAATATTATATGCATAGGCAAAGCTCTCGGCATGGTGCATGCCGGTTCCGGCGGCGACGAGAGAGCGTTTGTGTTTGCGCTTCATCTGGCACCTACCCAGATCAGAATAGGCAGGTATGTGTCGGGCGCTGCAAAGGGCGCTGACAGCCGCAAGAAGATTGTTCCTGAAATCGCAAGGCTCAGCAATGAAAAGATAGTACTTGAGGAGGTATAGATGGGAGTAGCAATAGTCATAACATCCGGAAAGGGAGGCGTAGGAAAGACGACGACCACCGCAAATATTGGATCCGCACTTGCGACTATGGGCAGGCGAGTGTGCGTTGTAGACGCGGACATAGGTCTTAGAAATCTGGATCTCGTCCTCGGGCTTGAAAATCGCATAGTATACGATATCGTAGATGTTGTTACTGGTTCTTGCAAGCTCAAGCAGGCACTTATTAAGGATAAGCGATTCGAAAATCTGACTTTGCTTCCTGCTGCTCAAACTAAGGACAAGAATGCGATAAATCCCGAACAGATGAGGGAGATTATACTTCAGCTCAAGGAATTTAATGATTATGTCATTATAGACTGTCCTGCAGGAATAGAGCAGGGCTTCAAAAACGCGATAGGCGGAGCCGACAGAGCGATAGTTGTGGTTACTCCGGAGGTTTCGTCGGTGAGGGATGCGGACAGGATAATCGGCATGCTCGAAGTGGCTGAAATAGAGGACGCAAAGCTTCTTGTAAACAGGTTGCGCTATAATATGGTCAAGAAGGGAGACATGCTCAATGTAGAGGATATCAAAGATATTCTCGCAATTGACCTGATTGGAGTAGTTCCGGATGATGAAGATATTGTAACAACTACAAACAGAGGCGAACCTGCCGTGCTTAAAGAAAATTCTCTGTCGGGAAAGGCGTTTAGGAATATTGCAAAGAGGATCGAAGGAGAGGATGTCGAGTTTATCGATTTCAGTGCTCAGGGCAGCATATTTGATAGAATAAGGAATTTCTTTTCCAAAAAATAGGGGGGGTCATGTGCATATTTAAGAATCTTTTCGGCAGAAAAAAAGAGACGAGCGCCCAGACTGCTAAAAATCGTATCAATCTTCAAATACACTATGATAGAGCGGGTGTAAATCCTGAACTTCTTGAAAATATCAAGCGCGATATTATTAAAGCCGTAGAAAAACATATTGAGTACGACCCTGCTGAAGTTGAGGCGAAGCTTATTAAGGAGGGGCACAATAAGAGCGTTTTGCTTGCGAGTATTCCAATTACTCGAATCAGGCGCAGCGATCGCGGCAATAGATGATTAAACGGATATTTACAAATTTTGACTACTTGCTGTTTCTGATAGTGGTGGTGATTTTTTCAATAGGCATAGTAACTATTGCGAGCGCCACAGGTTATGACATCAATGGCATGACGAGAGAAGTCAGGTTGCAGCTCATAGGATTTGGTATCGGCGGCATCGCAGTGGTGCTGCTGCTTTTTATTGATTTCAAATGGCTCGGCTATATTCATTACTTTATTTATGCCGCGTCGGTAATACTCTTGCTTTTGCTTTATATTCCCGGTGTCGGGGTCATAAGGAACGGTGCTATGAGCTGGGTAAATCTCGGTCCGATAGATTTTCAGACAAGCGAAATATCTAAAATAGGCTTTATTATATTCCTTTCAAAATTTATCGAGAGGCGAGGGGGTATAAACAGCCTCTGGGATGCGGTGCTCGCAGGCAGCACCTCGCTTCCGCTTATTTTTATGTTGCTGAAGCAGCCGGATCTTGGAACTGCGCTTGTTTTCGTGTTTATAACAATAGGCATACTGTTTGTCAGTGGAATTAAGTATTGGCATATGCTGCTTGTGGGGAGTCTTTTTGCCGTAAATGCGCCAATTCTTTATAACAGGCTCGGCGATTATCAGAAAAATAGATTGCTCGCATTTGTAAGTCAGGACGATTTAAGTCTTCCGGGCAATTATCATGTTCTAATGAGTAAGATATCCATAGGTTCCGGAGGATTATCGGGTAAGGGTTTATATGGCGGAGAGTTTCACAGACTCGATTACCTGCCTGTAAAAGAAAGCGATTTTATTTTTGCGGTATTTGTCGAGGAGTGGGGTTACTACGGCGGACTGCTGTTAATAGCGCTTTATGGCGCTCTGTTGTTGCGGCTTCTTCATATTGCATTTAATACCAAGAATATGTTTGCGTCTAATATTGTTGTTGGCGTCTTGTTTATGTTTGGCTTTCAGATGCTCGAAAATATCGGAATGACAATGGGAGCAATGCCGGTAACCGGGCTTACTCTGCCTTTTTTCAGCGCTGGACCGACTTCTGTTGTTTCTTCGATGATCGCTATAGGGCTTGTACAGAGCTGCAATATATACAGAGAAAAAAGGGTGCGCAATGAACAATGATTTTAAGAAGCTTGACCTCTCGCTCGTAAAAAAGCCTTCGCGATACATAGGCGGCGAAATCAACAGCGTGGTTAAGCAAAGTCCAAGGCTGCGCTTTGCTTTTGGGTTTCCGGATGTATATGAAGTCGGTATGAGCTACATGGGTCTGCATCTGCTTTATCAGATGCTCAACTCGATTGAAGATATTGCTGTAGAGCGAGTATTTATGCCGTGGGTGGACATGATCGAACAGATGCAGCAGCGTGGCGTAGCGCTTTTTACATATGAAACCAAGACTCCCCTGTCCGAGGTGGACATTTTTGGTTTTACATTGCAGTATGAATTATCGTTTTCAAATATACTCAAAATGCTGTCGCTTTCGGGGATACCTTATTTTTCCGAAGACAGACTTGGTTCGGATTCCGCTGATTTTCCGCTTATTGTCGCCGGCGGCCCGTGTGCTGTGAATCCTGAACCGCTCGCGGAGATTGTCGATCTCTTTATGGTGGGAGAGGGCGAGGATGTTCTTCCGGAATTGCTTGAACTTTCCAGGGGGTATGATCTCAGAAGTTCGCTGGGCAAGACTGCTTTTTTGGAACGTGCTGCATATGTACAGGGCGTCTATGTGCCGCGAATGTACATACCGATTTACGATGGCGAAAGCCTTACGGGATATACTATGCGCGACGGTTCCGAATTCAGAAAGGTAAAACGCCGCGTGGCGAGCCCATACAGATATACTAAGCAAGTAGTGCCGTTTACGGAAATAGTACACGATCGCATAGCAATCGAAATTTTTAGAGGGTGTACGCGAGGATGCAGATTCTGTCAGGCGGGAATGATATACAGACCAATTCGCGAAAACAGCGCTGTTTCAATAGTTCGCCAAGCGGAAAAGCTGGTGCGCTCGACAGGTTATGATGAACTCTCCATAGCGAGTCTATCCACCCTCGACCACAGCGAAATAGAACCGCTTGTAGACGGATTGCTAAAACGTTTTGAGGGCGAAGGCGTGGCGGTAAGCCTGCCGTCGCTCCGTATGGATGCTGCTTCAGTAAATGTGTTAAAAAATATTCAAAAAGTCAAAAAGACGGGTCTCACTTTTGCTCCTGAAGCCGGCACGCAGAGATTGCGTGATGTAATAAACAAGGGAGTTACCGACGAAGATATTACAAATACATTCCAGGATATATTTTCGCTCGGCTGGTTCAGAGTAAAGCTATATTTTATGATTGGGCTTCCGACCGAAGAGGACGAAGATATCGAAGGCATAATTCGCGTTTCGAAGCGCGCGTGCTGGATTTTTAAGCAGGTAAGGCCGGATGATATGAAAAAACAGGTCGAGGTGACTGCAAGTGCTTCATGCTTCGTACCGAAGCCTTTTACGCCGTTTCAGTGGCATCCGCAGTGCGGTATTGCTGAGTTTGAACGCAAGATAGGAGTGCTCAAAAACGCCAATACCGGAAAAAAAGTTACGCTCAACTATCACGCTCCGCTTGAGAGCTGGCTTGAGGGCGTGTTTGCAAGGGGAGACAGACGGCTTTCAAAGGTGCTCGCGCGTGCTGTCGAGCTCGGCTGCCAGTTTGACGGTTGGAGCGAGCATTTCCAGTTTGATCTATGGATGCAGGCATTTGCCGACTGTGGCATCGCCCCGGAATATTATAACGAGCGCGAACGAAGTGCAGATGAGTTTTTGCCGTGGGATATTATAGATGCAGGCATAAGTAAGGATTTTTTGTGGCGCGAATATCAGCGCGCAATGGGTGCGGAGGTGACAGAGGACTGTCGTTTCGGCTGTGCTGCCTGCGGTATAGGCTGCCTTAGCGCCGATGGTTTTGCTAAATTCGATTTCAGTGATGATTCAAGATTTGTGCTGAAAAACAGCAAATCGGGTGTTGCTTCGCACCGCGATTCGGATACTGAAAATTCGGAAAAGCCTGAAACAGAATGTAGTATCGACGCTAAGCAGCTCGGTAGTGAGCCGCGTTGCACCGTAAGGTTTTTGTATAGAAAATTCGGAAGTGCAGTCTATATAAGTCATTTAGAGATGACAAAGCTTTTTGAGCGTGCGCTTAAGCGCGCCGGGGTTGAGAGCTGCTACACCGAAGGATTTAATCCGACAGTGAAGCTGAATTTCGCTTCTCCGATATCTGTAGGACTCGAAAGCAGCTACGAGGTGGCGGAGCTTGAGCTAAAAGAGCGGAGTCTGGAAAATTTTAGAAACCTCGCTTGCGAGCTGCCATGCGGAGTTGAACTGACGGCATACAAGGTTGTCGAAAAAGGTGCGCCGCTGATGTCGAGGCTTGCTTTTGCCGATTTTGAAGCCGAGTACCCCGAAGTTTGCGAAGAATCCGAAAAAATTCGTCAGAATTTTGCGGATTTCTGCGCAGCTTCAGTTATTCCTTATGAAAAACGCACCAAAAAGGGGATGAAAATCGTCAATATGCGCGATTATGTCGCAGGTGCGCAGCTGGACGGCGGTGTACTGAAATTCAGGCTTTCGGCCGGAAATGACGGCTCTGTGAATCCCGAAGCGGTCGCAAGGCAAGCGTTGGGATGCGATATAAATCCTAAGATTATGCGGACAAGGCTTTTGGACGAGAGCGGAGAAGGGCTTTACTAATGTTTTAGTTTTTGGTATTGACACAAGCGATACAAAGGTGCTATCATCTGGTTATCAAAACCAGATGAGGTGATGCATATGAATTTTACTCTGCCAAGGTGGCGCGAACTGCCAACTATAGAATTGTATCTCGATCAGGTTCTGCTCTTTGTCAATGAAGTGTGCGGAGTCTGCGGGGCGTGTTCAGGCGACAAAGGTTTAACTGCCTCCATGGTGAATAACTATGTCAAAAATCGGCATATTGCAAAGCCTGTCAGAAAAAAATATGACAGGGAACAGATTGCGCGGCTTATTATAATAACGCATCTCAAGAACGTATTTTCAATTCAGGATATCTGTGCGGCTTTGGAGTATTTGCGGAATGCTGCAAATGCAGAAGAAGTGTATAACTGTTTTGTCGAGTGCATGAATAGCGGCGATAAAGACGACTTTGCTTCGCGCGGCATTCCGGAAATAGTAGTGCGCTGCTGCGATACGCTAAAACTGTATTATCAATCAATGCAGCTTTTAAGAGAGGCGAGTGCGATATGACTGGGACAAAAAAGTTTTTTAAGCTGAGCGGGCAGCTCACCTTTGGTGAGGAAGTTGCTAACAGCACGATTCACGCGGTGGGAGCGGTTGCTATGCTTGTGCTGCTTCCGATAACTGCGGTCTATGCGTATGGCAGGTACGGAGCTGTTGCGGCTGTAGGTATGTCTGTATTTGTTTCAAGTCTTTTTTTGATGTTTCTGTCTTCGGGTATTTATCACTCTATGGAATACGGTTCTAATCATAAATATGTGCTCAGGCTCGTAGATCATAGCATGATTTATGTTGCAATTGCCGGAAGTTATACTCCCGTGGCGCTTTCGCTTGTAGGTGGATGGCTCGGATACCTGATTATAGCACTTGAATGGAGCGTTACAATTTTTGGGATTTTTTACAAAATTCTCGCGCCGCGCATCAATGAAAAATTCAGCCTGATTCTTTATCTTGCAATGGGCTGGCTCGTGGTGTTGGTGGTTCCTGCAATACTTGAAAAGACGGGACCGGTTTTTTGGGTGCTGATGCTTGGTGGGGGTTTGTCATATACTGTCGGTGCGCTGTTTTATTCAAGGAAACGCCCGTACTGCCACATGATTTGGCATTTGTTTATTTTGGCGGCGTCGGTGCTTCATTATATAGGCATTGTGTTTTTTATGGTCTAAAAGTGGTATAATCGTGGCGTATGACTGATAGACGCCTTATAATACTTGTTGTTGTGCGATTTCTGCTGTTGGCTGTAATCGTGTGTGCCGTTACCTGGTGTTTTATTTCGCTTTTTATGAAAAAGAGCGCAGTAGCTTATCTCTCTACAGAAGTTGCTTCCGCGGTTGATTCAAGTGCGGATGCGGAAAACAGCAGACCTGTTGAGCTGAATGACGCCGAATTTGCTGCAAAGGTTCAGGCAGAAGTTCAAAATGAAGCCGAAGGGTTCAGCAGTTATTTTTTATTTGAGCACGGCGCATGTACGGATGATTACTCGGAGCGGCTGTCCGATATTTCAAAATATATAGACTCAGGCTACCTGAAATCTTTAAGCAGCGGCATACAGCGTATTGGCGTCAGCGCTGTCGAACTTCGCAACGGAGTGGAATTCGGTGAGAACCGGCACGATTATTTTTTGGCCGCAAGCACGACTAAATTTACAATTGCAATGCTGGCGTGCGACTATGTCGAAGAGGGCATAATCGGTTTTGACGACCTCGTTTTTTATGCAGAAAAATATGATTATGAGGACGGCAGCGGAGTACTTGTCGGAAATATAATAGAAGGTCAGAGCCTTTCTGTCGCAGAGCTTATTGACCTCGCTATTAAAGACAGCGACAACATTGCACTCAATATGCTGGCTCGGAAGCTTGTTCTGAGCGAGGGGGCTGAGCGTTATGTCGAAGGTTTTGTAAGGATACTCGGACGTTATGACGAGCAGAATATATATACTCCGCATGAGCTTATGCGTTCGGCGGTTTATTATTTCGAAAATTATCCAATAAAAAAAAGCTATTCTGTAATCTCTGCCTCTTTGGAGGTTACCAAGATGAACGATTTTGTAACCGCGCTGCTGCCGGAGGGGAGCTATGTACATAAATTCGGAGTTGTGTACGGAGATAAAAGCTATTCGTGCGATGTCGGCATAATTCGGGGCGAAAATCCCATAGCATTCGGGGTTATGTCCGAGTGGACTGGTGAGCCGCCGTATGCCGCGCTGAATGACCTCGGAGAGACGCTGCTGTCTGTCGTGCTCGGCGGTTCGACCGGCAATTTGTTTTTAGAGGGATTAGATTGATTCTGTGGAGGATGTATGACTGAGATAGGAATCGTGCATTTTTTGATAATTTGTCCCCTGGTTTTTTTGGCGGGAGTCGTGGACGCCGTTGCGGGCGGCGGAGGGCTTATTTCGCTCCCGGCGTACCTGATATCCGGGCTTCCCGTTCACAATGCCATCGCTACGAATAAGACTGCTGCGGCGATGGGAACTGCGCTGACTACATACAGATATGTTCGCAGGGGATATGTGCCGATTAAGCTCGGATTGGTATGCCTTGCGTTCGGGCTTGCAGGTTCGACGATCGGCGCAAGAATCGCGCTTATGATAAGCGACGGCACATTCAAGATAATTATGCTGGTGGTTATTCCTGCCACGGCGGTTTACCTGCTCACAAGAGGGGATTTTGCAAAAGACAGGGAGCCTCGCAAGGAATCTCATCAGATATTTATGTGTATACCTATAGCTTTTGGACTCGGGATTTACGACGGATTTTATGGCCCTGGAATGGGAACTTTTCTGATGATAGCTCTCACGAGCTGGGTGCATCTCAATATACAAAAAGCCAATGGTATTTGTAAGGTCATAAATATGTCCACTAATTTTGCGGCTCTCGTCGTATACCTGCTTAGCGGAAAGGTTATACTTTTTCTTGGCGTGATTGCAGGATTGTTCAGTATAGCCGGAAATTACATAGGCGCAAGGTATTTTGAAAGCGGGAATACTAAATTCATAAAGCCGCTGATGATTGCGGTGCTCGCGATATTTTTTGTCAAGCTGCTGTTTGAGGTATTGTCATAGGAGGAATACAGGAGATTTATATGAATGAGAAGATGAAAATCGGTATAGTGCAGCTGCTTACCGGAAAGAATAAAATTGAAAATATGGAAAAAGCTGCTGCGCTTGTGGGAGAAGCATCGGCAAGGGGCGCAGAGATAGTCTGTCTGCCGGAAATGTTCGCTTGTCCAATGGTTCACAGGTATTACAGAGAATTTGCCGAAAAAAAAGGCGGCTACATGTATGAATCACTTCGGAAGATTGCTTCGGACAACAAAGTATATCTTATTGGAGGTACTGTTCCTGAGCTTTCTGACGACAAGGCTGGCGTGAAGATTTTTAATACCAGCTGGACTTTTGCGCCTGACGGAAGCGAGATATACGAGTACAAAAAGAGGAGGCTGTTCGATATTTCGCTCCGAGACGGAAGAGAGTTTATGGAATCCCGCACTTTTGCGAGCGGTTCAACAGCTCCTTCGTCGTTTTCAGTCGGCGACAAAAAAATAGGTCTTGCAATATGTTTCGAGCTGAGGTTTGCGGAGGATTTTTACGAAATTGAGCGCTCGGGCGCAAGCGTGGCGTTTGTGCCTGCTAATTTCAGCATTCCTACCGGTACAGTGCATTGGGAGCTGCTGTTTAGGGCGAGGGCTCTCGACAACCAGTTTTATGTCGTGGGAGTTTCCAGCGCACGCGATCCTGAGTCAAAGTTTATGTCTTATGGGCATTCGATAGTCGCAGACCCGTGGGGAGAAGTGCTTTGGCAGGCGGGTGAGGGCGAGTGCGTACATGTTATGGAAATAGATCTCCGTGAGGTTGAAAACAGGCGCGCCGAGCTTCCGGTAGTATGTGCAAGAAATTAGGGAGGATGAGATTGGAAAAACAAAATGCGAGCGGAACTAAAAGCGGAACTAAAAATAGAGGACAAAAGAGCATAACGTACTTGCAGTTAATGCGGCAATTCTATCTGAAAAATCGCGCCACTCTCGCTTTTGCGCTGATTTCTTCGTTGATTGGCGCGTTTATAGGTGTAGTTATTTCGTGGTTTTTGCAGCAAACTCTCGACACCATGCAGGGCGTAAAAGGCGCAATCGATATAGCGATGCTGACATATATCGCAATAGGCATAGTTTTATTTGCGGCGTTTATATACTTAATAGACATTTTTACGATGCCTCATTATATCCGAAAGGCGCTGCTTCAATACAAGGCTCTTGCGTTTAAGAAGCTTACTGAAAAAAACATAGCCGCTTTCAGCGATGAGAATATTTCCAAGTATCTCTCGGCTCTGACAAATGATATGAATACCATAGAAACCGAATATCTGAATTCGCATGTAAATCTGCTGATGCATTCGGTTTCTTTTGTCGCGTCTTTTGCAATGATGCTTATTTATTCTCCGCTTTTGACTTTGGTGGCGCTTGTTCTTACATTTTTTCCTATACTCGCTTCGGTGCTCGTCGGCGGCAGGCTCGCTGCAGCAGAAAAGCGCGTGTCACAGAGCAATGCGGATTTTACGTCAGTGCTTAAAGACTGCCTTAATGGCTTTAAGGTCGTAAAAAGCTTTAAGGCTGAAAAAGAAGTTGCAGATCTTGTCGATAGAAGTAATATGGAGCTGGAACAGTCAAAATTTGATCGCCGCAGAATACGCATCTGGGTCAATTTGATATCGCAGACAGCGGGGATTGTCGCGCAGTTTGGAGTTTTTCTTGCAGGAGCCTACCTTGCGCTTTCCGGACATGCAATAACTGCCGGAACTGTTGTGGCATTTGTAAATTTAATGAATTTTGTTATACAGCCCATTAATCAGCTGCCAAGCATATTTGCCGGCAGAAAGGCAGCTTTGGCGTTAGTTGCAAAGCTTGCGGACGCGCTTGACAGCAATGTAGAAGCAAGCGGAACTACCGAAATCGCGCGGCTCGAACGCGAAATAGACCTGAAAAATGTTTCTTTTGCCTATGAGGATGGAAAAAATGTCTTGAAGGGGGTAGATATTTGCTTTTTGGCGGGAAAGAGTTACGCGATAGTCGGCGGCTCCGGCAGCGGCAAGAGTACGCTCCTAAATCTCCTGATAGGCTCGCATTCTGATTATGAAGGCGCAATCACTTTTGACGGCGTCGATTTAAGGGATATAAGCACGGACTCGCTTTTTGGACTGGTCTCTACGATTCAACAGGATGTTTTTGTATTTGATGCCACTATCGAAGATAATATTACGATGTTTAAGGATTTTTCAAGTGAAGAAATCGCTTCCGCCGTCGATAAAGCAAAGCTGCGCGAACTTATAAACGAACGCGGGCAGGGGTATCTCTGCGGAGAGAACGGCAATGGTTTATCCGGCGGCGAAAAGCAGCGTATAGCAATCGCTCGAAGTCTTATAAAAAAATCATCTGTGCTTTTGGCGGACGAGGCCACTTCCTCGCTCGATGCGCAGACTGCAAGTCAGGTGGTACAGGTCTTGCAGGGCTTGGAGGGAATGACCCGCATAATTATAACCCATGCGCTGGATAAGCAGCTTTTGCGTGGCTACGATGAGATAGTCACTATGAAAGACGGCAGAATAGTAGAGAAGGGAACATTCGATGAACTTTACGAAAGCAAGGGATACTTTTACGCGCTGTATACGGTGTCACAATAAAGCCCTTGTGTTTTCGATGTTTGTGTGCGATTTCAAAAAAAACGGTTTTTTTTGAAATTTGAGTATTGACAAAGATAAAGCCTCGTTATAAAATTATGGAGTGCTCGCGGCAGGATGTGAGCGCTTCATATAGGCGGATGTGGCGAAATTGGTAGACGCACTATCTTGAGGGGGTAGCGAGCTACGCTCATATGGGTTCAAGTCCCGTCATCCGCACCAAACCAATATAATCCGAACCCGTTTCCGATAGGAGATGGATTCGGATTTATTGTTTTCTTTGACCGTTTTGAGGACACCCATTTTAGAAATGGCGCCGTCAAGCAACCAACCTCAAAACCGCGAGGGCCAAGAAAGAAGGTATGAGCGTGAACAAAAAGAGATGGGAGTATCTTTCACGATACTCCCATCTTTGCGAATGCTGAATCGACTTTAAACTTGATCGTAAGTATACGAAATTGATCTAACATCATATACACTTGTTCCGGTACATTTAAAAAGAGTTGGATCAAAAACTGCTAAATTTGAACCATTCCGACACATTGTACTTATGTACTCTATGCCATCATATCCCTTGCTGCGAATATAATCGCTGATATATTGGGTAGGAAGATAATCAAGCGAATTGTCATTACGTAAAGGTTTCGCAATTTCCTGTGCGATCATTTTGAGATGATCAATATTCAATGCATATTGGGTATAATCAAAACCATAGTCTACTCCGATAAATGGACTAATATGATCTATGCTAGCAAGGTTGATAATCTCGATATCCTTTTGAAGTTTGAAGCGTCCAACCGTAACAAAATCATAGACTCCTGCGCGAATTTCATACAAAGTAGTCTCTTTTGAATCAGAGAGATATAAAATGCTAATACCTGTGGGGTTTACACGGCCTCCTTTAGCTTTATCGTCTGGAGGAGGACCCATCTCTTTTCTGGGAAAGCCTTTTGGGCTAGGGCAAATCCGCGAGCGATATAGGATTTCACCTTTATGATGCACCTTTATCGCGCATCTCAAAAAAAGATATAGTTTGTCCTTGTTGAAAAAATCACTGTGAAATCGATTTTTCCGCTTAATACCTTCCACAAAATCTTCCCAACAATTATTCCTCAATATAGAATTCTCTTCCAGATAAATATGATCTTGACTTTGCCTAATTCCGACAGGACTATCAAATAGAGCCGGTTGACCACGATATCTATCAGAACAGATTGTGGTCATAAGCCGATATATCACATCCGGTTTTAAATTGAATATTCTCCAGTTGTTAAAAAGAATATCCTTTATTAAACCGGTGTGTTCGCGAGGAAAATCGGTAGGAAGATCTGATACAGGAGAGTAGACATCCAGAAGGCCATCAAAAAGCTCTGCAAGTGTTTGGTCTCTACCTATTTCGTAAACGTGGACATTATGGCTTCCGCAAAAATCGCAATTACCGATTACCTTATTTCCGTCAATAATGGCTTTAATTTCGGAGTCTGCAAAGCAGTTACTGCAACAAAACATATACTTTATACCCCGCCAAGATATTTACCCATCAGCTCAAGGTGGTGCATTAATGACAGTTTTTTAACTGTTCCAAGCCCAGGATAAGACTGTTGTTCATAGTGTTGCAAGAAAGTTTTTAACCCTAATGTCATATCAACGGGATGGGGGGTAGCACTGTACCATTTAGCCAACTTTGAAACTGCCTCGTAGAATTTTAGAGCTGGGTTGGTGATGTCCTCGTTAGAGTCGGAAACAAAGTGTCTAACACGCAAGGTATTGTCAGAAGCAAAATACACCATGTGGATAGCCACAGCATACGGAGCAAAGCCTGCTTCAAGGTATTCATTGCCAACTACAGAGTAATCGGAAAAGCCAATAAATCCTTCTTCCTTATAGTACAAATGGTCATCGGAAAAGAACTCATCCTCGGTATTCTGATAATCGGCATTACGGTCTTGCTTTTCAAACTTGTCATCAAGCAACACTTTATGGTGACGAACTTTACGTCTGAATGCACTCTCATCTGGCATTAAAGTATAACGTGGTATGATTGTGCCAAAAGTGCGTTCATACAAGTCCAGATAGTCACGATCAGTATTAATAACAAGCAGGTCAGCCTTGTCGACACCACGTTTATCCCAGAAATCAAGCAAAGATTTAGCATTTCTTTGCATTATTAGCGACTTTATTATGGCTGAATCTTCGTATTGCTCCGAAAAACGCTGTTTGTATCCCGCTTCTTTAGATTGTTCTTGGGCATCCATCCAGTCAGACATAAATGTTCCTACTGCCGGATTACGGATAATAGAGATAGGTTGTTGTACCTTAATGAATTCCGCCATAACATTTACGAGAGTAGGGGAAAGCTTTACAGGTTCAACAATCGGAGTGACATGGTTTCCTAATAGGCCATTGACAACGAGTTCACGCAATGCGAGTAGCTCATATTGACGTCCTCTAACATAAGGGAGATACATAGTTTCATCCTCCATACCTTTTATTCAAAAAGCTGTTAATGTCCTGCCACTCAAGTTCAGATAGTTTAGAAAAATAAACTAGAGACTTCAATTCATATGGAACCTCGGTAAACTCGCTTATTCTTATCTTGTTTCGCCTTTTAAGTTGTTTCAGAAACATTCTATAAGCTTCAAGAATTGGAATACGCGAAAACTGTCTAAGACACTCGCCATAATAAAACGCTTGAGAAGCATTTGGCAACTTCTTAAAATACTGTAGCAGAATACTCTCATACTCATGTTTGTGTAGTACCTTAAAAATAGCCGTATGAGAAAGATGAGAATAATCCTCTTCCGGTTCCTTCCGCATTTTTGCACTTAGTGTGTTCCCGGCAGTAAGCACATAAACTCCGACAGGTGTGCCTTTAAGAATTTCCATTGCACGATTGTACTGCCCTTCTGAGGTAACTACACATACATAGGTAAATGCCTTAAAGTAGTCTCGAAGTTGAGTTTCTAGACGCTCAAATGTATCTAGTTCAGTTTTTATTTCATACACAACCGCTTTACCATTGATGAGGATAAAGTCAGCTTTAGACTTGCTAATCGGAATCTGCGTCAAAGCTGTTGTTGTGTTTACGCTATGCTTCCCCAGCAACAATTTATTAAGTAATGTATTTTGATAAAAGTATTCATTTCGGTATGACTTTGCCATAAACCGATAGATTTCGCTTATCAATGTTCCGTTATCTTTATTCTCTGGATCACTCACAAATCGCTGAATTATTGCTCCATATGTGTCGGTGCTCTTTGCTCTCACAGTGTCAAAAAAAACATTCTGGGTAAAGAGCCGATTTAAAATGAGATAGCTTTCTGTCAAATCTTGCTCCCTCCCTTCACAATGATATAATAACCCATAATCATTATAACACATAATGAAAAGGGGAACAACTCCAAAATTAGTTAAAAAAGGCCAAAGAATTGTTTTGTTCAATTCCTTGGCCTCCTGTTAACCTTATCCCGGCTCTCTAGGTTTGCTTTTTACTTGCTTTACCTCCCGCTTCTTCTTCCATTCGGCAAACTCCCGCTGTCCTTCCTCGCTCTCATAATAGGCCAGAATGTCCGGCAGGAGGCAGCGTGCAATCGCCTCAATCTTATGGGGCGGAATGTTGGTATGGTTGACCAACTTCTTTTTCTTGCCCAAGTGCCGCCTCCGTTTCTCCATATTCAATTTTCAAGGTACAGATCAATCGCGTTCTTCCCTTCCTTTCCGCGGCGTATGCCGCTGTTGGATTTCCCGCCGGACCTCCGGCGGAATTTTCGCTACAAGCGTCCTGAGCTGTTCGTTCTCCTGTTTGAGCCGTGCTGCCTCCAGCTTCTTGCGGACACTGTCTTGGTTGGCAACCTTTTCTTTCAGCCCTGCGTTCTCCTGCGTCAGATAGTCGATCGTGGCCTGGTATTTCTTCACCTGTCCCAAATGGGCCTCCAGCCGGGGGAAGAACTTGTCCAGCAGAGTAAGGGCTTCCTCTTTCTTCTTCCCGGCGTTCATCATGGTGATCTCTGAAATGGCCGTTTCAATGGCTTTCTGCTGCTTGATGAGGCTGACGGACTGCTTGAACAGCCATGTGGGGATATGCTTCCGTTTGGTGACAAGGGAGCTTTCACCCCGTTTGAGGACGGGGAACGTCTTTTTCATGTGGGCGTGAAACTCATCCTGCCACCGGGAGAGCTGCGCCCGGTTGCCCAATATCTCCTTGGCCGACAGCCGCCCGTCTTCCGTGATGGGCGTAAAGCACAGATGCAGGTGGGGCGTCTTTTCGTCCATGTGTACCACGGCGGAGAAGATGTTGCCCCGGCCTATCTTCTGTTCCATAAAGGCCACGGCCTCCGTGAAGTAGGCTTGGATGTCTTTTCGGCTCCTGCCCTCGAAGAACTCCGGGCTGGCGGTGATAAGGGTATCTACAAACATGGTGCTGTCTTTCCTTGTCTTGCACCCCGCCGCCCTGATCCGGCTGTTGATCTCCTGTCGGTATCTTTGTGTGGGCTGGATTATATGGAAGTTGTCTTTGCTTCTCGATATGTCGATGTCGGGATTGCTGGCGTATTTCTCCTTTGTGCGCTCGTGGTGCGCCTCCAACGCCCCCGCAGGCCCAGCCTTGTGCTTGGTAAACCGTAAAATCGCGTGCTGTGCCATTCTCCTCCTTTCATGTGGACAGTTAGAAGCTCATTTTCCGGGGTGGACGATACAAGATACCGCCCACCCCGGAATGGCGTCTGAAAAACCTTGCTACACAAGGCTTTTTCAGGCCCTATTTGTCCACGTCCGACCTCCGTTTCCGCTCGCTTTCGGTCTTTTGCCGCCTGTGTACCTTCCCTGCACAGTCTGGGCAGTACCTGGCCCGATTGGAGCGAGGCACGAAAGCCTGTCCGCACTCGGCGCAACGCTTTACGGCGTCGTTTTGGAAAATCTCCGCTTCCAGCGCCGGATCGCCTGGGAGCACCGCCCAACGGAACCACTTGCAGCAGACTGAATAGGAGATGCTTTGCGGGCAGACGCACGGTTCGCCGTCGTCCAATAACAGGCAGTTGCCATTGTCGTAATTGCAGCAGGCTTTCCGAATCAGTGCGTTGGCCCGCTTGCGCTGTGCGGGCGTCATGCGGGGCAGGGAGCCGTCTGTGCCCCGTTCAATGGGTGGCAGATCGTACTTGATAACTTGTCCTCCTTTTCCTGTGTTTTTCAACCGGTTGTGAGGCAAGTGTACACTAAATAAAGGGCCTGTGCCGTATATCCGAAAGGTGGGAAAAGGGGCTGAAAATCCCGGTATTTCCCCGCTCTCGGAAGTATGGTATAATAAATGTGTCAGGATGCATTTGAGCCGAAAGGAGGCGTCTATGGAAAGGCGTGAAGAAATTATCCGTCTGTGGTTTTCGATGTGGCTACAAAATAGAGACTTAGGTCTAGATGAGATATTTACTGACGGCGCCGTTTATGTGGAAAGCTGGGGGCCGGAATACCACGGCTCCGAGAGAATACGGCATTGGTTCAATGAGTGGAATACCAGAGGTCGAGTTCTGCAATGGGAGATCAGGCAATTTATCCATGCAGAACAACAAACCGTGGTGGAATGGTATTTCAAGAACATTATGAATACTGGTGAGGAGGAAGCGTTTGACGGGATTTCCCTTGTCAAATGGACGGAAGGAAACCAAATCTGCTTTTTAAAAGAGTTTGGCTGTAACGAGAGCCGCTATGATCCGTACCAGGAAGGGCCGTATCCTCATTTTAGAGAGGAAAAAACGCTCTGGTTTTAATCAAGAAAGGCGGTGATCCCATGATGCTGACGATACAGGAGCGATTGAAGGATCTGCGGGTGGAGCGCGGCTTGACGCTGGAACAGCTTGCGGATCAAACTGGGCTGTCCCGGTCCGCCCTGGGCAGTTATGAGTCGGACGAGTTCAAGGACATCAGCCACTACGCTCTTGTCAGGCTGGCAAAGTTCTACGGCGTAACCGCCGACTACCTGCTGGGGATGGCGGAAACAAGAAATCACCCAAACGCTGAGCTTGCGGAGCTACGTTTGAGTGATGTTATGATTGAGTTGTTACAATCCGGGAAGATCGACAACGCCCTGCTGTGCGAGCTGGCGACGCACCCGGACTTTCCCCGGCTCATGGCGGAGCTGGAGGTCTATGTGAATGGCATGGCGGTCAAGCTGGTGCAGACGGCAAACACTTTTGTGGACGCTGCGAGCGCGAATATCGTCAAGCAGCATGATCCAGGCGCAAACGACCCGTACCTGAGGCAGCTTGTGGCCGCGCATGTGGACGAGGACAGCTTTTGCTGCTATCTGATCGGGCGGGACATGGCGGAGATCGCCCGCGCCCTGCGGGAAGCCCACAAGGACGACTTTTTCAGCATTCCAATATATAACCCATTGGAGGTAGCAGCGGAGATCATGGGCAAAGAAGAAAGCGAAATCCCCGAATCGAGCGAAGTGGCGCTGGCCTTTATCTGCAAGCGGCTGTATCTGAATTATGCGAAGCTGACCGATGAGGAAAAGAAGTGGCTGGCCCCATCGCGGAGAAATCAGATTTGTTGAAGAACCCCAACTCGCAGAGGGGCAGAAAGAAGAAATAGTTGTGTTCTAAACTCAACTTCGGGACATTTTGGCCCGAAGTTCAGCAGTCAGAAGGAGAATATCATGAAAGGAAAGCTGCACTTACAATTACAGAAAGCGTCTGTAGACGATCTCAAAGAAATATGGGCAATGCAGATTTCGTCCTTTGCGCGGATGTTGGAACATTATCAGGACTATGACATAAGCCCCGGCGCGGAACAAGTTAAAGATCTCGAAGCTCGGTTTCATCAACCTTGGACTACCTATTACTTCATTATTGCTGATGGAGTAAAGGTAGGAGCTGTCCGAATCATAGACCACGGAGACAGCACAAAGCGAAAACGTATTGCACCTATATTTATCTTGCCAGAGCATAGGAACAAAGGATACGCTCAGCTTGCTATGCAAGAGGCAGAACGGATACACGGTGATCGTCATTGGATGCTGGACACGGTTTTGCAGGAGGAGGGCAATCTTCATCTTTACGAGAAGATGGGATACCATCGAACGGGCAAGCTGGAAAAAATCAATGACCGGATGACTATTGTGTATTATGAAAAAGACTGAATGAAAACAAATCAGTGGTGACAAGCTGGAGCAAAACACATGAATTCAGAAGAATATTTGAATGACCCGTGCGGGGCATCATCGCTTCCATTTTGGAAAACAAAGAAAGTGATAATCCCAGAACATATAGCGGTTTTACGCGAAGATCTGTTCTGTATCGCTGATTGTGATGGTATAGATGAACCTTATTTTAAGTTGATGCACAACTTAAAGCAAATAAGACAGCCTAAACTTATCACACAATTTGAGTTGATCCCATGCGAGACATTGGACTTTGCAAACCATATCAACGAGTGTTATGCAGAGGAAAGTATTTCGTTGGATGAATTATGTGCCTATTACCTTCGCCCCGTATTTGATCCCAACTTATGGATTGCGGTTCGCGATGCAACAAGTAATCGGATCGTAGCTACCGGTATCGCTGAACTGGATTCGTGTATAGGAGAAGGAATCCTTGAATGGATACAGGTTTCTCCGGATTACCGGCGCAGAGGGCTGGGCAAGTTTCTTGTGTCTGAACTGCTGTGCCGAATGAAGGATAAAGCCAAATTTGTTACGGTTTCAGGAAGAATGAACAATCCCGACAATCCGCTGGCGCTATATCTTTCGTGCGGGTTTGCAAATCCTGTGATATGGCACGTTGTTACAAAATGAAAATGCTTGGTTTGTCGGGCAGTTGCCTCAGGGAGATAAACTGGGTTATGAGGAGGCTGCTATGAAAAATACGGACAAGATCGTCCATTTGCTTATTGCGGATATTGACGGCAAATCTGTCCTTGAAGTAGGGTGCGGTTCAGCCGAATTTTCTGTTTCTGCTTCTGCCTATGCAAACAACGTTTCCTGTATTGATTTTGATGCTGGTAGATTGGGGAAACTCAAAGAGAACGTTCATTTTCAAATCATGGACGCATCCAAAATGGACTTTGCAGATCATACATTTGACACAGTGGTCATATATAACGCTTTCTTCCACATTCGATCTCAATGGGCAGAAATCGAAAAAGAATGCAAGCGGGTACTGACGGAAAACGGCATCGTATATATCGTTGGAACATGGAAATTGGATATCAACGAGATGGTGAAGGAATTCGGCGAAAAGGCAAAATGGCATAACCAGTTTCTGATAGTCCAGATAAAGAAATAGAGGGATGAATTTCAGATTTTCAGGAAGACTGGTCAACTTCTGATCTAAAAAGCAGAGAGGAGAATCAAATGAAATTCTTGGTATTATTAGCTGGCTGTGGTCTTGGTGACGGATCATGTGTTGAAGAAGTTATCTTGACATATATTGCGCTGGATAAGTATGAATGTGATTACACTCCTGTCGCAGAAGATATTTCTGTTCCATCTGTTGACCATTTTACGGAAAGCTTTGCAGAAAATCGGCGGGTTCTTCGTGAGGCAGCGCGTATTGGCAGAGGGCGTATCCAGGACATCCGCAACATTGACTTTGGGGAATACGATGCACTGATTATTCCCGGCGGCATTGGGTTACTGAATAATTACAAGGATTCAGCAACGGTAAAAGCTTGTGTCACACATTTTGCCGGCAGTGAAAAACCCATTGCCACCATGTGCGCGGGGATCGACTTTCTGCGCGGATTTCTGGGAAGTGACCTGTTGGCATGCGAAACACAGGAGCTGACCGCTGACCAATACTGCCACGATATAGTCAACAATGTTTATTATACGCCTGCCTTTAGAAAAACCGGGAGTTGCTATGAGGCGTTGTTTGGTATCGATGCAATGATTCACGCATTGGCATAGTATCAAACGGCGCGGGGATTGTGTTACTATTAAAGCAAGACAAGAAAAGGGACGAGTTGATGATATGGAAACTGCCAAAAAGAGATAATTTAGAAAAATGAACAAGGAGGAATATATGTCAGACACAACGAGAGATGCTCTGAATAAGATGTATGCCTCCCTCGCTGCCAGGACCGACGAACTGACCGTTGAACTGAAAAAACAGTTTGTGAATCGAAACGTCTCAAAAGGATTCTTTAATGGACATTTTCACAAAGATGACGCTGGAGAATATCGAGCGGACTACTATCCTATTCCCGTTATCAGCGTAATAGATCTTTGCGATATTGAGTTGGATTTTGACGAAACCTCTGTAACCTCGAAACTCTCAAAAGAGCAGCTTTTGTCTTTGAATATAAATGACATGTGCGATTTCTACTATGAAGTATATGGCATAAGCGATTATCTATCGGATTACGGAAACAGGAACGATGTTCAAGCAATGCGAAATGCCCTTTCTCTATGCCAAGAGAGAAGCGCATTCATTACATTCACGCTGCCTCACGAATTTAAAAAAGAGGCTTTGATTTCATTTATTCGCCTACTGGAAAACCAGCAGTTTTTCTACTGATTGCATGGATTAACATAATGTCGGTTCACAGAGAGGAAGTTTTAGGAAATGGTCGAAGTTAAGTTTTATGACGACATTGATGACGGCTTACTACAGATCATCTTGTGAACAAGTGGACATATCCGTTGATCCAACCAAGGCTGATTGAGGAAGCCGGGCGGAGAGGATTTCTATAATCCCCAACCAACCATGAAGAGTACCCGCCGGCATGCAGATCGAGAGGTGCGTATGGGCGTAGATAATCCCCGTCAATTCTCATATTACCTGTTTGAGAATTTCGATGGCAAAATAGAATCGGGCAACCCTTGGAACCCTCGGAGCTTCATTACTCCTGCCATGGACCCGCTGATATCTGTGATTGCAGACGCGCCTCCGGGGTCAATTTCCCTTGCCGTAATGCATGAAAAATTCGGCATCTCGAAGGTGAACCAATTACTTTCTGGCGGTGTTTTGCGCCGGGAGGGTGACCGTCTGTTATTTGATACGCCGATTTTTCTCTCGGAAGATGTAGCGACGATCCAAACGCATTTTGCAAATGCGGCATCTGGCTTTGCAGCGAAATTTGCCACAAAAAAACAAGAATTATATTCCTTGGCCGCCACACTGGAAAACGGCTTTTCTGCGCCTGTCAACCTGTATCACATTCTCTGCGGGATGTGTCTGGACGGCCTGTTTCTGGACAAACTCGGCGAAACCGGCATTTTGGCGAACGGGCGGATGCATGCAACCGGCCTGGATTATCTGTCTGTGATCTACGAGAAATGCTCCGCGTTAGATTCTCTTTCCGATGGACTCCTTTGTTCTTATAACAGAATCACAGACGGTGTTTGTGCGCTCCAATCCTTTGGAGACAGCAATGGGAACCGCTTGGATTGCTACCGCTATTTCCGCCTACGGGAACGGGAAAAGTTGACAGACGTATATAAGCGGATTCACGCTGTTACCGCCGCGTTCACGGAAGCCAACCTGCTCAACGCGGTCAAGTGCCTTTTGGCCGGAACAACTGCGGATGCCCGGATTGCGACGTCGTTAGAGGCGTTTGGATACCTGAAAGATGGGCAGATTTGTGTTCCGGCATATCGAGAAGAGCATCGGGAAACGATCCGGGAGATTGAAAATTTGCTGGAGGAGCTCTTGCTCCACCCCGTCGTGGAGGCGTTGTCAAATATCAAAACGCTTCCCATTACTGCAACGGCCCATGGCGTGCCAATGAAAGAGGTTGCCAATGAGTGCTGGCACATCCTGTTTGGCAGCATCAATGAGGCGCTTGTTCAAATGGGTCTTGTAGCCGCACCACCATACCGGGAGGGCGAAGGTCGATACTTGCAGAGTATTGAGTTTTATGGATGATCTGATGTTCAGAAAGCACGTAAGAGACGGGAGAACGCGGTATACCTGCCGACGCTTTTGAAACCGAACAGGGTTTTTGTTCGCCTCTCCCGCTCACAAAAACCTGTCCGCTTTCCTGTCGTTCAAAATGAGTGTGTTCAGTAAGGCGACACCCTCATTTTTCCCGCCAGCCGCGCCGTCAGGTATAACACACTACACCTTTGTTCCAAAGGTTGTGTGCCAAAGGGGGAGGCATCCCCCTTTGGAAACCCTGCCGGCTTTGTCGGAAATGGGTACCCACACAGGCGTTTTGTGTGGCTACATTTCCTCCAAATCCGCAAAACAAAAACGGCGTGTGCTGTCACCCCATGACAGCCACGTCTTTTTGTTTTGTTCTCCGTCTGCCCCTCGCAGCCGGAGGGAATTGCCGCCGTGCCGCGTCAATTCCAAGCAAAAATATTTGAAGATATTTTTGCTTTCCGGGTTGTCTTATCCCGTAATTTGAGTTATAATGAAGTCAACCCGAATGGGAGGTCGATACGATGAAAGAAGTGGGTAAACGATTGAAGGAGCTACGGGAGAGCATCGGCCTGTCCCAGGCGAAGCTGGCTGAGGCCATCGGCTCTACACAGTCCAGCATCAACCGCTATGAGAACGGACAATCCGGCGTGCCGATCCCGTTGCTTCGCCGCTATGCGGACTACTTTGACGTGTCGCTGGATTACATCTTTGCCCGGACGGATCAACCGCAGGGGACGACCTACGAGTTCAAGCCCAAGTACACACCGGAGAAAGAGGAAATGCGCCGTTTCATTGAGATGTGCTTTGATCCCCAATCTCCTATGAACGGAAAGCTGAAAGAAACATTATTGAGAATGATGGAGGGTGAGGAATAATCGCCGCGAAAGGAGGCGAGAGAATGAAAGCTGTGATTTACGCCCGCTATTCCTCCGATAGCCAGCGGGAGGAAAGCATAGAGGGCCAGCTCAGAGAGTGTACCGCCTTTGCCGAGAAGAACGGCATCACGGTGTTGCGCCATTACATTGACCGGGCCTTTTCCGCCAAGACAGACAACCGCCCGGAGTTCCAGAACATGATTAAGGACAGCGGCAGAAAGCTGTTCGATATGATTATCGTCTGGAAGCTCGACCGCTTCGCCTGGAACCGTTACGACAGCGCCCGGTATAAAGCTGCGCTGAAAAAGAACGGCGTCAAGGTGGTGTCCGCTACCGAGGTGATCTCCGAGGGCGCGGAGGGTATCATTCTGGAATCCGTTTTGGAGGGCTATGCCGAATACTATTCCGCCGATCTCTCTGAAAAAGTCATCCGAGGTATGACGGACAATGCGCTGAAATGTAAATACAACGGCGGGACGCGGCCCATTGGGTATATCATTGACGACGAGCAGTATTTCCAAATTGACCCTCTGACCGCGCCCTTTGTGCTGGATGCGTTCAAGCGATACGACGAAGGCGCGACCATGACGCAAATCCGCGACTGGCTCAACGAACAGGGCATGAGGAATACGCGGGGACAGCGCATGACCTACAACAGCGTCCAGCACCTTTTGAAGAACCGCCGCTATATGGGCGAATATGCCTATCGGGATATAGTCGTGCCGGGCGGTATCCCCGCCATTGTTCCCAAAGACCTGTTTGAGCGCGTGCAGGAAAAGCTGGCGAAGAACAAAAAGGCCCCGGCCCGCCATAAGGCCGAGGACGACTATCTGCTGACGACCAAGCTGTTTTGCGGATACTGCGGGGCCTATCTTTGCGGCGAGAGCGGCACCAGTCATACCGGGAATGTTCACCGCTACTACAAATGCGCGTCCGTCAAGAAGAAGCGGGCAGAGTGCCGCAAACGGCCTGTCAAAAAAGAATGGATCGAGGATTTGGTTGTCAGCGAAACTATGAAGATGGTAATGGACGATACTGCCATAGAAGCCATTGTTTCCATGCTCATGGACTTGCAGGACAGGGAGAATGTCAACCTTCCGCTGTACGAGCAGCAGTTGCGAGAAACCAACACAGCCATTCAAAACCTCCTGAACGCCATACAACAAGGAATCCTCACCAAATCCACGAAGGAACGGCTGGAGGAACTGGAGGCCAGAAAGGAAGAATTGGAAACCCGCATTGCCTGTGAACGACTGGCAAAACCCAAAGTCAGCGCCGAGTTTATGACCTTCTGGCTGCACCGCTTCCGTAAGCTGGACGTGCGGCAGAAATCCCACCGCAAGATGCTGATTGACACCTTCGTCAACGCCATCTTCCTCTACGACGATAAAATGGTGATTACCTTCAACTACAAGGACGGGACAAGCACCATTATGTTTGATGATCTCAACGCCGCGCTTGCAGAACAAAATACGGGTTCGGATTTGGATTGCTCCGGTGCACCATTAAACAGAAATATCCTAAATGGATATTTCTATGTTTAATTTAGGGGCAGGAAAGGGACTTTAACGGCAAGCACGACAATTCAGTGAGAGCGAAGCGAACAACTGAATGTCAGTGCGAGACTGGTGTGATTCAGTATAATGCCAAGTTGCGGAATGATCGGTAAGGGATAATACAGGGAGGTGAAAGTGAAAATTATAACGTATATTTTTAAATTGATTAAGACCGAGTGGCGACTTCAGCTGTTGGGATTTATCTTCGGTGTTCTTACAACTTTTGCATCCATCTGCGCAGGGTATACACTCAAGATACTGATAGATGATGTGCTTTTAGCCGGAAATGTTTCCATGCTTTGGAATATTCAGTTTATATTTTTGGGCGTAGTGTTCTTGCAATTAGTTTTTACCGTGCTTAGGACAAAGTTTTTTTACAAGGCATCTAACCTTATAGTCGGAAAACTTAGGAGAAATTACACGAATAAACTGCTCCATTTGAGTTTCGACCACAAAATCAGGCAGAGCAGCGGTGATGTCATATCCTCATACAACTATGATGTCAGTGGGATAGAAAGCGTTATCTCTGAGGGCATACCAGAGTTTATTGGTTCGATTGTGTCGATAGTCATAACTTTTTCGGTGATGTGCGCGATCAATCTTAGGCTCGCATTGCTGACGGTGATTGTTTATCCGCTTTTGATACTCATTTTCAGAGGTATTCAAAAAAAGCTTGAAAAATATTCCGACAAGCTTCAGTCAAGCAGATCGAGTATGAACAAAATACTCGGAGAGTTCGTTTTCGGACTTGCAACATTTAGAATATTCGGCGCTCAGCCTGCTCTTGATAGGATTAGAGCACAGACAAGCGAAATGCAAAACAATTATTATGGTTTGCGTTTTATGGGGCTTCTTCTAAATCTCTCCAGCTGGATGATGGTAATGGTGCCTTTTCAAGCGATTATGTATGGGGTTGCAGGGAGCTGGTATTTTGCCGATGGGAGTCCGTCCATAGGCGTCATGCTTGTGTTTGCAAATTATACTAATTCTTTGATAGGTCCCGTTCTCACAATTATAAACATCGCTGCATCTATGACCAATGCTTCTGTCTGCCACAAGCGACTCGAAGAATTTATGAATTTGCCCGAGGAGAGGAGCGGCGAAAAATCTCTGGATGAAATCCTCGGCGTAGGTTCAGAGCGGCTCAGTATTTCGGTAGAAAACCTAAATTTTTCCTATGAAGGTCAGAATAAAGTTATAGAAAATATCTCCTTTAGCGCGAAAAAAGGGGATTTGATCAGTTTATATGGCGCAAGCGGCAAAGGAAAATCAACCCTTCTTAAAATTCTTTGCGGTTTTCTGGAATATAGCAGCGGCAGCGTAAAAATTGCAGGTATCGAGGTCGCTGAGCTTAGTCTTGATTCTCTGTGGTCGAATGTTGCATATGTGTTTCAGGATACATTTGTGATAGATGCACCTATACATTCCAATATTACGCTTATGGATGACAGTATTTCGGATTCAAAGGTAAAAGAAGCTATTAAGATGGTAAATCTTGAGTCAATAGATTCCGAAGAAAACGACTCGTGTCTGACGCTTTCCGGTGGAGAAAGAAGAAGGCTCGGCTTAGCAAGAGCGCTGACAAGAGAGCCGAAAATCCTTTTACTTGACGAGCCGACCTCCGAGCTTGACCGTGCCAATGCTGAGTCCATCCGAGAACTCATATCTAAGCTCGCAAAAGACTATATAGTAGTTGTTGCAACACATGACAGCGAATTTAGAGATATATCGACCAAGGTGATCACTCTTTAATATAATAATTTCAGGCGCGGTATTGACAAAAAAGCGCCGATATAGTAACATGTTCCGTGCGCAAAAACAGCGCAAGACTATCACCTGCAGGCTTCTGTTGAGAGTATTCTGCAGGGATGTTAAAACAGGAGGAAAAATGTCAGTAATTTCAATGAAAGAATTACTTGAGGCAGGCGTTCACTTCGGTCATCAGACAAGAAGGTGGAACCCAAAGATGGCAGAGTACATCTTTACAGAGAGAAACGGCATCTACATCGTAGATCTGCAGAAAACTCTCGGCAAGGTCGAGGAAGCGTACGAGTTTGTGCGAAGTATAGCTGACGAAGGCGGCGACGTGCTGTTTGTAGGCACAAAAAAGCAGGCTCAGGAAGCTATAGAATCCGAGGCAAAGCGCTGTGGGATGTTCTATGTCAGTCAGAGATGGCTTGGCGGTACGCTTACTAACTTCAAGACAATCAAGAAGAGGATTGCAAGGCTTTTTGATCTCGAAAGAATGGAGCTTGACGGCACATTCGAAGTGCTTGGCAAAAAAGAAGTTCTTAAACTCCGAGCTGAAAAAGAAAAACTCGAAAAATTTATCGGCGGCATCAAAGATATGAATTCTCTTCCGGCGGCTTTGTTTGTAGTGGATCCTAAAAAGGAAAAAATCGCCGTAAGAGAGGCGAGAAACCTCGGAATTCCTATTGTTGCGATAGTGGATACTAACTGCGATCCGGACGAAGTCGATTATGTAATTCCGGGCAACGACGATGCTATTCGCGCGGTAAAACTGATAGCCGGCAAGATGGCGGATGCTATTATAGAATCTCATCAGGGCGAGCAGAATTACGCTGCGGAAGATCGTTCGGAAGATAAAGATGATGAAGAATACAATATCGACGATTATCTCGATACAAACGAAGTAAAAGAAGAAGACGAAGAATAGAGGTAGAATATGGAAATAACTGCAAGCATGGTTAAAGAGCTCAGGGATATTACCGGCGCAGGCATGATGGACTGCAAGAAAGCGCTCGCAGAAAATAACGGCGATATAGAGGCTTCTGTAAAATATCTCAGAGAAAAGGGCATTATGAAGGCGTCAAAGAAGGCTTCGAGAATCGCCGCAGAAGGTATTGTATATGCATATATTCACGGCGGAAGAATCGGCGCTATGGTCGAAATAAATACCGAGACAGACTTTGTCGCAAGAAATGAACAGTTCCAGGAATTTGCGAAGGATATTGCAATGCAGATAGCAGCTTCGAATCCTAAGTATGTCTCAAAGGAAGAAGTTCCTGCTGCTGAAATTGAAGCAGAAAAAGAAGTGCTCAGAAATCAGGCGCTAAACGAGGGAAAACCTGAAAAGATAGTAGATAAAATGGTTGAAGGCAGAATTCAGAAGTACTATGAGGATGTATGTCTGCTCGAACAGGCGTTTATTAAAGACCCGGACAAAAAGGTCGGCGACCTCGTTACAGAAAAAATCGCTGTAATCGGAGAGAAAATTTCAATCAGAAGATTTGCGCGATTCGAAGTCGGCGAAGGCATTCAGAAAAAAGAAGAGAACTTTGCAGAAGAGGTTGCAAAGCAGCTCGGATAAAAGGGATTTCAAAAAAGATCGCGCCGCGGTCTTTTTTGTTTGCGAAATTATCTGCAGTCTGCGAAACTCAGGTTGAAAAAATATAGCAAGTATAGTAGAATACGGGAGATGAACAATAAAAAAAGATATGTGCTCAAGCTGAGCGGGGAAGCGCTTGCAGCGGGCAAAAAAACAGGCATAGACGACGGATTTATGGACGAGCTTGCGCGTGTGGTCGGCAAAGTCAGCGCGCAGCTTGTGATAGTGATAGGCGCGGGGAATTTTTGGCGCGGAAGGCAGACAGACAGGATGAACAAGGCGCTTGCTGACCAGATGGGCATGCTTGCAACTGTAATGAATTCTGTGGCGCTGTCGGAGGCACTATCGAGGAATGGCGTCAGGAACAGGCATTTTACGGCTTTTACAGTCGAAGGCATAGCGGAGAGGTATAGTGTTTCGGAAGCCGAGAGGGCGCTTGCCGCAGGCGAGGTAGTTGTTGTGAGCGGCGGCACAGGTTCTCCTTTTTTTACAACCGATTCGGGAGCGGCGCTTAGAGCGTCAGAGCTTAGAGCAGACAGCATACTTCTTGCCAAGAATATAGACGGAGTCTATGACAAGGATCCTGCAAAGCACAGCGATGCAGTGCGCTTTGATGAAATTGCAATATCCGATGCGATAGACCGAAGACTAAAAGTAATGGATTTAACGGCAATGGTCATGTGCATGGAATCCGGTATCGATATAAGCGTGTTTGCGCTCGAAAAACCGGAAAACATTCTTGCGGCGGTCAGCGGTGAGTGTGTCGGTACTCTCGTAAAAAGCAGAATATAATACAGGAGGATAGTATGACTATTCAGATGTTGGAAGATAAAATGAAGAAAACGCTTGCTTTTCTTAAAGATGAATATAATCAGCTTAAGGCAGGGCGCGCCAATCCTATGCTGCTCGACAGGGTGAGCATGGATTACTACGGTTCGCCTACCCCGCTTAAGCAGCTTGCGAGTGTTTCTGTGCCTGAACCTCGCGTGATCCAAGTACAGCCATATGACGCATCCGTGCTCAAGGATATGGAGAGGGCGATACAGGCGGCGAACCTCGGCATAAATCCGAGTAACGACGGCAAGGTTATCAGGCTTATCATGCCGATGCTCACAGAAGAAAGGCGAGTAGAGCTCACAAAGGATGCCAAAAAGCTGGGCGAGGATGCAAAGGTCGCAATCAGAAATATGCGCAGGGATGCCGTCGAGCTTGTCAAAAAGCAGGAGAAAGACAAGGAAATCACCGAAGACGAAAAAACAAAGGCAGAAAAAGATATACAGAAAAAAGTCGACGATTTTATTGCGAAAGTAGACGAAATGATCGAAAACAAATGTAAAGAAATAATGGAAGTATAATGCATATTTCCTTTGTGATGGATGGCAACGGCAGATGGGCAAAGGGACGGGGTCTGCCGCGCAGCGCAGGTCACAGAGCCGGTGCAAAGACGCTTATCAGGATAATGCAGGCGCTTGGGAATTTAGGTGTAGATGAAGCGACGTTCTACGCCTTTTCAACCGAAAATTGGAACAGGCCGAGCGGCGAGGTCGGTGTGCTTATGAAGCTGCTGGAGGAGTATCTTAAGACCCAGGTTCGCGAAGTGCACAGACAGGGCGGGCGATTTCGTATGATCGGCTCACGGAAGGGCTTATCCGAAAAACTGCTCAGGTTGATAGACGATGCGGAGGCGCTAACTGCGGGCAATACCGGAATAAAAATGAATGTGGCGTTTAATTATGGCGGCAGAGCCGAGATTACAGAAGCTGCAATCAGTATAGCCTCGGCGGTTTCGCGCGGAGAACTTGCGCCGGAAGATATCGACGAAGCCTTGGTAGGAAGCAGGCTTTATTTAAGCAATGAACCGGATTTGCTGATAAGGACCGGAGGCGAAAAGCGGCTGAGCAATTTTTTGCTTTGGCAGCATTCCTATTCGGAATTCCTGTTTTTGGATGTGCTTTGGCCCGATTTTAACGAGGATATGCTTGTGGAGTGTATAGAGGATTTTAAGCGCAGAAACAGGCGGTTTGGCGGTTTGGAGACAAATGAGTAGCAATTTTATAAAAAGATTGATTTCAACTGTAGTTGCGTTGGCGTTTCTTGCGTTTATAGTCTATCTTGGGAATACGGCTGTTACTGCGGTGTGCGTTGTTGCGGGGCTCATTATGCTTTTTGAGTATAATCGTGCTATGGGGCAGGCGAGTTATATTTCGTACGCTGTAGCGCTTGCGCTTTTTGCCGCCGAGATATTTGATATCCGCTATTTCCCGCTTATTGCGCTGCTGTGCGGGGTCAGCATAATTTATTATGTGGTTGCCGACCAGACACTCGATGTGTTTGCTAAAACAGTGCTTTCGTATTTTTATATCGTCACTCCGATATTAATTGCAATAGCTATTTTGCAGGGGTATGGGTTCAGATATTTTCTGCTTGCGCTCATAATCCCTATAATGACCGATATGTTCGCATTTGTGTTCGGCAAGCTCTTCGGCAGGACGCCGCTCGTGCCGAAAATCAGTCCCAATAAGACTGTTGAGGGCCTTGTAGGAGGAGTGGCGACTGCGACAGCCGCAGCAGTTGCATATACGCATTTTTTTGCCGGCGAGCTGCTCGGATATTCGGCGGCAATAGGCATCACTCTCGGAATAGTAGCGCAAATAGGCGATTTAGCCGCATCTAAAATCAAGAGAGCCTGTGGATTAAAGGATTATGGCGACATAATTCCGGGGCACGGGGGGCTTCTTGACAGATTCGACTCATATTTGACAGTTTTCCCGATATTTTATACATTCCTTTACTGTCTGACTGAAAAGGTATTATGAACAAAAAGAATATATGTATTTTAGGTGCAACCGGAAGCATAGGTACTCAGGCGCTTGATATTATCAGAAGTAGGGAGGATCTTTCTCTCTATTCTTTTTCTTATCATAATAATGACGCGCTTGCGGATCGGATAATGTCTGAATTTCGCGCTTCGGAGATGGTCAAGACCGATGAAATATATGTGGATAGCGCAAAAGATTTGGAGTCACTTGCTGCGGCTCCGGCTGTCGATATCGTGCTTCATGCGGTTGCCGGTACCTATGGAATAAAGGCAGCGATTGCGGCGCTCAGATGCGGCAAGACGCTCGCGCTTGCAAATAAAGAAACCTTGGTTGCTGCGGGTGAGCTCGTAATGCGCGAAAATATTTCAGGTTTGATTCCCGTGGATTCGGAGCACTCCGCAGTGTATCAGTGTCTGGGCGGCAGCCTGCGCGGAAAGAATATTAAATCTGTGGTGCTGACAGCTTCGGGCGGCGCTTTCAGAGGGCTTTCAAAGTCCGAAATTGCCGGAAAGGCGGCGAGTGATGCGCTCAGACATCCAAATTGGAGTATGGGCAGAAAAATTACGATTGACAGTGCGACAATGATGAACAAAGGGCTCGAAGTAATCGAGGCGATGCATCTGTTTGGGCTTCCATTTGAGCAGATCGAAGTGCTAATCCATCCGGAGAGCATTGTCCATGGCATGGTTCGTTTTGAGGATGGTTCAATGCTTGCGGAGCTGTCTAAACCGGATATGCGGCAGCCCATATCATACGCGCTTACAGGAGAGAAGCGAGCGGATCTGAAGCATCTTGATTTTACGATGCTTTCAGGCGGGCTCAACTTTAAGGAGCCGGATGTTTCTACATTCCCGTGCCTCGGGTTGGCATATGATGCTGCAAGAGCGGGCGGAATAATACCGGCTGTAATGAATGCAGCCAACGAAGTAGCTGTAGATGCTTATCTCAGTGGTGGGATAGGATTTTACGATATTTCCTCGATTATAGGCAGAACAATCGATGCAACCGAAAATACCGCAGTTGAATCTATTGAACAGATCGAAGATGTTATTGCTCTTGCAAAGCGCAGAGCGAAGGAGTTTGTATGAGCGTGGTTATAAACGCTGTTTTGTTTTTATTAATACTGTCATTTGTGGTGATAGTACACGAGCTTGGACATTTTGCCGTCGCAAGGATTTGCGGCGTAAAGGTGCTCGAATTTGCCATAGGCATGGGTCCGGTGGTTTTTTCCAAGACTCGCGGAGAGACTGTGTATTCAGTCAGGGCAATTCCGATCGGAGGTTTCGTGAGGATGCTCGGCGAAAATTCCGAAGACGAACCTGAAGACGGAGAAGAACCGCTTTCGGAAGAGGATCAACTGCGCAGCTTCAGCAATAAAAACCCTCTGCAAAAGCTTGCGATTTTGCTTGCCGGCATTTTTAATAATCTTGTTATAGGCATAGCGCTTATGGTGGCATATTTCTCCATAAATGGCAGTATTTCCAATATTGTTGACAAGCCGCTCGAGAATCTTCCGGCGCAGCGGGCCGGAATCCAAAGCGGCGACAGGATAATCGAAATAGGCGGAGAAGCTGTAAATGGCTGGGGCGACATTACAAGGCTGATAAGTTCTTCGCAGAGCGGTGATATCAGGCTTGTGATTGAAAGAAATGGAGAAATTTTAGTAAGGGATGTACAGGCTGAGCTGAACAAGTCGGGAAGGTATGTAATCGGGGTAACGCCGCTGGTGCTTAAGGATTTTGCTTCTTCGCTGAAAGCGAGCGCAGCTGCATTCAGGGAGATGCTGTCCGGAACGATCAATGGCTTTGCATCGCTTTTTTCTTTGAAATCAAATCAGGATATAGTCGGTCCTATCGGACTGTACAAAGTGGTAGGGGATGTCAGAGAAATAGGTTACATGCATCTTTTGATGCTTGTGGGCAGTATTTCGATCAGCATAGGGTTTGTAAATCTTATTCCGATTCCGGTGCTTGACGGCGGCAGGGCGCTCATAGTGCTCGGAGAGATGCTGTTTCGCAGAAAGCTTGGGCAAAAGGTAGAGTATGGGCTGATGCTCGTGGGCATTGTGCTTATATTCGCAATGATAGGCTATGCATTTTACAGCGATATTGCGAGACTGATATCCGGAGCGGGACAGTGATGGTCAGCAAACTTACCGGCGGCATAAATGCAGCTGAAAAGCGTAAAAAACGCGTTATTGATATAGGCAGAGTCAAAATCGGAGGAAACAACCGGATTGCTATACAGTCGATGTGCAATACGAAGACAGAGGATATAGAAGCCACCGTAAACCAAGTACTGCAGCTC
The DNA here is from genome assembly GCA_041781135.1 of Acidaminobacteraceae bacterium. Classification (GTDB taxonomy): domain Bacteria; phylum Bacillota; class Clostridia; order Peptostreptococcales; family Acidaminobacteraceae; genus JAUMXJ01. Next base: position 117,710 of record JBHAZV010000027.1, read on the forward strand.
GAAGCGCTGGGATGCGATATAATAAGACTTGCAGTTCCGAGTGTCGAGGCTGCCCGCGCAATCAGCGAGATAAAAAAGAGAGTGAATATACCGATTGTGGCGGATATACATTTTGATCATAGATTGGCGCTTCATTCCATAGCTTGCGGCGCTGATAAAATTCGTATAAATCCCGGAAATATCGGCTCTCGTGAAAAAGTGGCGGAGGTTGCACGCGAGGCTGCTCTCGCAGGAGTGCCGATCAGGGTTGGCGTAAATTCCGGCTCAGTAAACAGAACGGATGTAGCGCAGTATGGCAGGGCGGAAGCTATGCTTCGTGCACTTCGGAGCGAAGTTGCGCTCTTAGAGGAACTCGGTTTTTACAATATAGTGCTGGCGGTAAAATCGAGCGATATATCGGAGACGCTTGCAGTTTCGCAAGCGGTAGATAAGCTGTACGAATATCCGATGCATATAGGAATCACAGAGACCGGCACGCTGTACACAGGCGTTGTAAAGAGCGCAGCCGGGCTTGGGATACTGTTGAATCATGGAATAGGCAACACGATTAGGGTAAGCCTTGCCGCCGACCCGTCTGAGGAGATCAGATGCGCTAAGGCACTGCTTGCCGCCCTTGGAATACGCAGGTTTGGCGTGAACGTCATCGCATGTCCTACATGCGGGAGGACAAATGTCGATGTTATCGGACTCGCAGAGAGGGTCGAGAACGCCCTTTCAGGAATCAGAGCAAGCATTGATGTTGCAGTCATGGGATGCGCAGTCAACGGACCGGGCGAAGCCCGTGACGCCGATATAGGAGTTGCAGGAGGATCGGGCGAGTATTTGTTGTTTTCAAAAGGCGAGATAGTGGGCAAGATCAGCGAAAATGAAGTGCTCGACCGTCTTGTGGAAATGGCGAAGGAATTTGAATTGGAGGCATAATGGCGAAATTTGTTTATGACAAAAAGAAGTACGCCCTTAATATACACGCGATAAGCGAATCAGAGGTGAACGCAAAAGAAATACAGCAAATACTCTCTGATCTCAGCGAGATTCAAATTATTAATTACTATGTCGATAAAAATCTGGTCAGAGTTTACACGCTCGACGGCGGCGAACTGATGCTGCTTAAAAGAAACGCTGCAGCTCCGCAGCTGCCTGCTGCGGATGTGTTCAAAAAAATCATAAAGACCGAAATTCCTATATCGCAGGTAAGAAGGAGCTCCGACAGCAGCGTTGTGATATGCGGCGAGGTCACATATATCGATAAGATAAAGACCAAGAGGGACGATAAATACCTTGTAGTGCTCGGAATAGCCGATTTTGATGACGGAATCTCGGCCAAGAGTTTTTTTGAAAACGAGGAGACTGCGGACATTGTCACGAGAAACATTTTAGTTGGAAGCTATGTAAAGGTTATGGGGCGTCTGACATATGACAATTTCGAAAACGATTATGTGCTGATGTTCAATAAAATAAATTTGGCGAATACCTCTGAAGGCCGTATGGATGGCGCAAAGCGCAAAAGGGTCGAGCTGCATTTGCACACAAACATGAGCGAGCAGGATGGAATGTGTCCGCTTAAAGAATATGCTGAGAGAGCGCTGAAGTGGGGGTTTCCGGCAATTGCAGTCACCGATAATTCTTCGGTTCAGGGCTTCGACCAGGCGTTTAGTCTTGGCAAGGATTTAAGGTACAAGTTTATATACGGCATGGATGCATATGTAGTAGACGATGTGCGCCCGTTTCTCGGCGGAATTAGCGATGAATATCCGTTCAACGGAGATTTTGTAGTGTTTGACATAGAGACTACGGGTTTTTCGGCGCGCAATGACTGCATAATAGAGTTCGGAGCTGTCAAAGTAAGTGGCGGAGCTGTTGTCGACCGGTTCAGCAGCTTTGTATTTCTGGGAAAGCCGCTCTCTAAGGAAACGGTGGAGCTGACAAATATTACAGACGAAATGCTCGCGGGTGCGCCCGATATCGATAAAGTGTTTGATGATTTTATGAAATTTTCGGATGGTTCGGTCTTTGTGGCGCATAATTCGGATTTTGACATGAGTTTTGTGAATAAACTGTGCGCCGAAAAGGGTGTTCCGCTGAGACCCGCTATAGATACAATTCAGCTCGCAAGGCAGTTTTTGCCTATAAAAAAATATGGGCTCGAAACATTGGTCAGACATCTTAAAATCCCCTTTTCGGATCATCACAGGGCCGTGGCCGACGCCGAAGTCACCGCCAAGGCATTTATTCATTTTTTGGGTATTTTTAAGGAATTGGGTCTAACTACGGTCGGGCAGCTAAATCGATATGTGCGTGAAAATATTGCAATAGAAAAGTTCAGACCGGAAAAAATGCTGATATTGCTTAGAGGACCGGAGGGCAGGAGTCCACTTTACAAGCTTTTGTCAAGCGCAAATATCAATTATGGCGGCAATATGCGGCTTAGCGAGCTCCTTGAGCAGAGGGAGCATTTTCTGCTTGGGAGCGGGGCCGAGGACGGCGCGTTGTATGATGCGGCGCTCATGAATAAAAGCGACAGTGAAATAAAAAGCCTTATGGGCTACTATGATTTTGTGGAGCTGATGCCCGCGGCAAATTTTTATGTTCCTGACCATGGTGTTGGAACAGATTATTTTAACAGCGAGAATCAGGTGCGAGAATTGTTCCTTCGGCTGCATATGCTGGCATCTGAGCTTGGAATCAGAACAGTTGCCACCGGCGACGTATTTTTTGCGGAGCCAAGCGAAATGATCGCGCGCGATATAATGCTTCATAGCAGGACGCGGCGTTCGTTTGTAAACAGAGGGCTGAAATATCTTCGTACAACCGAGGAGATGCTGCAGGAATTCTCCTATCTCGGCTCCGATGCCGAAAAGGTCGTAATCGACAACAGTATATATTTTGCATCGCTGACAAGCCCCATCCAGCCTGTGCCGAGCGGAACATACTCGCCAACTCTCGAAGGCGCAGAGGAAGAACTAAAGCGCATATGCTATTCAAATGCGCGTAAAATTTACGGCGACCAGCTGCCTCAGATTGTCGAGGCGCGCCTGTCCCGCGAACTTCACGCAATTATAGAGAACGGCTACGGCTCGCTCTACCTGATTTCCAATAAAATGGTCAAAAAGTCTAATGAGGACGGATATCTTGTGGGTTCGCGTGGTTCCGTAGGTTCTTCTCTTGCAGCTTTTTTGGGCGGGATCTCCGATGTAAACCCGCTTCCGCCCCATTATCACTGCGAAAAATGCCGTGTAAGCGAATTTTCGGATGATACGAGCATTGTGGGCTTCGACCTTCCGATGAAGACCTGCATTTTGTGCGGAGAAACCCTCAAACGCAACGGGTGCGACATCCCATTTGAGGCGTTCCTTGGATTCAAAGGAGATAAAGAGCCGGATATAGATCTTAATTTTGCGAGCGTCTATCAGAGCACCGCTCAGAAATATTGCGAGGAACTTTTTGGCAAGGGTCATACATTCAAGGCCGGAACAGTCGGCACATATGCCGAGAAAACGGCAATAGGAAATGTCAAAAAATACCTCGAGGATAACGGAAAAAACTGGCCGAGGGCGCTTATAATGAAGCACAGCAAGAGAATACAGGGCGTTAAGCGCGCTACCGGACAGCACCCCGCAGGTGTGCTCGTGCTTCCGAAGGAATATGACATAAATTATTTTTCTCCGATTTTTTTGGCGAAGATAGAGGGCGGCGCAGAATACGCTCAGGCTACTCACTTTGACTACGGTATGCTAAAGGGGACTTTGCTAAAGCTTGATGTGCTTGGGCATGAAAGTCCGACTGCTCTCAGAATGCTCGGAGATTACACCGGAGTCGATGTCATGGATATCCGCCTTGACGACCCTGCTACGATAAGCATTTTCAAATCGGCTGACGCGCTTAATATCAGAGGTTCAGAACCGGACGACGTAGGCGCTCTCGGCATACCTGAATTTGGCACGCATTTTGTGCTCGGAATGCTTAAAACCACGCGGCCTAACAATGTCACTGACCTTGTGCGGATTTCCGGACTTTCGCACGGTACGATGGTTTGGAAGGACAATGCGGAGGATGACGTCCGCAGCGGCAGAGTGCCTTTTGGCGAGGTAATAGCGACAAGAGAAGATATAATGAATAAGCTGATAGCCAAGGGTTGCGATGCACAGACGGCTTTTCAGATAATGGAGAAGGTGCGCAAGGGTAAGGGCGTAGATGATAAGGATCTGGCGGAGCTGAAAAAAGTTCAGATGCCGGACTGGTATATAGAATCCTGTCAAAAAATATCATATCTTTTTCCGAAGGCGCATGCGGCGGCATATGTGATGCAGAGTATAAGGATTGCTTATTTTAAGGTACACTATCCTCTTGCGTTTTATGCTACATTTTTTTCGCTGAATGTGAGCGATTTTGATTTTGAAGTAGTTAGAAAGGGCGAGCAGGCGCTTGAACGCCTGATACCCGAACTCGACAAAATAGACAGCTCTGCAAAGGACAGGGCAAGCGCGCAGGTTTACAAGGTAGTTGTGGAGATGTTCAAAAGGGGCTATGAGTTTGTGAATGTAGATTTGATGGAGTCTGACAGTACAAAGTTCCGCATAGTCGACGGAAAGTTGCAGCCGCCGCTGCAGGCAATACGCGGCGTAGCTGAAAGCGCTGCAAACAGCATTGTAGCCGCAAGAGAGGAATATGGAGGGTTTCTGTCTGTCGAGGATTTCCAGTCAAAGACTGGAATAAACAAGACAGCTTTGGAAGGTCTTAGCTCCACAGGGGCGTTTGACGGCCTTTCCATGACAAATCAGCTTTCATTCTTTTAAAGCCGCACCTTTTGTATTTACCGCCTTTGGTTTACCGCCTTCGGCGGTTTTTTTATTTGCCCGGTTCTATACCAAAGATTTTTTTTGAATTTATACTTGACGAATCGGCAGGCGGCGTATAGAATATACATAAATTATTTTATATAAAATAATTTATGTATAGGAGGAAACATGAAATTTGAAGAACTGGTTGGCATTATAAGAGAGAACTTCAGCACAGGCAGCAGGGAGATTACTATGGATACATCTCTGCGCGAGGATCTCGAATTAGATTCGCTCGATGCTGTCGAGATGTCTTACGAAATAGAGAGCGCCTTCGGGGTAAAGATTCCCGACGGCGAATTTGCTAATTTTAAAACAATCGGTGATATTTATAATTTTCTGAATAAGTAAGAGCTGCATAAATAAGAGAGAAAAATGAATCTTAATTTGAAGGATGTCAAGGCCGTTGTAAGGCTTTTTGATGAGAGTGCCTGCGGCAGTATGGAGCTTCAGCTCGGAGATTTTCGCATCAGCCTGAAAAAAGCTTCTTCTGCAATTACGACAGATTTGGGCGTTGCTGCAGTCAGCGGTGCTTTGCAGCACAGCGTAATTCGAAGCGGCGGCGTTGCGCAGGAAATTTGCGTCGAAGCGGAGAATGTAGCGGCGTCGGAGCGCGTGGTTGAGGTCAGATCTCCGTTAGTCGGGGTGTTTTATTCTGCCAAAGAGCCGGGTGCAGAGCCGTTTGTAAAGGAGGGAGATATGGTAGAAGCGGGGCAGGCGCTCTGCATACTTGAATCCATGAAGATGCTCAATGAAATTAAGTCTCCGGTAAGCGGCAGGGTTTCCAGAATATTTTTGGCAAATGAAGCGGTTGCAGAATATAATCAGCTGCTCTTTCTGCTGGAGAAATAATGCTTAAAAGGGTTCTGATTGCTAATCGCGGCGAGATTGCGCTGAGTATTTTCAGAGCGTGCAGGGAGATGGGAATCGAAACTGTAGCTGCATACTCCGAAGCTGATTCAAAGCAGCCGGTTGTCTTTTTGGCGGACAGTTCCGTGTGCATTGGAGGAGCAAGGGGCGCAGACAGTTATCTGAATATGCGGAATATTGTTGCGGCCGCGCTTGCTTCCGGCTGTGACGGAATCCATCCCGGATACGGGTTTCTTTCGGAGAACCCGGAGTTTGCGCGAATGGTCGAGCAAAGCGGCATCAAGCTCGTGGGACCGAGCGCTGCGACTATTTCGGTTATGGGCGATAAGCTCTCTGCAAGGAGGCTGATGCAGGAATCGGGAGTGCCGGTGGTGCCGGGTTGCGATATAGGTGCGGAGGATGCGGAAAGCCTCAGAGAAGCGGCTCGAGTTATTGGTTATCCCATTTTGCTTAAGGCGGCATCGGGGGGCGGCGGAAAGGGAATGCGAAGGGTTTATACCGAGTCCGAGCTTACAGACAGCTGGTTGATGGCAAAGCGAGAGGCACAGGTATCATTTGGAGATAATCGGATATATGCCGAAAAGCTGATAGAGGAGCCGCGACACATAGAAATCCAGATACTTGCAGACTCGTTTGGAAACATAGTGCATCTTTATGAGCGCGAATGCAGCATACAGAGGAATAATCAGAAGATCTTGGAGGAAGCTCCATGCGCGTTTCTGCCGGAAGAGCTGCTGCTTGAGATGCGCGAAGCTGCGGTTAGGTGCGCAAGCGCCTGCGGGTACGAGGGCGCCGGAACTGTAGAGTTTATAGTCGACAAGAGCGGAAATTTTTATTTTATGGAGATGAACACGAGGATACAGGTGGAACATCCCGTAACCGAGATGATAACTGGAATAAATTTAGTTAAAGAGCAGCTGAGAATAGCCGCTGGGCTTAAAATCAGGTATTCGCAGGAAGGTATCAAAAAAGACGGCCATGCGATAGAGATACGGGTAAACGCTCAAAACCCGTTTGCCGGATTTGCGCCATCATGTGGACGCATCAGTTTTTACCTGCCGCCCGGCGGATTTAATACGAGGTTCGAAGGCGGAATATATCATGGCGCGGAAATTCTGCCCTACTACGATTCTATGCTCGGCAAACTCATTGTAAAGGGCAGAAACAGACTTGAAGCAATTAAAATGATGCGCCGTGCGATAGAGGAAACAGTTATAGACGGAGTGGATACAAATCTCGGCTTCCATTATGCATTGCTGCACGAAGTTGATTTTATAAAAGGTGATATCAGCACATCTTACCTTGAAAAACACGAGAAAAATCTTATAGAGAAAATGATGAAAATCGAAAATTCGGAGGCTTGATGGAAGGGCTTCTCGGCAGAAAAAAATTATTGGAAAGCATAAGAAATCAGAGGCGGCTTGCAGAGCGGGAGCAAAAAGTTTTTACAAAGTGCGCTGTTTGCGGTGCGATGGTGGAATTACGTGCATTTGAAGAAGCTCTTAACACTTGTCTGCACTGCGGGGAACACCATGAAATCAGCGGAAAAAAGCGATTTGAATACCTGCTCGACCGCGGATACCGGCTTATGTCGTTTGGCGCTGTTCAGCGTGATCCGATAGTATTTCCGGGTTACAGGAAAAAGCTTAAAGAACTCTGCGAATCAAAAAATCTTAGCGATGCGATAAGCGTTGCGGTGGGAAGCATCAGAAAGCATCCGGTCTGTGCTGTGGCGCTTGAACCTTCCTTCCTGATGGGGAGCATGGGAACTTATTTAGGCGAGGAATTATCTCAAGCTTTTGAATATGCGTTAAAGAAAAAAATTCCTATTTTAGTGATTTCTGCAAGCGGAGGGGCGCGAATGCAGGAGGGGATATTTTCTCTGATGCAGATGGCTAAGACGGCGGCTGTGGTGCAGCGGCTTGCCGAAAAAAAGCTGCTGTACATAAGCTTGCTCGCCAATCCGACGATGGGCGGGGTCAGCGCATCATTCGCATTTTTGGGTGACGTAATTCTTGCCGAGCCGAGGGCGCTCATAGGGTTTGCAGGTCCGAGGGTCATAGAACAGACAATGCGGCAGCGGCTGCCTGACGGGTTTCAGCGCGCCGAAAAACTCGTTGAATGCGGTTTTGTAGACGCCATTGCGCCCCGCGGCAGTCAGCGCGAGCTTATTGCAAGAATACTCAAGCTGCATTCTTTGTAGGTAGAGAAGTGAAGAACAAACAAATTGATAAAATCAGAGAAATAAACGCTTATGACAGGGTGAGGGCGGCAAGGAGCGAAAACAGACCAAAAGCGCGGGATTTTATAGAAAATCTCTTTGATGATATAGTCTATCTCCGCGGCGACAGAAATATCGGGGACTCCAAGGCGGTGATCGGCGGTATCGCTTCGTTTTGCGGAAAAGCCGTCACTTTTATCGGAATACAAAAGGGAAGAGGAATAGACGAGGGGCTTGAAACTGATTTCGGTATGCCGAAGCCGGAGGGTTATCGCAAGGCAAAAAGGCTGATGGAGGCTGCCGAGAAGTTTGGCAGGCCAATAGTAACATTTATTGATACGCCCGGGGCATTTCCGGGCGTAGATGCGGAGGAGCGCGGCCAGTCCGAGGCGATAGCGTCGGCGCTTGCGCTGATGAGCAGGCTTGAAGTGCCGATAGTTTCGTTTGTAATCGGTGAGGGCGGGAGCGGCGGCGCTCTGGCGCTTGCAGTGGCAAACAGGATTTATATGCTGGAAAATGCTGTGTTTTCTATTCTTTCACCGGAGGGGTTTGCCAGTATTCTTTGGAAGGACGCTGCTCTGGCGCCGGAGGCGGCGGAGCTAATGAAACTTACTGCGGGAGACCTTGCAAAAGCCGGCATTGTGGACGGGGTGCTCTATGAGGAACCGCACGTTTTGGTACCTGGCCTTGAGGCTGTAAGGGCGGCGCTTCGGTCATCTCTTAAAACGCTCTGCGGAAAGCGCGGCGCGGCGCTGAGAAATGAGCGCTTTGAAAAATTCAGAAAAATCGGGAAGTGACAGAGGAATCATGGGAATCAGTGTATTAAAAACGGCAGGGATTAAGGCGGAGAAGGCTGTAAATAATCAGTATTTTGAGGGGATTTTGGATACGAGCGACGAATGGATTGTCACCCGTACAGGCATATCGGAGAGGCGATTTGTTCGGGATGAAAATACTATGGAAATGGCGCTCGGGGTCGCAAGGCAGCTTGGCGATTCGGTGATTGGAAGGGATATCAGGCTGATTCTTCATGCCTCATTTTCTCCGGATTTGATAGTGCCTTCGATCGCTGCAAAAATTCAGCTCGAGCTTGGGCTTCAGCCGGATATGCTGTGCGCTGACATCAATATCGGATGCGCAGGCTTTGTCGGCGCTCTGATAATTGCCGAAAGGTATCTTCGGCCGGGAGAGTGCGGCATGGTGGTAGCGTCGGAGACGATTTCGGATTATCTTGATTTTTCGGATCGGACGACTGCAATACTTTTTGGGGACGGAGCGGCGGGAATACTGTTCGAAAAAACGGAGGGCGGTATGTTTTTTGCCGATGTGAAAACATACGGCAATGATGAAGATCTCTTTATGAAAAAGGGCGGCAAGGTAAGTATGCGCGGCAATAATGTGTATAGATTTGCTATAGACAAGGTGCCGCTTTCTGTGGAAACGGTGCTCGAAAAGAGCGGTTTATCAAAGGATGATATAGACCATGTGCTCTGTCATCAGGCGAATATCAGGATTATTGAGCAGATTTGCAAGCGAACCGGTATATCTGAAGAAAAATTCCATCATAATCTCGAAAGATATGGAAACACTTCGGCGGCGAGTGTACCGCTCCTTTGGAACGAACTTGCGGAGGGCGGAGCTCTAAAGCGCAGAGACAGGCTTTTGCTTACAGCCTTTGGCGCAGGTCTGACCGTGTCGAGCGTTGTGATGGAGTGGCAGTGAAAATGATAAGAAGGATGTATATAAACGAATTGCTTGGCACTGATTTTCCAATAATCCAAGGCGGGATGGCAAATATTGCCAGCGGTGAATTTGCCGCAGCAGTTTCTAATTCGGGTGCGCTTGGGACGATAGCCGCCGGTGGAATGAAGTCCGAGCAGCTTGAAAGGGAAATAGATATCTGTAAAAATTTGACAGATAGACCGTTTGCGGTGAATCTGGTGATGTTAAGCAGGCATATTTCAGAGCTGATAGGAGTGGTCGCGAAGCATGGCGTACGTTTTGTGACTGTAGGAGCGGGCAGTCCGCACCAGTATATGGAGCTGTTCCGCGAAAACGGAATATCGGTTTTGCCGCTCGTATCTTCTCCGAGCATAGCACGCCGACTCGAACGCTCGGGTGTTTTGGCGGTAATTGCCGAGGGTACAGAGGCGGGAGGACATATAGGAGAAATGACTACAATGACACTTGTGCCTCAGACTGTGACTCAGGTTTCGATGCCCGTCATAGCTGCGGGAGGAATTGCTTGCGGAAGGCAGATGTTGGCTGCGGAGGTGCTTGGAGCAGCCGGAGTTCAGATTGGCACAGCGCTGCTGTTTACAGAGGAATGCCCGCTGCATCCGAATTACAAGGAGGCAATTCTCAGGGCAAACGCGTCCAAGATAACTGTTATAGGACGCAGAGGCGGCATGCCTATACGGCTTATCAAAAATGAAATGACCCGCGAATACCACCGGCTCGAGCAGGCGGGGGCTGGGCTTGAAGAACTCGAAAATTACACCTTGGGCGCGCTCGGCAGGGCTGTCAGAGAGGGCGATGTAGTAGATGGCTCGGTGATGGCCGGCTTTACGGTTGGGCAGTTTAATGACATTCTGCCTGTAAAGGAGCGAATAGACGGATTTATCCGGGAATACGAGCATGCGCGAGCTTCGCTTGCAATGTCTGTAAGCAGTAGGGACGTTCAAAATGAAGCATAAAAAGACAGCGTTTTTATTCAGTGGTCAGGGTTCTCAATTTACAGGGATGGGCGCAGATATATTTGCGGATTTTGAGGATTCGAGGCGAGTATATAATATGCTGCCGGAAAACCTCAGAAATATTGCTTTTTATGGAGATATCGACGCGCTTTCGCTGACAGAGAATCTTCAGCCGATAATGGTCGCGCATCAGCTGGCAATACTGGATATTTTGTTAAAAAATGGCATATTGCCTGATGCATCTGCGGGAATAAGCCTTGGTGAATATTCGGCGCTCGCTGCTGTGGGCGCTATTTCGGCAGAGGATGCAATAAAACTTGTAGCCGTCAGAGGCAGAGCAATGGCGGCAGCTGCTCGCGGCATAGACAGCAGTATGTGCGTCGTTGCCGGCGCGGATGAAGAAATTATTCGCAGGGAGCTTGAAAATGCGGCAGAAGCAGGATTTGGAGCGGCATATGTCTCGAATATCAACAGTCCGAAGCAGATTGTGGTGTCCGGGGAATCCGGCGCAGTGAACGCCGCGCAGAAAAGGCTCCGCGAGCTTGGAGCCAGGATTATTCCGCTCAGGGTTTCGGGTCCTTTTCACACTCCGTACATGGATTCGGCAGCTGATGAGCTTGCATTGCAAGCAGAGAGCATCCATTGGAAACGGGCGCAAAAGCCGCTATATACCAATTTTTCGGGAAAGCCGCTCGAAACTGACACAACAGATTGCGAACAGCTTAGGCAAATTTACAGGAAAAATTTAATAAATCAGATGCGCTCGGCGGTCAGGCTCTACGAGTGCCTAAAAAATATGGTCGATGCCGGAGTGGAGCGGTTCGTCGAGATCGGATGCGGCAGCACTGCTTGCTCTATTATAAAAAAAGAATTTCCGGATGCCATCGTCTATAGCATCAGCGATTCGGCGAGCCTTGCAGAGTTTATCGGAAGGCGTGCTGCGGAAAGTGAGGAGAATAAATGAATTTACTAAAAAAATCAGCGGTGGTGACAGGTGCGGCAGGCGGAATCGGAGCGGCGGTCTGCAGGGAACTTGCGGCGGATGGGTACAGGGTCGCAGCAGTCGTCAGAAAAGCCGACGAACGCTCCGAAGCGCTTAGACGGGAGCTTGGAGAGGATATAATTATCTGCGCCGCAGATATTTCCGACTATGACGAATGCGAAAAGCTTGTCAGCGAAATTTCAGGAAAATTCGGCGGAATAGAGGTGCTTGTAAATAATGCGGGGATTACAAGGGATAATCTTGTTTTGAGAATGACGCCGAGGGATTTCGAAACTGTCGTCAGCACAAATCTGAATTCGGCTTTTTATCTCTCTAAGCTTGTTTTTCCGATAATGATGAAGGCAAGGAGGGGCAGAATTATAAATATTTCGTCATATGTGGGGCTGCATGGCAATTCGGGTCAGGCAAATTACTCTGCGGCAAAGGCGGGGCTTATTGGTCTTACAAAATCATTGGCGAGGGAGTTTGCATCCCGCGGCGTGCTTGTAAATGCAGTAGCTCCGGGCTTTATTGAAACTCCGATGACAGATGTGCTTGCGGAGAATGTGCGGGAGGCTGCGCTTGCAGGTATTCCTTTGAAAAGGTTTGGGCGTCCGGAGGATGTTGCGGCATTTGTAGGCTTTCTTGCCTCTGAGAAATCTGCTTACATAACAGGGCAGGTGTTCAGCGTCGACGGCGGCATGAGTGTTTAGCGGGGTATGAGTATTGTGAAAAGAGTTGTAATTACAGGCTACGGATTTATAAGTCCGATTGGGCACAGCAGAGATGAACTATTGAAAAATCTGCTAAGCGGTCACTGTGCAGTTCGCGAGATAACAAGATTTGACATTTCGGAGCGCGAGGTCAAGCTTGCGTGCGAAATAAAGGACTACAGCGAAGAGGATTATTTTGATAAAAAGACCGCAAGGCGGCTCGACAGGGTGAATCAGTACGGAATTATTGCGGCTAAAAGGGCTTTTGAACACGCCGGATTTGCAGTCGGAAATCTGGACGGCGCTAAGGCGGCTGCATATATATCTTCCGGCATAGGCGGTATAGAGAGTATCGAGAGAGAGTACAGGAGGGGTGAGGAGCGCGGATTTGATAAAATATCGCCTTATTTTATACCTATGGCTATATCGAATCTCACAGCCGCGCTGTGCTCTATTGAACTTGGTCTGCATGGTGCATGCCACTGTCCTGTAGCTGCCTGCGCCGGCGGTACCAACGCCATAGGCGAAGCGTACAGGGCGATCAGGCACGGCTACGAGGATATAGTCTTTGCAGGAGGCAGCGAGGCGAGCATAACCGACCTCGGCATCGGCGGATTTACATCGATGAAGGCAATGACGACTTCTTTTGACAGAGCGCGTGCATCCATACCTTTTGATCTTGAGCGCAGCGGGTTTGTAATGGGCGAGGGAGCTGCCGTGCTTGTGCTCGAAGAACTGAGTCACGCCACTGCACGGGGCGCGCATATATATGCCGAGGTTGTCGGCTATGGGGTTTCGTGCGACGCCTATCACATAACTTCACCATCTCCGGACGGGATATATGCAGCTAAGGCGATAGAATCTGCGCTCAGCGATGCGGGAATACTTCCTGTGGATGTCGATTACTTTAATGCGCACGGAACTTCCACACCGATGAATGACAAGTACGAAACCGTTGCAATAAAAGCGGCGTTTGGAGAGCATTACAGGAAACTCTGCGTCAGCTCATCCAAATCGCAGATGGGGCATCTGCTCGCCGCTGCCGGGGCAATGGAATCGATTATCACCATAATCGGTATCGAAGAGGGTTTTGCTCCGTATACAGTCGGATACAGGACTTTTGATCCGGATTGTGACCTCAACCTTGTTACAGGCGGCTGCAGGGATATGGAGATAAGGTATGCGGTTAAAAACTCGCTTGGCTTTGGCGGTCATAACGCTGTATTAGTTTACAAAAAGTGGGAGGGGCAATGCTGAGCTTTGAAGAGATAAGGCAAATACTTCCACACAGTTATCCTTTTTTGATGATAGACAGGATTATCGAGCTTACAGAAGGCGTTTCTGCAAAGGGCATCAAGTGCGTCAGCGGGAATGAACAGTTTTTTCAGGGGCATTTTCCGGGTCACGCGGTTATGCCGGGAGTATTGCAGATAGAGGCGGTAGCACAGGTGGGAGCAGTAGCCGTGCTCGCAGGCGAGCCGGGCAAGAAGGCGTTTTTGGGCGGAGTAAGGAACGCGAGGTTCAGGGCTCCGGTAGTTCCGGGAGATGTGCTCGAAATAGAGTGCGCTATTGTCGGCAGACGCGCGAATATAGGCATGGGCAGCGGCAGGATTTTGGTCGGCGGCAGAGAAGTCATGAAATGCGAAATTTCTTTTGCGATTGTGTGATATAATCGGCTGGGAGGTATTTTGAGCAAGAAACGCCGAAGGAGAGCAACAGCGCTCGACGATGTATTTAGCGATATTTACCGGAAATTCAGGCTGAATCTGTACAAAAATATGTTCAGGGGCATTGAAAACAAGGAAACGAGCCTTACGGCTACCGAAACATTTGCCGTCGAGGTGATTCATGCGCTCAAAAGACCGACAATAAACGAGCTGGCCGCATTTTTGGAGCTTTCTCAACCGAATATGACTTATAAAGTTGCAAGTCTTGTCAGAAAGGGCTATGTTCGCAAGGTGCCTTCGGAGACTGATAAGCGCAAGGTTTATCTCGAAGTGACGGAAAAGTTCTATGATTATTATGAGGCGAAGAATGAATATGTGGAAGAAGTCGTCGACAGGCTTTCGGCGAGTATAAGCCCCGACAGGCTTTC